>JADYYE010000096.1 GCA_020853815.1 Phycisphaerales bacterium
CCGAGTCCGTTCGAAGGCCCGCGCCGGCTCAAAGATCACGAATCGAACTGTCAATCCCACCCCAAGCCCGCGAAAGCCCGGGGTGGGCTCCCTCACACAACTACTTCTCCCCGCCGCCCGGACGATCCGACTTTTCCACGTCCCGAGCCATCGACGGCAGGCTTGCGAACAACTCGTCCTCGCCGGTCTTCCAGGCTCCCTTGGCTCTGATCTCGAACCGGTCGCCCGACCCGATCATCACCACCTCGCCCGAAAGCCCGGTCCGCTCCAACTGGTGCTTGGGGATCACGATGCGCCCAGCGCCGTCCATCTCGACGGCCTCGGCGAACCCGAACAAAGCGGCCTGGAGCCGTGCCCGTTCCGGGCTCGGCGTCAACGAACTCTTCATTTGCGCAACTAATTGTGAGAAACCGACTTCCGTATAGAGGCGCAGCAGGCCGCGCTCCCACGGAACCAGCACCCAGTGCTTCCCGTCGGCCGTGGGGTCCCACTGAGCGCGGTACCGCGCCGGCACGGCCAGCCGCGCCTTGGCGTCGATCACCAGCTCGGAATACCCCACGTACAGCAATCAGCACCGCCTCACTCCTGGATCGGCGGTGGATTATGCCCCACTTTGCCCCACGCTTCAACACAGAATGCGAAAGTTCGCGCACTTGTGCATAACTCGTGCAGAACCTGTCTGTGTTCAGTTTCCGTTGTCCTCCTGACCTGTGGAAAACTGGTGAAACCCGGCAAGCGAAGGCAGCGCAAGGACATCTGTCTCGGGGCGTTCTGCCCCACTGATCGGCATGATCGGACCCTTTTCATGCAAGGGCGCGGAGTCCGGCTGGATTGGGCGGCGTTGAACGCCGAATCCCCGAAACGCAGCGGCTCGTGGCCGCGGAGAGGCTGGCGCGTGCAAGACAAGGCCGCACGGACCAAGGACGTGCTCACCCGCATTCCAGGCGGGCTCTTTGTCATGACGTCGAGCTTCGAGGGCAAACGGGGCGGGGTGATCGTGAAGTCCGTCATGCCCGTCGCGGAGGAGCCGCTCTTGCTCGCGGTCGCGGCATGGAAGGGGCATGGTCTTGAGCCGATCATCCGGGACAGCCACTACTTCGGCGTGTCGATGATCGACCCGAACGATCGCGTGCTGGTCCGGCGCTTCTCGGGGCATCTCTCGGAGCACGGCGATCAGTTTGATTCCGTGGCGACCGAGCGGATCGTCTCGACGTCGCCGATCCTGAGCCGCTCCATCATCGCGATCGATTGCGAAGTGGTCCGTCACTTCGACATCGAGGCGGACCACGAGCTGTACATCGGCCTGGTGCTGGGCGCGAAGGTCTGCACGCCGGAGCATCCTCTGGCGGCCCACAACCCGGCACGCCAGGTCTCGAACTTCAAGTCGTCATCGGCGCTGCGCCGAGCGGCCGAGCGGCGTGCGGCCCGGGCGATGGAGCCCGAGGGCGCCGCGCCGCGCGAAGCTGGCAACGGCGAACTTCGCGAGCACGCGGAGGAGTCCGCGCGTGAAGCGGCCGGCGAGTCGTTGCGCGAAGCGCCGCGCGAACCGCGCCGCCCGAAAGCAGAGAAGGCCCGCGATCGCGCGTGAACGCTCGTGATTGACGCGCGGTTTGCGTGTCACCCGCGAGTATGCGACCCGGACCTTCCTCGCGGACTCGTCAGGTCCGGCGTCCGATTCAGAGAATCCACGAGCTGATCGACTATGGCCTCCGTGCCGTCACGTCGAGGCTCGTGATGAAGTCGCTCGGCTTGGTTCCCGGGGGCAAGCTCTCCACGATCTTGCGGTAAAGCGGGTCCTCCCAGTTGGTCATCGCGTCGATGTAGTGGCTCTTGGGCGTGAGCACGATGTCGGTGAGGCCCGCGGCCAGCGCCATCACGCGAGTCTCTTCCACCAGCACCGCGCCCGCGACGCAGCCGATGAGGGCCTCCACGTCCGCGAGCACCCGCGCGGGGAGCGGCCTGAGCAGCGCCAGGTCCGACACCGCGACGCGCCCGCCGTGCTTCAGCACGCGGGCGATCTCGCGCCACACGCGCGGCTTGTCGGGCGAGAGGTTCAGCACGCAGTTGGAGATGACCACATCCACGCTCGCATCCGCGACCGGAAGTGCCTCGATCTCGCCCAGCCTGAACTCGACGTTGTCGAGCCCGGAATGCTCGCGGTACGACGCGATGTTCCGGCGGGCCTTGCTCAGCATGTCGGGCGTCATATCCACGCCGATGACGCGCCCGGACGCGCCGACCTTTGGACCGGCGACAAAGCAATCGAACCCGCCGCCGGCGCCCAGATCGAGCACGACCTCGCCCGGGCGGAGCGACGCGATCGCGGTGGGATTCCCGCACGACAGGCCCATGTTCGCGCCGTCGGGCACGGCGGAGAGTTCGCCCGAGGCATAGCCGACCGCCTCGGCGAGCTGCTCGGGCGTGAACGCGGTCGCGCCACAGCACCCGCCGCCCGTCGCTCCCGATGGCCCGGCGCAGCAGCCCGAGCGCGCGATCTCGGCGTATCCCTCGCGGACCTTTTCGCGGACTTCGTGAAAAGCGGCGGCGTCGGGCGGTGCGCCGGCGGCGCTCGAGGTGGTTTCCGAGCAGCACGAATCCGAACACCCGCACGAACGTCCCGCGGACTTTGACTTGGCATGGCTCGTCATGGGAAAACTCCTTGCAGCACATCGGGAAGACGCTGGACAAACTCCTTGATCTCGTCGCGGACGCGCCGGTAGTGGGGGAGCGCTTCGGTGTCGCTCCGCGCCCCGTGCGCCAGGCGCGGTGGATCGTCGAAACTCTGGTGGATGACCCGCGCGGTTGCAAGAAAGACCGGGCACGCCTCGCGGGCCGAATCGCACACCGTGACGACCCACGCAAACTCGAAACGGGCGAGCGATTCAACGGACATTGATTCATGGCGAGAGATGTCGACACCCGCCTCGCGCATCGCGATCACCGCCAGCCTGTTGAGCCCCTGCGGGCTGGTGCCCGCGGAATGGGCCTCGACACGATCGGCGAGCAACGCGCGGGCCCAACCTTCGGCCATCTGGCTTCGGCACGAGTTGCCCGTGCAA
Organism: Phycisphaerales bacterium; assembly: GCA_020853815.1. GTDB lineage: Bacteria > Planctomycetota > Phycisphaerae > Phycisphaerales > UBA1924 > JABWBC01. The sequence continues at coordinate 3,060 of JADYYE010000096.1, forward strand.
AGGAAGAGCACGCGGATTGGGTTAGGGCGAGCCACAGCAGCCTCCGCCTTGGCCGCACCCTTCGGGGCAGCACTCGTGAAACGCGTCGGCGAGCGAGCGGAGCAGCGTGACGAGCTCCGCGTAGCGCACCGCGTAATAGACCGTCCGCCCTTGCTTGCGGGACTCCAGCACGCCGGCGTCGGCGAGCAACGCAAGGTGGCGCGAAACGACCGAGAGATCGACCGAGCAGCACTGCGCGACCTCGCTGACCGAGCAGCCGCGCCCGCACTTGGCGATGCACGCGACCAGGGCGGCTCGGGTCGGATCGCACAGGGCGCGGAAGAGATCGGGATTGAGCAGGGAATCGATCGGGGCGCGCCGGGCGGCGGCGTGCCTGGGCGTCGCGGGACGCGAGGTCTTCGCGGTGCGACCGGCGTTGGCGGGGCGCTTGGCGTCCCGTGTTCGGTCTTCGCCCGGGGCCTTCGAGCCCGATCGAGATCGCTTGTGTACTTGCGTCATTGTGCAAGTATTGACGGGCTCGCGCGATGGATCAAGCTCCCGAGGCGCCGCGTGCGGTCGGGGCAAATCCGGTAGGGGGTTCGCGACCGCGGGCCTTCGCGCCGCATGTGGAAGATCGCTTCAGCGATTACCGCCTTGCGTCCAGACCGGTCCACTTGTGCGTCCAGACCTCACCCGCGGTGCTCTCGACGACGAGGTGCTCGCCCTCGCGCCGCGACTTGAGCGGCACGTTGTTTTCGTCGTTCAGGTATCGCGCGTCGAGAGTACCGGACTTCACGAGATCATCGAGCGATTCGGGCACGCGCCCGAAGGCGAGGCGGAAGGCGTAGGCCGCTCGCCCGATCGCCAGACGGACGAAGTGCGCCTCGTGATGCGTCTTTGGTTCTCGCTTGGCGGCGGGCGGGAGCTTCAGCAGGCGCAGCATCTCGATCGCGAGCGGTCCGGGCTGATCCTTGGTGGCCTTGAACGCGATCGTGTGCGGTCCCTTGGTCAGCGTGAGCCGCCCGAGCGACAGATCGAGTTCCGCGCCGTCGGGCGTGCGGAAATCGAGCGTGTCTGCGCGCCGGCCATCGATCTCGACGTGGTACTTGCCGTGATCTCCGCCGCTGGCGGCCGTCAGCCGCACGGCGTACTCGGCGTCGCTCTTTACTTCGAACGGGAACGACACCGACGCGTCCGGCGCGCGGTTGGTCCACAGAAGAACCGGGCGAGCGCCGAACAATCCCGACGTGTCGATCTTCACCGTGTCGCCCAGCGATTGCCTGGCGGCCTGATAATCTCGCACGAAGTGGTGCCGGTCCCATGGCACGCGCCGATCGCTCCAGCCCGGCAGGGGCGCCCACGGCGCGGGCTCGCCTTCCTGATACCAGAACGCGACGCTGCTGATGAAGTCCGGGCGCTCGACGAAGAATCCGGCGGTGTCCTCGGGCAGATTGCCCTTGTGCTCGATCGCGGCCTTGAGCGAGCGATCAAAGTTGACGGCGTCGGCGACATGCCAGCGATAGCACACGCCGCTGTCGCCGGTCGAATCTCCCTGCCAGCGCGGCGAGCCGAACCAGCGGCTGGTGCGCGGCCTGAATCCCCACGCGTCGTTGAAGTAATCCTCAGAGCCGGTGCCCTGCAGGCTCGGCGTCTGCTCGCCGTCGATGAAGAAGAAGTCGTCGCCCTCGCCGAACCAGCCGTCCTGCGCGAGCGTGAGGGACATCACGGTGCCGACGTATCGCCCCTTGCCGGTGAGTTCCGCGAGGACATAATCGCGCCCGGATTGAGCCGGGTATTCCTGGCGGTATTTCGCGTAGAACCTCGGCGTGCCGGCGGGAAGGCTTGGGAGCTGCGTCCAATCGACCTGCCAGTACAGGCCGGCGCCGCGCTCGGGGTTGTCGTTGGTGACGACGATCCTCGCGGACTTCTCGAAGGGCATGCGCCAATAGCAGGAAAGCGAACCGGTCGCCGAGACCTGCACGACCTCGCTCTCAACGACCGCGGGCTTGCCCTGGCCAACGGCAAAGAAGTCGGCGAGCGGCGCTTCAACGCCGGGCGTTGTGCTCCCGTCCCAGTAGATTCGGAGCGAGAGGGAGTTGAGTTCGCCGGTCCATCCCGCGTGGCTGGTGAACCACATGTGGGTGATGACGCCCGGGCCTTCGAGGCGCGGCATCTCGATCGACTCGCCCGGCTGGAGCCACGTCATGTCGAGATTCTCGGTGTTCCACGCGGGCTGCATGTTGCTCGACACGCGGCGGTTTCGCCCGGCGGGCGCGAGCGCGGAGGGGCTGAGCAGCTCCGTGATGGTGGCGTCCTCGGCGCGAGGTCGAACACCCGGACGGATCGCCTGGCCGCGTTCCGCGTCCTGCTCCTGCGATCCGGCACTCGCGCTGACACCCGCGTCAATCAGCGGCGCATCGATCCATGCGGCGTCGTTGGCGTAGGCGAGCGCGTATTCGTAGGTCATTTCTGATTCGCGCGCGGGCCCCGATGAGTTGCGGAAGATGAAGGCGCCGCCGCCCGGCATCGCCGGGTCGTCGCGATAGCCGACGAAGAGGATGCTGTGCCCGTCGAACACGTCCGCGGGCGCGGCCATCCGCAGCACGTTGTTATCCCACTCAGCGTGCTTCGGCCAGCGCAGGCCCGTGAACACCGGCCATCCTCCCGCGATCGTCCTCTTGATCGACGCCAGGTGCTCGGCGGTCAGCCCGGTGTTGACGTCCCACTCCTTGATCCAGTGGAGCTGAAGGCCGAGTTTCTGAGCCGCGGCGGCCTGGGCCGTCGCGTCGGCGCTCGGCGACGCATCGGGCTCGAATTTCTCGCGGTAGGGCATGGCGGGTTCGGCGCACACGCCGTACTTCTCAAAGCCCTTCCAGAGATCGGAGAAAAACCCGCCGTCGGCCGTCTCGCCGACCGCCTGGTTCGAGGCCCAATTCAGGAACTCCTCGCTGAGGCGTTCGCCAACACCCTTCCTTCGCGCGACGGCGAACTCCCGCGCCTGCGTGACGGCGAAGACCGAGCATGTGCCGCGCCCGCCCTGCACGCGGGGCGTGAGCCCGAAGCCCGCAAACTTGGGGCGAAGGTCGGCGGATGCCGGCAGGTCCGCGTTCGACGCGAGCGGGTGGTTTCGGGTCGCAGTCCGCGTCCGTTCGGCGGGTTGCATCGCGCGTGAACCGGGGCGATTGATGTTCGCGCCGGCGCCCTGCGCCGCGGCGCACCAGAACGGGTTGCTCACGACCGCCGCCAGCATCGCCCATGCACGCCGCACGTTGTTCATGCCGAGTCCTCCCGCGCCGCGGCGCGCACATCCCGACCGGGCGCAGGCTATCAGAATCGTGGCGGGAGAGGCGGTGCGGATCGCGCGCCGCAGCCCTTGCCTGGAGATGCCGAGCGACCTCGCCATTCGTCATCATCGGAACGCTGATTTGCGTTCGCTATTCGAGTTCGACCGGCATCGCAAAGCTGGGCCCGGGGATCTCGCCCAGATCGCGGATGCGCTGGTTGACCGCGGGGTCGCGTAGGTCGATCGAAAGGGCCTGGCGGAGGGACTTCACCTGGTTGGGCTTGTCGTTCACGCTGCTGTAGAAATCGGCGAGCGCAATCAGGGGCCGGGTGGACTTGCCCGCGTCCAGACGCTTGGCGGTCTTGAATGCGGACAGCGCCTCATCCGCATTGCCGATCTTGGCGGCATAGGTGCCCAGGCGCAGAAAGTCATTGATCTGGCCGCGTTCCAGCGAGAGGCGTCGGAGGAAGATCATGAGCGTGTCCTGCTCCTTGGCCTCGTAGAGCGCGACGCAATAGGCGTCGATCACTTCGTCGCGGGTGGGGTCGACCTCGTAGGCGATCGCGAGCTGCTCGCGGGCTTTCATGGGGTCGTTGACCTTGAGGCATGACATTCCCAGGCCGTAGCGGGCGGTGGGGTCGCCCGGATAGCGCTCGACGAGCTGCTCGTATTCGAGCCGCGCGAGTTCGTAATCGCCCTTGTCGTAGGCCGCCTCGGCGGCGGCGCGGATGACGTGGATCGGGCGCTGCTGGGTGCAGCCCGAGAAGGTCGAGAAGGCGGCGACGGACAGGGTGAGGGCCAGTGCGAGGCGGCGGGGCGCGTCCATGAAGCAACTCCGGTCATTGGGCGGCGGCGGGGCGACCATGCCCCGGGCGTCCGCGAGGGCTTCAATGGTATCGGCCAGTTGCCGTCTTGGCCCGGAGTCGTCCATGAGCCCCTCCCAGCCCACCAAGTCCGTTGCCAGCGTGATCTTGCGCCACGATACGCCTGATGGCGGATCGCACTTTGACTGGATGATCCGGCTGGAAAGCGGGCGGCTCATGACCTTTCGGGTGGACACCCGGCCGGATGAGGCCACGGATAGGTTTGAGGCGACGCGCCTGGTCGATCATCGGGCGGCGTATCTGGACTACGAAGGCGAGATCAGCGGCGGGCGCGGACGGGTGACGCGCGTGGCCCGCGGTGAAGTGCGCCTTCTTGAGTTGGCAGAAGACCGGGTCGTGGTGGAGGGGTGGTACGCGGCAGCGGATGGCACGGGCCTCCGAAGGACGTCTCGATGGACCGGGCGTCGGGTGAACGCCGATCTGTGGGAGTTTGCGCGGATGGGTGCGAAAGGCAAGTGAGAGGGGCGATGCTCGCGCGTTGGCGGCAGTGTTGTGATTGACCGCGAGCGGTCGATACTCTGGCGTCATGTGCGGGATTGTCGGCGTCGCGACGACGCGGCCTCATCCTGTGTCGGTCGATGACGCGACGCTGCGGCGGATGCGCGACCGCCTTGCGCACCGCGGGCCCGATGGCGCCGGTCTCTGGCGCTCCGAGAACTTCGCGCTGGCCCATCGGCGTCTGGCGGTCCTCGACCTCTCCGAGGCGGCCCATCAGCCCATGATCGCGCCGGGCGGGCGGCACGCAATCAGCTACAACGGCGAACTCTACAACGACCTTGAACTTCGGCGCGAACTGAGCGCGGAAGGTGTTGGATTTCATTCGGCGTCCGACACCGAGACCGTGCTTCATGCGCTGACGCGTTGGGGCACCGGAGCGATCGCCAGGCTGCGCGGGATGTTCGCGCTGGCGTATGTCGATGTCGACGCGCAGAAGCTCGTGCTTGCGCGCGATCCGCTCGGCATCAAGCCGTTGTACTACGCCGTGGTCCGCGTGGGCGGCGGCGCGGACGCCCGCGACGAACTGGTCTTTGCCAGCGAGGTCCCGGCGATTCTCGCGCACCCCGCCGTGCGGGCGCGCCCCGATCCGATCACGGCCAGCGCATACTTGACGACAATCCGCGTGACGCTCGGGGCGCGAACGCTCTTCGCGGGCGTGCGCACGCTCCTCCCCGGGCAGACGCTCGAGGTCGATCTTTCGGGCGAGCACGCGGCGGTGAAGTCCTCTGACTCGTGGGGCGATTCCCGCCTCGGTGCGAGCGCGTCGCGATCCGCGGGCGGTGCGGCGGGAAGCGAGTGGACGCTGGAGCGGGCGAGCCACGCCGTGCGGGCCTGTGTGCGTGATTCTGTGCGTCGCCACCTGCGGTCCGACGTGCCTGTGTGCGAGTTGCTCTCGGGGGGCATCGACAGTTCGATCATCGCCATGATCGCCGGCGAGATCGCGAGCGAGCGGCGGAACGCGGGGGGCGCGAGCGACCAGCCTGTGAGCATCGGCGACACGATCGCGGATCGCGAGGGGCGTGTGATGACCTATTGCGCCGGAGCCGCGGGCGCCGATGGGCAGGCTGGAAGCGACGACTTCGCGTATGCGCGATTGATGGCCGGGGCGATCGAGAGCCGCCACACCGAAGTGCGGGTCGATCGCGCGATGTTCGCGAGCCAGTGGGAGTCGATGATCCGCCGCACCGGCGTGCCGCTCAGCACGCCCAACGAAGTCGCGATCAACGCGGTGGCCGCTCGGATCCGCGCCGACGGGCGCGTCGTCGCTCTCTCGGGCGAGGGCGCTGACGAGCTCTTCGCGGGATACGTCGCGCCGATGCAGGGGGTCTTCGAGCACACGCGACGCAAGAGCGAATCGCAGTGGCGTCGTGAGGGCGGCACACACCAGTTGGTCAGCACCGCGTGGATGTCGCCGGACGTGAAGCGGGGGGCGATTACCGATGAGTTCCGCCGCCTGAGCGAGGACGATGAGACACTGCGCGCAGCCTATGACGCGGAGTTCGAGCGTGCATCGCGGGGCGTTGATGATCCCGCCGAGGCGCACCTGCGGTTCATCCGGCGGATCAATCTGACGGGGCTCCTGCTTCGTCTCGACAGCGCGTCGATGCTCGAGAGCATCGAGGGGCGCACGCCGATCGCGGATATCGAAGTGGCGCGACTCGCCGACGAACTGCCAATGGGCATGAAGTTCGCGACGAGCGACGACGCAACGGGCGCGGGTTCGGCTGGAATGGTGAGGAGCAAGATCGCGTTGCGAGAGGCCTTTGCGGGTGACCTGCCGCGCGAGATCGTGGAGAGGCCCAAGGCGAGCTTTCCCCTGCCATTTCAGTCGTGGGTGATCGATCGCGGCTCGGAGATCGAGCGGTCGGAGTGGGCGCGCGGCGTGTTCACGCCCATGCTGCGCGAGATGATCCGATCGGACGCGTCAAAGGTGTGGCAGCTCGCCTGGCCCTCGATCAACCTGGCGATGTGGGCGCGTGTGTGGTGGGAGTGAGCGGCGGGCGCGTGGATGGAGGCGCGGATCGCGTCGCCCCGCGTACACCCCGATTCCGGGCGATCTGAACGCGGATTGAACATCCGGCTCCGATCCGGCGCGAGCACGCGAGAGATCGGACCCCGAATCATCGGTTTGCGGCTAGCGATCATCCTCGATCGATTGTTCACGCCAGCGGATGACCTTCACGGTCGGCTTGGTGCTCTGGTATTCCACCGCGCCGAAATCCGCCAGCTCCGTTCCGGTGTGGTGCGGGTCATAGGGGCGAGCGCGTGCGAAGAAATCGGTCGCGTACGCGCCGGTCGCGGGCCCCGCGTTGATGGCGGGCGAGCCGGCGGCGGGCATGAAGTTCATGCGCGTCACGTCGGCGAACGTCGGCACCTGGTCGGTGATGATCCCGGACTCGGAGCGTGCGGTGAAGTCCCAGTAGTTGAGTGCGGATTGCTCCATGTGCCCGTTGATCGTGCCGCGCGGCGTGTAGATGTAGGAGCCGTAGTAGACGTCGGCGGCGAGGTTGTTGATGAGGTTGGTGGCGGCGGTGGCGCCGTAGTCGTAGACGTACAGGCCGTACATGCTGGCGGCGACGGTGTTGGAGTTGACGTCGATGGTCAACCGCGCGGAGGAGGAGCCGGAGTAGACGTAGGCGTAGAGGGGCAGATAGCAGTCGGAGACGATGTTGTTGGTGATGTTGATGGTGGAGGAGATGGCGGCGCTGCTGTAGGCCATGGCGATGATGCCGTAGGGGTATCCCGCGCCGCCGGAGGAGATGCGTGACCAGTTGAAGGAGCCATCGGCCATGCCGTTGCGTCGGTAGTTTGAGCCGGGCATGGCGAGGAAGTTTCCGCGGATGGTGATGTTGCCGCCGGTGGAGTTGTAGATGTAGGTGCAGTGTCCGGTGGTGAGGTCGCGCTCGAAGTCGTTCTCGATGAGGGAGAGCGAGGGGCAGTCGGTGGCGTACACGCCGTACCACGCGGGCGGGCGGACGACACAGCGCTCGAAGGTCAGGCGCGACGAGCCGGTCAGATACAGGTTGTAGTTGGAGCCGCCGCGGAAGATGAGGTTGCGGAAGGACCAGTCGGTGCGTGACTGAACTTGCAGTGGCGTTGTTCCCGTGCCGGGGTTGATGATGACGTCCCCCGCTGCGTCGTTAGTGTACTTGCCGGCGGGGTCGCCGAAGACGACGTTGGGCCGTCCGCTCGCGCCGCTGCGCGTGCCACGCGAGGACGTGATCCGCAAACCTTCGGCGTAGGTTCCCGGGCCGACGTAGATCACATGCTCGCCGTCGTCGTCGTTGACGGCGTCGACGGCCCTTTGGATTGTCCTGAACGCCGCGACGGGCGTGTCTCCACGGTTGGTGTCGTTGCCGCCTTGTCGGACGTACCACGACTTTCTCGCGGTGGGATCCGGCGTGCCGGTGGCGGGGCGCTCGGGACGCGTGACTCCAACCTGGGCGAGCGCTGGCGCAGCGAAGAAGAGCGACGCGAGCAGGGCGGAGTGGATCAAGCCGGGAAGTCGAGAGGTCATGGTCAATCTCCGAACGGCGAGATGGACGCCGAGAGCGGATGTCGGCACGGGAACGGCCCGGGCGCTGGTTTCATTCTTCTTGCTCCAAAGAGCGTTCACGCCAGCGGACGACGCGGATGGACTTGCCATCGCTCCCCAAGGCGGTGGCGGGGACGACTTCCTCGTAGACGGCCGAGGGCGCCTGCCAGGTGAGCACGAGCCCTTGGGAGTAGTAGATTTCCATGTACTGCACCTCGACGCGGTGCTTGCCGGCGGCGAGTTCGATCGTGCCGGGGGTGAAGCGGAAGGAGTGGTTGGCGTCGTCGTTGATGACGGTCGTGCCGTCGATGATGAGGCGTGCGCCGGCGTCGCTGCCGAGCTTGAAGGTCCATGTGCCGGATTCGGGGATGGTGATGACGCCGCTGAACTTCGTGGCGAAGTAGTTGGTGGGGCCGCCGGTGTAGAAGGCGTTGTTGGTGAGTCGCCAGGCGATGTGATCAACGCGGTTGGTGACGGGCCCGGAGGATGAGAGCGTGGAAGGGCTTGTGGCGGTCCAGTTGATGCCGTCGAGATACGACGTGTTGTGGGCCACCCAAGTGGCGGACAGCCCGCCGCGCCCCGCGGCTGGTCCGCCGGGCGATTCGAGCGGGAGTGTCGAGAATGCCGACGACGGGATCACTTCCTCGTAAGGCGCACCCGGGGCTTGCCAGGTGACGAAGAGCCCCTGCGAGTAGTAGATGTCCATGTAGCGGACCTCGAAGCGGTGCTTCCCGGCGGTGAGGATCTTCTGGCCGGCGGTGAAGCGAAAGGAGTGGTTGGCATCATCGTTGACGACGAGTGCATCGTCGATGAGGAGGCGAGCGCCGGCGTCGCTGCCGAGCTTGAAGGTCCACTGGCCGCTGGTGGGGATGTCGATCTCGCCGACCAAGCGGGCGGCGAAGTAGTCGGTCGGCCCGCCGGTGTAGAACGCGTTGTTGGTGATGCGCCAGTTGAGCTTGGGAACGGTGCTGGTGGTGTCGTAGGCGAGCCAGTCGATCTCGCCGAGTCGTGTGGCGTGGCTGGTGCCGCTGGACCAGTAGGCGCGGAGCGCTCCGCCGCCCGGGTCCGCGGCGGGCTCGTCGGGATCGGGGAGGAAGGCGCTGGTGGGGACGACCTCTTCCGCGGTTCCCGGGCCTTGCCAGGTCAGCACGAGCCCTTGCGAGTAGTAGATTTCGAGGTATCGGATTTCGATGCGGACTTCGCCCTCGGGGAGGGTGATCGAGCCGCCCGTGAAGCGGAAGGAGTGGTTGGCGTCGTCATTGACGACGAGTTGGTCGTTGATGAAGAGGCGCGCGCCCGCGTCGCTGCCGAGGCGGAAGGTCCACGCGCCCGCGGCGGGAACCCTGATCTTGCCGACCAGGCGCAGCGCGAAATAGTCCGTCGGACCGCCGGAGTAGAAGGCGCTGTTTGTGATGCCCCACGAGACCTTTGTTTCGGTGCTGACGGTGTCGTAGGTGGACCAGTCGACCTCGCCGAGCTTGGTGGCGTGGCTCACGCCGCTGGACCAGTACGCGCGCAGCCCCTGCCCGTCGGCACCGGGCACATACGCGAGCGGATCGAATGCGCTGGCGGGGATGACCTCCTCGAACGCGGCCGAGGGCGCCTTCCAGGTGCAGACCAGCCCTTGCGAGTAATAGATTTCGAGGTACCTCACCTCAAAGGTGTGAACTCCCGCGGCCAGCGCGATCGTGCCTTGCGTAAACCGGAACGAGTGATTCGCGTCGTCGTTCACGACCGTCGTGCCGTCGATGATGAGACGCGCCCCGGCGTCGCTGCCCAGCTTGAATGTCCACGTTCCGGTCTCTGGGATCGTGATCTCGCCCATCAGGCGCACGGCAAAGTAGTCCGTTGGTCCGCCCGAATAGAACGCGCTGTTGGTGATGCGCCAGCTGATCTTTGGGACGGTGGTCGCGGTGTCGTACCTGGTCCAGTCGACCTGGCCGAGCGTGGTCGCGTGCGAGACGGCGTTGGACCAATAGGCGTTCAGGCCGTCGCCCGTGTCGCCGGGCGCTTCGACCGCCGCGGGCGTGAACGCCGACGACGGGATGACCTCTTCGTACGACGCGCTGGGCGCTTTCCAGGTGCAGACGAGCCCCTGCGAGTAGTAGATTTCGAGGTAGCGCACCTCGAAGGTGTGGGTGCCCGCGGAGAGCGAGATCGTGCCCTGGGTGAAGCGGAAGGAGTGGTTCGCGTCGTCGTCGACGACGAGCTGTCCGTCGATGAAGAGTCGAGCGCCGGCGTCACTCCCGAGCTTGAAGGTCCATGTGCCGCTCTCGGGGATCTCGATGTTGGCCTTCAGCTTGACGGCGAAGTAGTCGGTCGGGCCGCCGGCGTAGAACGCGCTGTTGGTGATGGGCCAGGAGACGCTGGTCTCGATGGTGGTGGTGTCGTAAGTCGTCCAGTCGACCTCGCCGAGCTTGGTGGCGTGGGAGACGGCGTTGGACCAGTACGCGCGCAGGCCGTGCCCGGGGTCGGTGACGCTCGCCTCGGCGGGATCGTGGCGGAACGCCTCCACGGGAACAGTTGTGGCGGCGGTCACGCCGGGACCTTGCCAGTCCAGCACGAGCCCCTGTGAGTAGTAGATTTCCAGGTACCGGACTTCGATGGTGTGGCGGCCGGCGGTGAGCGCGACCGAGCCGGTTCGCCGGCGGAAGCTGTGATTGGCGTCGTCGTTGACGATGAGTTGTCCGTCGATGAACAGGCGCGCCCCGGCGTCGCTGGAGAGGCCGAAGGTCCAGGTGCCGTCGGCGGGAATCTCGACTATGCCTATGAGCTGCAGGGCGAAGTAATCGGTCGGCCCGCCGGTGTAGAACTCCGCGCTTGTGTTGGGCCAGTTGATCTGTGTCTCGACGGTGACGTTGGTGTACTTGGACCAGTCGACCTGGCCGAGGTTGGTGGCGTGGGAGACGCCGGCGGACCAGAACGCGAGCAGCCCGGGCTGGGTTGTGTCCTCTGGTGACTCGGGCTCGGATTGCGCCCGGGCGCCGGAGAGCGGCGCGACAAGGAAGAGCATGATCGAGATCAATCCGACAAGCCAACCGGGAGTTGCGCACCAAGCCGCGCCGAGTGTCCCCGACATGACATCCGGCGAGCGCGGCGAAGCCACAAGGCAAGATCGTGATTGATGCATGTCTCAAAGCTCCGACGCGAGAACCCGACGCGGGCGCGGCCTCGGCGCACCGCGCGCCCATCCGCTCGATGGATATCGACACAAACGCGGGCCTGATGGAGGAAGCCTCGCGCCCGATAACGCGGCGCGCTATCGTCTGGCGTGCCGCCTTCAAGCGACCTCATCGTGGGGATTGATCTCGGGACCACCAACAGCCTCGTGGCGTGGTCCGACGGCACGGGCGCGCGTGTGCTCGCATCGCCCGGTGAGCGAGCGCTGGTTCCCAGCGTCGTCCGCTATGACGACCTCGGGGACGTCGCCGCGGTGGGGGATTCCGCTCGCGCGGGCGAGCCCGATCCCAAACGCGTGATCTGGAGCGTGAAGCGCCTCATGGGCCGCTCCCGCGCCGACGCTTCCCAGGACGCCGCCTTCCTTCCATACGACATCGTCGAAGGTCCGCACCAAACCGCACGCGTCTCCATGCCCCGCGCCGACGGCGGAACGACCATCGTCACGCCGCAGGAAGTCAGCGCCGCGATCCTGCGCGAGCTGCGCACCCGCGCCGAGCGCGTGCTGGGCGCGCCCGTCCAACGTGCCGTCATCACGGTTCCCGCCTACTTCGACGACGCCCAGAGACAGGCGACCCGCGACGCGGGCCGACTCGCCGGCCTCGACGTCGTCCGCATCGTCCCCGAGCCTACCGCCGCGGCGCTGGCGTACGGCCTCGGTCTTGAGCGCGAGAGCCAGCGCAATATGCCCGCCGAGCGGACCGTCGCGGTGTACGACTTGGGTGGGGGAACCTTCGATGTCTCCATCCTGCGCATCACGCGAACACCCGGCGCGCCCGCCGTGTTCGACGTGCTCGCGACCAGCGGCGACACGCACCTGGGCGGCGATGACGTCGACCGCATGATCGTCGAGCACGCGACGCGGTCGGTCTCGCGCGAGCTGTCGCCCCTGGAGCGCGACCGCCTGACGCGCGAGGCCGAACGCGTGAAGTGCGCGCTCTCGGAATCCGATCAGGCCGAGATGACCCTGGATCTCTCCGACGGCCTGCGCCGCACGATCCTCACTTGCGCGGAGCTTGAAGCCATGATCGCCCCGTGGGTGGAGCGAACGATCGCGTGCTGCCGACGCACGATCGAGGATGCTACTCGCAAGGCCGGGATGGACGTGTCGAAATCGCTCGACGCCGTCATCATGGTCGGCGGTTCGACGCGCGTGCCCCTGGTCCGCCGGCGTGTCGGCGAGGTGATGGGCCTCGAGCCATACACCGCGATCGATCCCGACCAGGTCGTCGCGCTGGGCGCGGCGGTGCAGGCCTCGGTGCTCGCCGGCAAGAGCAAAGACTCGCTCCTGCTCGACGTGATCCCGCTCTCGCTGGGCATCGAGACCGCGGGCGGCGCGGTCGCCAAGCTCGTGATGCGCAACTCGACCGTGCCCACCCGCGCCAAGGAGTTGTTCTCGACCAGCGTGGACGCCCAGACATCGATCAAGCTGCAGGTGCTCCAGGGCGAACGAGAGATGGCCGCGGATTGCCGCTGCCTCGGCGTCTTCCACATCCGCGGCATCCCGCCCATGCCCGCCGGAATCCCCCAGCTCGAGGTCGAGTTCCTCGTCGATTCCAACGGCGTGCTCAACGTCAGCGCCCACGAAAGACGCTCGGGCAAGCGTGCGGCCCTGCAGATCGTGCCCAATCACGGCCTGACCCGCGAGGAAGTCGCTCGCATCGAACGCGACTCCATCGAGCACGCGCGCGAGGACATGGCCCGCCACCACGTCGTCGACCTCATCACCAACAGCCAGCTCGACCTGAAGTGGATCGGCGAACGGTTCGCACGCTTCGCCTCGAAGCTCGAAGAGTCCGACCGCGCGGCCCTCGAGTTGCGCATCAGCACGCTCCGCGACATGGTCGATCGCGCCAAGGCCGACTGGAAGAGCGTGAACCCCAGCGAGTTCCAGCACGCCAAGGAAGACCTCGATCGCGCGAGCATCCGCCTCCAGGAGATCGGCATCGCCGAGTCGCTGAGGGGTGGAGCGTGATGATCTGACATGGCACGCGGCGAGAGATCGAGGCTCCGTTTCATCCCCGAAGTCATGCGAACCGCGTGCGTGCCCGGGCGTTCGAGAGAGCAATCGATTCGCCTTCGATCATGCCGCCACGCGGGAGTTGCACGCGGCGCGACGCTCTCTCACTTCCTCACCCACGCCAGCTCCGCGAGTTGATCGATCAGCCTCGCGGCGGCATCCGACTCCGCGTTCCCGCCCGCCAGCGGCACCACCACCCCGCGTCGCATCCCCGCCGCGCTGATCCACACCAGCGCGCTCCGCCGCTGCAACTCCGGCGGCATCGTCTCTACCTCGGGCGACGCGACCGCCTTCGATCCCGCCCGCGCCTCGCTCATCCACGAGTCCGCGCGCACGCTCGCCCACAACGTCTCGATCTGCGCCCGCGAGAGCGTCCGGATCGGCGGCGGGTACGCATCGACCCGCGCCCCGGGGCGAACCGACGCGCGGAACGTCCCGCCCGGCTCCACGATGTACCGCGCGGGGCGCTGCCAGCGCGCGAGTGTCGAAGGATCGCGCAAGGGGTCCGGGGTTGCAACCGTGATGCTCAGCGCAAAGTCCTCCGGCGCCTGCTCGGGAAGCGAGACGGAATCCGTCGTCCCCGCGCGGAAGCCGCCCTGATTGCCCGCGGGCGCGTTCGACGCGGTCTCCGCCGCCGTCGCGTCACCCTTGGCCGACGAGCCGGGGTCCGAGACGCAGCCAGATAAGGCCGCGAGCGTTGTGCCGCACGCCAAGGCCAGCAGCAAGGCGCGGAGTCTCGGGCGGGCGCGCGAATTGAAGCGGGGAATGGTGTTCTTGCGTTCGAGCATGGGCCCAGTGTATCGCGGGAGGGGCCCGGCATGTCGCGGGTTCGAAAGGCTCGCCGCTCCTTGCGATCGGACTTCCGACATGAGGCGTCAGGCATCGGGCTTCAGGCGTCGGGCAGGAGAGGAACGAACATGGGCACCTCGCCCGCGCTCGGGACTCGTCAAAGCACAGATGATCTCGACCACTTGACCACTCGACCACGCCGCCGCTCCGCCGCTCCGCCACGCCGCCACGCCGCCACTCCGCCACTCCGCCACTTCCTTCCGCCCCCTACCCTTCGCACCTATGAACATCAGCGTCGCCTGGCTCAACCGATATCTGCAGCCCGCCAACGCCTCGCCCGACGAGGTCGAACGCTCGCTCATGGACGCGGGCTTCCCCATCGAGTCGCGCGAAACGCTCGATGGCGGCGATGTCCGGCTCGACGTTGAAATCACCAGCAACCGCGGCGATTGCCTCTCGCACGTCGGACTCGCCCGCGAGGTCGCCGCCAAAACCGGGCGGACCTTCGCCGCGCCCGTCACGCAGCTCCCCAACGCGACCGGCGGCCCGATCGCGCCGCTCCTCACCATCGAGAACAACGAGCCCGCCGCGTGCCCGCTCTTCACCGCGCGATTGATCCGCGGCGTAAAGATCGGCCCGTCGCCCGCGTGGCTCGTCAAGGCGCTCGAGTCGGTCGGCCAGCGCTCCATCAACAACGTCGTCGACGCTACGAACTTCATCACCTTTGAGCTCGGCCACCCCTGCCACGTCTTCGATCTCAAAAAGCTCGCCGGCGGCAAGCTCGTCATCCGTTTCGCCAAGGACAACGAGGCCCTCACGACGCTCGACGCCAAGAAGCGCACGCTCAAGAGCGATGAGCTGGTCGTCGCCGACGCCGAGCGCGCCCAGAGCCTCGCGGGCGTGATCGGCGGCGCGGACTCCGAGATCGACGCGACCTCGACGGATGTCGTGCTCGAAATGGCGACGTGGGACCCGGTCACGATCCGCCGTGCCGCCCGCCGCCTCGGCGTCCGCACCGACGCCAGCTACCGCTTCGAGCGCATCGTCGATGCGCGCATGATCGACGACGCGGCCCGGCGCGCCGCGGCCCTCATCATCGAAGTCGCGGGCGGCTCGCTGTGCGAGGGCGTCATCGCCAAGGGCCCCGCCCTCAAGCCGCTCACGCCGATCCGTCTCCGCCCGGAGCGCTGCGATTCGCTCCTGGGCGTCCACACGGAAATCCCAGAGATCGCGCGGGTGCTGACGAGCGTGGGCGTCGCGGTCGAGCCGATCGGGCGCGCGGGCGGCGAGCTGCGCTGCACCGCGCCCGCGTGGCGCCCCGATCTCTCCCGCGAGGTTGATCTGATCGAAGAGGTCGCGCGCCTTCGTGGGCTGTCCGTGATCCCGATCATGGACAAGCTGCCCGTCACTATCCGCGAGCCGCAGAGAAGCGAGCGGGCACGCCGCGAACTCTCGCGCGTGCTGACGGGCCTCGGCTTCTATGAGACGATCACCTTCAGCTTCGTGAGCCGCCCCGACGCCGCAAGCTTCGTGCCGCCCGGCCTGTCGAGCATCGAAGTCGACGACGAACGCCGCAAGGCCGAGCCCGTGGTGCGCCCGAGCGTGATCCCGAGCTTGCTTTCATGCCGCCGCGGGAACCAGGACGCCAAGGCCGTCGCGCCGGGCTCGGCCCGCCTCTTTGAGGTCTCCGCGGTCTTCGCGCAGCAAGGCGACGGCTCCACACGCCAGACAGTCGAGCACCGCAACGTCGCGCTGCTCCTTGATGTTCCGTCCGGGGGCGGCAAGCCCGGCGTTGCGGAAAAGCAGGAAGGCGTGCGTCTCGTTCGCGGCGCGATCGAGGCGATGGTCCGCGCCATGCGCGGGCACGGGGCCGACCTGACCTTCACGCCCGGCGTTGCACCCTTCAGATCGATGGACCCCGGCGCGTGCGCCGGTGTTTCGCTCGATGGAAAGCCGCTCGGATATTTCGGGCTCGTCGCGCCCGAAACGCTGGCGAAGTTCGGGCTCGATCATCCGGTGGTGGCGGCCGAGATCGGGCTGGACCCGCTCATCGCCGCGTTCCCACCTAAGGCCAGCGTCACCACCCGCCCCGCGTTCCCCGCGATCGATCGCGATCTTTCCGTCATCGTCGACGAAAAGGTGACCTGGGCGTCGCTCCAGTCGATCGTTCAGTCGCAGTCGATGAAGTGGCGCGAACGACTCGAGTTCGTCGGCGCCTACCGCGGCAAGCAGATCGGCCAGGGCAAGAAGTCCGTCACGTTCCGCCTCTACTTCCGCGACGCGGAGCGCACGCTCCGGCGCGAAGAGGTTGACCCCGAGATCGACGCGCTCGTGACGCGCCTGAAGAAGGACTGCGGCGCGGAAGTCCGTACGGCGTAGAGCTGTCTCAGTTCAGGCGGCGCATCTTCCCATTGCCCATTCCCTATTGCCCATCGCCACGGAGCCGTCCTCGGCACTCAACTCCGCGCCAATCCACTCCAGCCCCGCCCCGTCAGCACTTCACCAGGTGAACGCCCTTGAAGCGCGGGCCTCGCTCCCCGAAGCCGAACGCGTCGAGGTACAACTCCAGGTCGCGCTCGTCCAGCCGCCCGTCGTCGTTCAGGTCGTAGCGCGGGCTGAACCCGCCGAACCCGGTGCGGCGTGCCCGATCGATGGCCGCGTCGATCGTTCCGACGAAGTCCTCAACATCCTGCCCGTCGACCACGCCGTCGAAGTTCGTGTCGGCCATGAGTCCCGCGACGTCGCTCTCCCCGGGGCTCGCCGCCGCCGCGAAGATGACGGAGAAGTCCAGCGGCACGTTGCGCACCGGGCGTGCGTCGATGCGCGAGCCGGAGGTCGCTTCGGCGCTCACGCCGTGGTCCGCGTCGCTGGTCGGTGCAGCGGCGCGGAACCCGGTCGATGGGAGATCGGCGGAGGCGACAAAGTTCACCTCGGTCGGCTCGCTCCGCTGGTTCGATGAGCCCCCCATTCCGGCGAACATCCCCGAGTTCACCAGCCCGATCGCCAGGCACGAGAGGCCAACGCCCAGCCCCGCGATTCTCGCGGACGTCCACCGACCCGCCAACCCGCCCAACTCGGACGATTTCATAGGGAAGTTCCTGAACTCCATGCGTTGGATGAAGTACCGCAATCGTCTCGGCGCGGTTCATCAATCGAGCAAACTCCGCCAACGAGCCTCCTAGAATCGCCGTCGCTCACGCGATTCCCGCGCGGCGGGGGCGGGGCGGCCTACAAGTTCGGCGGGCGCTCGGTCCGGGCGCCCTCTCGACTCTGGAGGTGCGTGTGAAGACCAAGACGTTGGCGTCCAAGCCCGTTCGCACCAGCAAGCGTCCGTCGGCGGTCCGTGCCGCACGATCGACCAGGCCCCTCTCGAACAAGCCCTCCTCGACCAAGCTCGCACCCCGAGCCCAAGCCAACGGCAAGGCCAGGCCCGCACTCAAACCCGCGCCCAAGGTGGTGGTCAAGGCCGCCACGAAGCCCTCAAAGGTCACCGCCAAGTCCGCCGCCCAGCCCGCCAACATCCCGGTCGACGCCGACCTCCCCATCATCCACGTCAACGGCCAGATGCTCCCCAAGAGCAAGGCGATGGTCTCCGTCTATGACCACGGCCTGCTCTACGGCGACGGCATCTTCGAGGGCATCCGTGTCTACCAGGGCAAGATCTTCAAGTGCAAGCAGCACATGGACCGCCTCTACCACTGCGCCGACCAGATCCGACTCAAGATCCCCGTCTCACGCGACCGCATGGTCGAGATCCAGCGCGAGTGCATCAAGGCCAACAACGCCACCGATGGCTACATCCGCCTCGTCGTCACCCGCGGCTTCGGCACGCTCGGCCTCGATCCCCGCCGCTGCCCCACCGCGGGCGTCATCTGCATCATGGACCAGATCCGCCTCTTCCCCAAGGAGGCCTACGAGGCCGGCATGCGCGTCATCGTCGCACGCCGCCCCAAGACCCCGATCGCCTGCCTCGACCCGCGCATCAAGAGCCTCAACTACCTCAACAACATCCACGCCAAGTGCGAAGCCATCGACTTCGGCTGCGACGAGGTCATCATGCTCAACCTGAACGGTGAAGTCACCGAGGGCTCCGGCGACAACATCTTCATCGTCAAGGACGGACAGCTCTACACCCCGCCCTCCGACGCCGGCATCCTCGAGGGCGTCACCCGCGGCTTCGTGATGCGCGACCTCGCCCCCATGTTCGCCCTGAATTGCACCCAGAAAACGCTCACGCTCGAGGACGTGCTCACCGCCGACGAGGTCTTCCTCACCGGCACCGCCGCCGAGATCATCGGCGTCACACAGATCGACCAGCACGACGGCAAGGGCAACATCACCAAGTCCACCCGCATCTCCTCCAGCGAGGGACCGATCACCAAGACCCTCCGCCTCAAGTTCCGCGAGATCGCCACCGGCAAAAACGTCCCCGAGGAGTAGTTCCTCACCTCGACCCAGCCTTGTCCAAGCCCGGCCTCCGCGCCGGGCTTTTTTCTTGGATTCTCGCGGGATTCGCGCGGATTTTCAGGCCGAAGGCCTGGCCGTTCATAGCCGGGCGTGAAGCGAGGAGTCCTCGACGAGCGACACGCCCGGTACGCCCGTCCAACCACGACGCAGCCCGAAGGGCTGCTCGTGGCGCGCAACACTCCGTGACTTGCGTTGCCCCGAGGACCTCGGACGAACCTCGCTTGTTTCGAATCTAAGAGCCCCAAGCTCCACACCATTCCTCGCCACTCCGCCACTCCGCCACTCCGCCACTCCGCCACTTCCACCGCCACCTCTCCCTACCATCCCCCGATGCCCTATCGCATCTGCAAATCCTTCACCGTCGAGTCCGGGCACATGCTCTCCAAGCACCCCGGCCGCTGCCGTTTCCCCCACGGCCACACCCGCGTCATCGACGTCGTCGTCTCCGCCGCCGAACTCGACGCCAGCGACATGGTCTGCGATTTCGCCGCCCTCAAGCACGCCATCGCCGCCGCCGTCGATCGCTTCGATCACTCCCTGGCCGTCAACAGCAACGATCCGATCCTGCCAAAGTTGGAATCCGTTCAGGAAAGAATCGTAATTTTTCAGGGTAAAGACCCCACGACGGAAGTCTTCGCCAAGTTCATCTTTGATGAACTGGAGTCGGTGATCGCCGCCCGACGGTCGATCGCGGGCCCCGACGGCAGGAGCTACATGCTCCCGGCGGGGCTCCGGGTCGAGCGCGTGCGGGTGGGCGAGACGCCGACGACCTGGGCCGAGTACGCGCGGTGAATCCGCGCCCGGACCCATCGGGAAAGCACGAGACCGCGCCATCGGAGAATGCACGCCATGAGCTTCATCAAGGTTGAGACCCGTCCGTTCCGGGGTGGTGTTGGTTCGTTCCTGGTCCGGGCCACGGCGGCCGGCGCGACGATGCTGGCGCTGTACCTGCCCCTCTCGGCGACCGCCCTTACCCAACCCGCAACCCAACCCGCAACCCAACCCGCAAACCAGCCCACGTCGACCTTGCAGGCAACCCCGCAAGCAACCAAGTCCGACATCGACTTTGCCCGCAGCCTGTCGCGGGTCTTCCGGACCGTGGCGACCAAGGCCGAGGGCTCCGTCGTCCACATCACCCAGCTCAACAAGGTCCCCACCTACACCCGCGACGTCTTCGGTTTCCCGACCCGCACGGGTGAATCGCGCCTCACCCAGACCGGCCTTGGCTCCGGCTTCATCGTCACCGACGACGGCTACATCCTCACCAACAACCACGTCGTCGCCGGCGCCGACGCCCTCAAGGTCAGGCTCTTCGACCAGCAAGAGTTCACCGCCCGCGTCGTCGGACGCGATCCCGCCACCGACGTCGCCGTCGTCAAGATCGACGCCAAGGGCCTGCGTCCCCTCACGTTCGCCGACTCCGACGCGATCGACGTCGGCGAGTGGGTCGTCGCCATCGGCAGCCCGCGCGGCCTGGAATCCAGCGTCACCGCCGGCATCGTCTCCGCCAAGGGTCGCGCCGGCATCGGTCTCGTCGACTACGAGGACTTCATCCAGACCGACGCCGCCATCAACCCCGGCAACTCCGGCGGCCCGCTCCTCAACCTCGACGCCCAGGTCGTCGGCATCAACTCCGCCATCGCCAGCCGCTCCGGCGGCAGCGAGGGCCTCTCCTTCGCCATCCCTTCCAAGGTCGTTCAGTACGTCATGGAGTCCATCATCAAGAACGGTCGCGTCTCGCGCGGTTGGCTCGGCGTCTCCCTCGCCGAACAATCCGCCACCGGCGACCAGGGCGGCGCGAAGCGCGGCGTCAAAATCGCCGAGGTCACCCCCGACAGCCCCGCCGCACAGGCCGGTCTCAAAGAGGGCGACGTCATCCTCGCCTACCGCGGACGCCCCGTCGACGCGCTCGACCGCCTCCGCACCGCCATCGCCCTCACGCCCCCCGGCACCAGCGTCCCCGTCGAGTTCGTCCGCGACGGGAGCAAGCGCAACGCCGAGCTGAAGGTCGCCGACCAGACCACCAACATGGCCAAGGCCCTGGGCGGCATCGCCGTCCCCGAGATCGGCGCGATCGTGAAGTCCGTCGAGCTCGATCGCCGCGTCGCGCGCCGCATCGGCCTCCGCGACACCAAGGCCGTGCAGGTGCTTGACGTCACCAAGGGCGGGCGTGCCGAACGCGCCGGCCTCATCGCCAACGACTTCATCGTAAACCTCGACGGCGACGCCATGCGCAGCGCCGACGACCTCGCCAAGGCCGCCGCCAAGCTCGACTTCTCGCGCAGCCCGCGCGTCGACGTCCTCCGCGAATCGCGCGGCATCTGGAACCAGGGCACCACGTCACTCGACGACTGACGACATCGCGCGCGTCGCAAGCAGCACGCACACCACCGATCCCACCACGATCGCCGTGAGGTCCAGGAGAAGGCCCGCGCGCGCCATCTGACGCGTCGAAACCTTCCCCGTCGCGTACGCCAGCGCGTTGGGAGGCGTCGCCACCGGCAGCATGAACCCGTTGCTCGCCGCCACCGTCGTCGCCACCAGGAGCACGCCCGGCGGGAGCCCCAGTTCCTTCTCCGCCGCGTACATCACCGGCAACACCGCCGCCACCAGCGCCACGTTGCTCGCCAGCTCCGAGAGAAATGTCACGCTCGCCACAACCAAAGGCAGCAACACCCACAACGGCACGCCCCTCAGCCCCGACAGCGCACGCCCCAGCAGCAGATCAACACCGGTGTGCGACATCATCGCGGCCAGCGACAAGCCCCCGCCGAAGAAGAGCAAGACGCCCCACGGGATCTTCACCGCCGTGGGCCAGTCCAGCACGAACGTGCGCTTGCCCTCCCCCGCGGGAACGACAAACAGCGACAGCGCCGCCGCCAGCGCGATCCCCGCGTCCGTCATCGTAAACGACTTGATGTGGATCAGCTCACGCACAGGCGCGAGCGACTCGCCGTTGAGCCACGAATTGACCCACGGCCGGGCGATCCACAGCACCGCGGCGCACGAGAACGCGATCAGCGTCGCCCACTCGCCACGCTTCATCGGCCCAAGCCCCGCGAGCCGAGAGCGGATCAGCTCGCGCGCGTCGGCACGCTCGCCCGTCGGCAGGTGAAAGAGCACCCGCACCAGCAGGAACCACGCCGCCGGAAGCACGATCACCGCCATCGGCAGCCCGACCCACAGCCACGACACAAACGACGGCGGCCTCCCGAAGTTCTTCTCAACGAACCCCGAGAACACGCCGTTGGGCGGCGTGCCGATCAAGGTCGAAACCCCCGTGATCGACGCCGCGTACGCGATCCCCAGCACGACGCACGTCGAGAAGTTCCGCGCCAGCTTCTGCTCCTGCGCCGTCGCCGCGTGCGACGCCACCACGCCCGCCACCGAGAGACCGATCGGCAGCATGAACATGGTCGTCGCGGTGTTCGACACCCACATGCTCACCACGCCCGTCGCCAGCATCATCCCCGCCACCAGCCGCGTCGGCGACGAGCCCGTGAACGACATGACCGACAGCGCCAGGCGCTCGTGCAGCCCCCAACGCTCCATCGAGCGCCCGAGAAAGAATCCCCCCATGAACAGGAACACCTGCTCGCTGGCGTAGGGCGACGCAACCGTCTCAAACTTCGCCACCCCGAGCACCGGAAAAATCGCCAGGGGCAAGAGCGACGTCGCCTCCACCGGCAGCGCCTCGGTCAGCCAGCACACCGCCATCAAAACGCCCACCCCGGCCACGATCCGCGCCGGCGCCGCGACGTCCGCGGGCAACAGCCAGATCGTCATCGCCGCCAGCAGCGGCCCGGCGATCATCCCCGTCCACGACAACCACGCCGGAGACCGCTCCAGCGCCTCGCTCGTCAGTTCATCGCTCAAGGCTTCATCCCGCCGCCCCGGCCCACCATCGCCACCACCACCCCCGCCAGCACCAGCCCCATCGCGAAAAGGTCCGTCGCCCGCGGCTTCTCCTTCGCCACCCAGATCGTGAATATCAGGAACACCGCCAGCGTGATCGCCTCCTGGATGATCTTGAGCTGCGGCAAGGTCAACGGCCCGCCGTGGTCGATATGCCCCAGCCGGTTCGCCGGCACCTGCAAAACGTACTCCGGCAACGCGATCAGCCACGAAATCCCGATCGCCATCCACAAGGGCCACGACGACTTCTTGACGTGGTAATACCACGCGTACGTCATGAATGCGTTCGACGCCAGGAGCAGAAACACCGTGCCGAGGACTCGCTGCATCTTCGCAGCATAAGCGGACGCGGCCGCCCTGTCTCCGCGATCAACCCGCCCCCCCTACTCCTTCGGCGCCACGTGCAGCGTGTAGTACGCCTTGGTGTGCAGGAGCGGGTGCGTCTGCCCCTTCTCGTCGGGCTTGCTCGTCAGCCCGGGCAGCATGAACTCGTACACATATCCCATCGCCCCGGTGCGCAGCGGGTCGATCATCACCACCAGTTGTCGCGCCCCCAGACGCTGCACCCCCGCGATCGCGTGCTCCTTCTTGTCGATCTCGGGCGAGCCATACTCGGGGCGATACTCATACGTATAGCTGATCGCCTTGTATTCCTTCAATCTCGCGGCATCGGTGCAGTCGTCGGGCAGATCACGCGTGAACTCGAACACGAAAGCGTCCGCCGTCGGCGTCATGCGCAGCACCTCGAACGGCGTGACGCCCGACCACGCGAGCCTCTGCAACCCGTACCGCTTCGGGCCGACCGAGCCCCACCCGCGATCGGTCATGCCGACGAACATCGTTCCGTCCGCCGCGAACACCATGCGGTGCACACCGCTCGCCAGCCCCTCGCGGAACGGGAAGCAGGCGCCCTGATAGATCTCGTCGCCCTTCGCGTTCTTGACCTTCTGCAGGTCGACGCGCATCACCGTCGCGTTGGTCTGGTCGCCCACGAAGAGCTGGCCCGCGAACGGCCCGAACTTTCCCGCCGTCGTGTCGAGCACCACGTCGCTGGCGCTCTGCCCCATCTTGGTGTACGGGAACCACACCGCGGGCATCGTGATCTCGGGGACCGGCTTGCCCTCCGTGCGCCAGTTCGGGCCGTACCCCTCGCGGTGCTTGAGCGACGCCTGGTGCCCGTGAAAGCTATCCATCTTCAGATGGCTGAGCTTGCAGGTGCCGACGTAGTCGCCCTGGTTGTCGGTGTAGAACATCTCGCCGTCGGAATAGATGCCGATCCCGTCGGGCGAGCGCAGGCCGTCGGCGGCCTTGGTCATCGTGCCGTCGGGCGCGATGCGCACCGCCCAGCCGCGCGTCGCGATCGGCGCGCCCATCACCGTGCCGTCGTCGCCCGAGTGCGCGAGGTTGAGCGTGACCCACGCGTTTCCGGCGCTGTCGAACTTGGGCCCGAAGGCGTACTCGTGGTAGTTCCCGCTGATCTGCCACGCGGCGCACAAGGTGTCGAACACGTCCGCCACGCCGTCGCCGTTGGTATCAGCCAGGCGCGTCAGTTCCCCGCGCTGGGCGCAGAAGACGTCGACACCCTCGCGCCCCTGGGCCGGTCGAACCGCGGCGCCGAGAGGCTCCTGCAGCCCGCCGGCGAACAGCGTCCACTTGGGGTCCAGCGGCGGGTTGGCAAAGACGCCGTCGACCAGCCACGCCTCGCCGCGCCGCGTTGTCAGGATCACGCGCTGCTTGCCGCCCTGGCGCGCCGGCGGGTACATGTCGATCCCGCCGACCTCGGCGACAATCGGCAGGTCGCGCCCGTCCACGCCCCGCGTCACCGCGGGCACCGTCGACAGCTTGTCGTAGGTCTGCTCCGCGCTCGGAAAATCGCGGTCGAGCGCGAAGTCCAACGCCGCCTCGACCTGCGGCCTCATCTCAAAGCCCTGCGAGAACGCCAGCGTCCACTCGCCCGCGCCCTGCGACACCTTGAACAAGAGATGATTGATCCCCTTGCGCAGCCTCAGCGTCGCTCGCTCGCTGTCGGGCGACATCGGGCGTTCGGCGTTCACATCCACGACCAGCTCGCCGTTCAACCACAGCCGCACGCCGTCGTCCGAGCCCATCGCGATCGGCACGTCGATCGCGCGATCGACGACCGCTCGCCGGTACAGGTACGCGACCGCCTTCTCCTGCGGGCCGCCCGCGAACTTCTCGAGATCGATCGCGCTCGGATCGCCGGTCTTTAGAAAGTGGTCGGGCGAGACCTCGGTGAACGCGATCGCCATGCCGCCCTTGCCCTTGAACTCGCGCTCGAGCGAGACTTCCTTGTCTTCCTTCATCGCCGCCAGCAAGTCCTCGGGCTCGTACGCCGTCGCGATGTCCTTGCCGCCCTTGGGATGGCCGAGCGGCCCGACGGCCATCCAGCGTCCCCACTCCACCGCGTTCCCGCCCAGCTTCGCCAGCGCCGCTTCGCGCGTCGCCTGACGCGTCTCGAGCTTCTTGTACCCGGGGAGAAGCGCCTGCACGGCCGGCTGCGCCAGCGTGCTCGGCGTGATCGCGTGCAGCGCCGCCGCGATGCAAAGCCCGGTCAGCCGCGCGATCGTCCGCGTCGAGTTGTTCGTGTTGTTCGTGTTGTTCAGCATCTTCATGGTTTGATCACCACCGAGAATGAGAAGGGCTTGCCCGCGTCGCGTGCCGAGATCGAGATCAGCGAATCCACGTTTCCCTGCTCGGCGACGTTGTCGAGCACGGTGACTGAGTCGACCCCCTTTCCGGGGTTGAGCCAGACCTTGGCGCCGGGCGGCAGGCCGCCGATCGTGAAGGTCCGCTTGATCGCCTTGCCCGCGTCGACGGGCTCGAACTTCTCCGCGATCGTCACGCCGGCCTGCACCCAATTGAACGTGGGCGCGCCCGCGGCATCGAGCGAGTAGCCCTTGAACGACACGTCGGCCTTGTCCGGCCAGGCCGCGGGCTTCTCGCCGGCGATCAAGAGCGCCGGTCCTTTGGGCGCGTTCCAGACGATGTCGCCCTTCTCGGGCGTGATGCCGCCGCCGCGGTCCTTCCAGGCGCCGGACGCATCGATGAAGTCGCCGCGCCAGGCCTCGACGAGCCTGGCGCTCGCCGCGTCGAAGGCAAAGTGCAGGCCGGCGGGGAAGCCGACCGCGATGCCGCGTGATCCCGCGTTCTTGAGGAACGAGCGGAACACGACGGGCTTGTCGCCCACGGGGAGCACCAGCCCGCGATTCTCGGAGGGCAGCCCGACCGGCGCGGGAGCGAACTCGCCCAGCGAGAAGTAGGCCCACAGCGCCTCGATCTGCTTGGTCGCATCGCCCGCGTAGAGGTCCTTGTAGTTGCTGCTCCCGGTCTGGAAGAACGCGATCATCTTGGTGCCGGGCTTGTAGCGCCCCGGAGAGCGCACATAACTCCGCCACCACTCGTGGCGGATTCGTCCTGCGAAGTCGGTGATCTCGGGCCCGGGGGTGGTCTCGATCGTCGCCTTGCCGTCGAACGTGTGGCACTCGATGCACTTGAGCCCGGCCATGCCGGCGAGCTGCCTTCCCGCCATCAACTGCTCATCGGTGGGCTTGGGCTCGGGCGTGTCGGCGCCCGCGAGGACGCCGACCTGGGCCGCCATGTGATCCGCCAGCTTGCCGACGTTCATCTCGCCGAACTGGGGCATGCGGGTGCCCATGTAGGGCCTGGCCCGCGCGCCCTTGGTGAGGAGGTCGTGCATCCACGCCGTGTTGAGTTTCCAGCCCACGGCGGTCAGGTTGGGCGGCAGGAAGCCTTCATTGCCGAGGTCGATCCGATCGTCGGCCGTGCGGAAGTAGGGCTTGAGCGCCGGGTTCGGCGCGCCCGTGCCGTCGATCGTGTGGCACGCGCGGCAGCTCAGCGCCTCCATCGTGCGCAGCGCGACATCCGTCGGCGCGGGGTTCACGCTCTTGGATACGAGCGGGATCGCCGCCGTGATCACCTTGCGGTCGTGGTCGTTGATCGCGAAGCGCGGCGCGGCCGTGTCGCGCGGGTCGAGGCAACCCTTGCCCAGCGCGAGCTTCGAGAGCGGCTTGGCGGCCTTCTTCGACGGCGTGGGCGGTTTGTCGCCCGTGGTGTGGCACGACGCGCACCCGCGGGCGCTGAACGCCGCCTGACCGATCTTCACCTTCTCGGGATCGACCGTGAACCCGCCGGCGGGCGCGGGCTCCCAGGTCTTCGTGAGATACGCCGCGATCAGGTCGGCTTCTTCCTTGGTGAGGGTCATCGACGGCATGCGCCCGCCGGGGCGGATGCTCTGCGGGTTCTGCAGGAACTCCGACAGCGCGGACGGACGCCACTTGCCCTTCAGGTCGCCGTAGCCGAGCACGGGGTGCTGCGGCGGCGTGTCCTTGGAAAGCCCATCGCTCTTGAACGCCGCGGCGGGAGATTCGATCGGCCCGTGGCACGCGACGCAGCCGACGGTGTGGAAGAGCGCCCGCCCGCGATCGATCGCCGACTCTTCGGTCGCGGGAGTTCCCGCGGCCTTGGGGTCATCGTGCGATGCGACGAGGAAATGCACGATCGCCTCGGCGTCCGCCGCGTCCGTTGGAGTATCGCCGAAGACGTCGGGCATGTGCGTGCCGGGCTTGAGCTGCGTCGGGTTCATGATCCAGCGCTGCAGCCATTGGGGCGAGGCGCGCTTCCCGATCTCGCCGAGCGCCGGGCCCATGCGATGGAACACGCCCGAGCGATCGAAGGCGCTCGGGTCGCCCGTGTCGACGGCGTGACAGTGAACGCAGCCGTACTCGCCGAGCAGCACGCGGCCGTTGATCGAGTCTTCCGCCTGCTTCGCCGCGGCGGAGGCGAACTTGGGGACGCGGACCGCGGGGGGTGGGAGCGGTTCGAGCGGGAAGCCGCTAGGCACGCCGCCCGCGAACTTCATCTCGCACTCCCAGTAGGTCGCGAGGCGCGCGGGTTTGCTCGCACTGCGCGCGAACTTGACGCTGGCGGTGATCGGGCCGGCGGGGAGCTCGACCCAGGGTGATTGAACGCTGGCGCCGCGCGACGTGCCGTCGGACGTGACGTTCACGATCTCCTTGCCGAGCTTGTCGTAGAACTTGAGCGAGGCGCGCCCGCCTTCGGCGTCGAGGCGGAAGCGGTACTTGCCCGTTTCAAACACCTGCACCTCGCCCGCAAAGTCGGCCTGGAAGGCCGCGGGCGCGACGAGCGGGTCGGGGCTCTCGTTCTCGGCGAGGGCAAAGGCGGCCCAGTGGGTGTGCGATTTGATGGCGCTCGGGCCGGTTCCATAGGTGGCGGCCCAGCCGATCTGTCCGAGGGCGGGATCGACCTTGGCGGCGGGCTGGGTCGCGGCGGACTCGGATGTTCCCGGGACGGCGAAGGCCGCCAATGCGGCGAGGGCGATGGCGGCGGCCCAGGCGAGGGGGATGGCGGGGAGTGAGACGAGCACGCTTCCTCGGCGTGAGGCGCGGGGCGCGCGAGGATGACAGCGTTGGTCGGACACGGGGCGCTCCTGTGGTCGTGCCGCGGGCGCATCGCGCCGGTCGCGGTCGGGTCATGCTAGCGGGAAACGTCTCGAACGTGGTATTGGATGAGTGACTCCACTTGCCGGCGAGCGCGGGGTACACACCCGCTCTCCACCCAGGGGGCGGACGGACACTTTGGTGCGCACGAAGGCGGTGGTAAGTAGGCACTAGGCACTTGGCACTGGGCACTAGGGGAAGACGGAAATGCAGGCCGGGAACGGAGTTGCGCGCGGGGGGAGAACGCGCGAAGATTTTTTTCGGGAATCCGGAAAACGGCCAAAAAGACGGACACTTTGGTGCGCACGAAAGTGGTTGTAAGCGGGGGCTAACCGGAAGAAGTCACGAAGTCACGAAGTCACGAAGTCACGAAGTCACGAAGTCACGAAGAGACGAAGGGACGAAGAGACGGGCGAATCAGAGGAAACGAGGAGGAACGTGGAGAAGAGGGAGGCGGGGTGGCACGTGGGGTGGTGGAGCCCTCGAACGCGAATCGTGAGGCCGTCATGCTCGCGGGGGGTGTGGGGTCTGCGGTATATTGATGACGCGATGGTGCGGGGCATGGACAAGTACGAGTGCGGCGGCGGACGGGCCACTCGGGGCGCGTTCGCGGGCGATTCAAGCTCGGCACGATCGTGGTCGGGCCGTGCAGAGCTACGGATCGGCCACGCTACTCGGAGAAGAGGAGACGTGGACGGGGAGCCGAGGGCGGGTTCGTGGCACGAAGACGGCACCGATGTCGCCGAGCCGACATCGGCGGCACGGCCGGGGCATGACGCGAGGGTGTTGAGTGCTGCCTTTCCACAGCCCCAATAGGCATCGGAGAGCCGAATGATCGACGAATTAGCAGCCTGGGCTGGCAACATGTCACGCCCCATTCGAGCGACAATGGTGTTTGGCGCGATGATCTGGCTGCTCATCGTGTCGTTTGGGGTGGTCCTGTTGCACATTCGAAAGGTAAGGCGACTAGCACGCCCGCTCAGATCCAGCCGAACAGATATTCTCGACATATGCGTTCGAACAATCATGATGTGCGTGTCCGTGGCGCTAAGCATGCTGGCAATATTATTTGCCATTGGTGCTGTGGGCTGGCTCTTCAGATCTGGTAGCATGTTGGCGTTCCGAGCCGGGACAGGGTTCTTGATCGCAGCGCTGGGCTCACTGCTGGCACAATTCGTCGAATACGCTCCTCAACGTTGGGTGCGATGGCTCGATGATCCATGATCCCGCACTCGGGTTTGGAATTAGGCCAGACTCATGGTTGATCGCGCGACGCGTGGGGCCGCCGGGTCAACGCCGAGAATGGCACGGTTCGCGGTGGGGCCTCCACGGGCTCGACCAGCTCGAGTTGACTGGAGGAGTTCGGTGCTACCCCGGTTCGTCACGATCGTGGTCAAGCCGTGCAGAGCCACGGCTTGGCCACGCCATCCGGCGAGAAGAGTCGAACCGATGTCGCGGGGCGAGCCTGGGGGCGCCGCTTGTACAAATCGCAAGGGAGTTTGGGCAAGGCGTTGCCAGAGAACTGGCGCGTGGCTTTTTTCGGTTCTTCCGGGATCTCAGGGGTACGACACGGCGTTTCCCACGCCACGAGCAGCCCTTCGGGCTGGCTCGCGCTTGGGGGCGTGCGCCGTGGGTGTCGCTCGTCGAAGACTCCTTGCTCCACCCACGGCTATGAACTCACAGGCCTTCGGCCTGGAGACCCCGGAAATCCCGGATGGACCTTTTTTCACACGGGAGCGCGACGATGCGCTCCGGGGACTTCGCTCATCGTCGGCGTGTGAAGCGATTGCGATTGAGCGCAGGTTTGGATGATCGCGTGCAATGAAAACGCCCCGGGTCGGGCCGGGGCGTTCGTGAACGAAGCGAATTGAATGAAGCGAAGTTCGAAGGCGGAGTGATTACTGCGGGCTTGCCGGGGTCTCCGGTGCGGAGCGGGGCAGGCTGAGGTCGACGCCCTGGAGCACGTCGACGCGGACGGGTGTGATGACGTTGAGCATGAGGTCGCGGTCCATGGCGGCTTCGCCGATGATGCCGACGGCCATGCCGAGCTTGGATTCCAGGAGCATTTCGGTCTTGGGCTTGATGTAGCCGAGGGTTCGAGGCGAGGAGCCGCCGACGGACTGGACGCGGTACATGAGCGGGAGGTTGACGCCGTCGTAGACCGAGCTGGGTGTGAGCAGGCCGATGATGGTGTAGACGCGCTGGGCCTCGAGCTCGGCGATCTTGATGGCGGCCTGCTTGCTGCGCTCGTCGGCCTGGCGCTGGGCCTCTTCGACGGCGCGTTTGGACTCGGCGATGCGCTTCTGGAGTTCGACGGCCTTGCGGCGCTGCTCGATCTGGCGCTTCACGCGCGGATTGTCGGTCTCGGCCGCGGCGCGATCGAATTCGGCGAGGAGCGGGGCGTATTCAGGCTCGCCCTGGGTCTGCTTGAGCACCTGCTTGAAGGCGGCGTCGAGCTGGGCGTAGGTGCCGACGCGGCGGTTCTGCCCTTCGGGCTGGAGTTCGGGCTTGGCGGTTTCGGTGGGCGTCGCGCCTTGATCGAGCTTGGCGGGCTCGGTGGGTTGCGACTGTGGGGTCGCGCCTGGAACGACCTGCGGCTCGGCGATCGTGACCGTGCCGTCGGCGGGCTTGGCGTCCGCCTGGGACTCGGCGGGCTTGGTTTCGACATTGGTCTCTGGCTTGGCCTCGGGCTTGGTTTCCGGCTTGGTTTCCGGCTTGGTCTCGGGCTTGGTCTCGGGCTTGACACCCGCCTCTTCCGGCGTGGCCTTGCGGATGTCCTTGGTGGCGATGAAGGCGCGGGCGGTGTCGGGGGCGGCGACGAGGTAGCCGATGAGGGCGTCGCCGTCCTTGACGGATTCGATGAGTTTGAGCTTTGTACCTGAGCCGAGGGCTTCGGGGAGGAGCGGCTTCCAGCTCGCTTTCAGGCCGGCGGTCGCGTTGGGTGCCCAGAGCTTGCTGGCGTCCTTGAGTTCGACGGAATCGCCGGCGAGCGAGGCTTGTTCGGCCTTGACGAAGGCGTGGATGGTGGCTGGGAGGGCGACGCGGGTCCACGGGCCGTCCTCGCCGTCGGCCTTGAGCAAGGTGGCCTTTGCGATCTCGCCGATTTTGTAGTGGAAGTCCGACGCGCCGCAACGGAGCGAGACCTTGTCAGCGGTGACGATGACGGCGTGTGAGTCGGCGGCCTTGAAGCCGCTGGTCTGGGCCCGGGCGGTGCTGCCCATGGGGAGCGAGAGGCCCGCGAGCCCAGCGATGAGGGCCACGATCGCCGCGCTGGTGTGGCGAGCGGTGTTCGAGTGATGTCCGTTCATGTCGCGCTCCAGAGAGGGGCGTCGTCCTTGTCCGGCCCCGTGGGTGCTGGTCAATGTCGCCAATCCTACGCGCTTCGGGGGCATGACGTGCCGGGAACAGACGGGAGGGCGAGGGTCGTATACTGTGCGACGGGTGTGGCCTGAACGCCGACCGAATCCCTGGCGGGGAAGGTGGGGTCGGGCAAACCTTGCGCCGGGCATGACGCCCCGCCACATCGGAACCAACGCGTGCCGAAATCCAACGCCGTTCGAGCCCTTCCATCTCTTCTGGCCGCCACGTCGCTGCTCGCCGCGTTGTCGGGGTGCGCGACGGACCCGTTGTCGGAGGCCGAGCTTCGGCGTGCGGTGAGCGACGCGGCGCCGCGTGAGGCGGCGGACGCATCGCGGCGGCCGGAGATGCGTGAGACGACGCGTCGGGCGGGGGTGGAGCGTCTGGGGATCAACCCGTCGTTCATGACGGAGCTCGAGAAGATGGCCGGCCCGGGCGCGTACCGGGGCCAGGACATCCCGATCGACGAGAACTTGATGGGGGAGAAGACGCGCGTGCTGCGGGTGAGTCTGCAGCGGGCGTTGCGGACGGCGGCGGAGAACAACCTGGCGCTGCAGTTCTCGCGTCTGGCGCCGGCGATCAGCGAGTCGGAGGTGGTGGCGGCGCAGGCGGCGTTTGACTGGACGTACACGTCGAACCTGACGTGGAACGACCAGGACGAGCCGCGGGTGGCGTCCAATCTCAATCGGAGCGCCAACGCGACGCAGGAGCAGACGACGACGTGGAACAACGGGCTGCGGAAGCAGCTGGTGACCGGCGCGCAGCTGCAGGTGCAGCAGGAGCTGATCTATCGCGACGATGATTCGCCGGGGCAGACGGCGGTTCCCGATCGGAGCTATCAGAGCGGCGTGACGCTGCAGCTCGATCAGCCGCTCTTGCGGGGAGCGGGCTCGGAGGTGGCACTGGCGGAGGTGCGGCTGGCGCAGAACGCGGAGCGCGACAAGGCGGCGTCGCTGAAGCGCGACATGATCCGCACGCTGACGGACACGGAGAAGACGTACTGGGCGCTGGTGCGGGCGGAGCGCGATCTTCGGATTCTCGAACGGCATATGCAACGCGGCATGGAAGTGCAGCGGCAGGTGCGTGAGCGCGCCCAGCTCGACGCCACGCCGGCGCAGATCGCCGACGCCACGGCGCGCGTCGAGCAGCGGCGCGCCGACGTGATCCGGGCGCGGACGGCGCTGCGCCAGACGAGCGACCGATTCAAGGGGCTCATCAACGACCCAGAGCTCCCGGTGGGCTCGGAGGTCCTGGTGATCGCCAGCGACGAGCCGGTCGACGCGCCGTTCCAGTTCAGCCTGCTGGAGTCGATCCAGAGCGCGGTCGAGAATCGCCCGGAGATCGACCAGGCGATCCTGTCGATCGACGACACCGCGATCCGCAAGGTCGTGGCGGACAACGCGCGCCTGCCCAAGCTCGACCTGCGCTTGCAGAGCAAATGGACCGCGCTGGACGCGGGCGCCGATTCCGCGGTGGAGAACACCTTCGGCGGGGATTTCGTGAACTACGTCGTGGGCCTGGCGTTCGAGCAACCGATCGGCAACCGTCGCGCCGAGGCGGACTATCGCCGGCGTTCGCTGGAGCGTCAGCAGGCGGTGCTGTCGTACAAGAACACGGTGCAGCAGGTGATGCTGGAGGTGAAGTCGTCGCTGCAATCGCTGACAACGCAGTACCAGCTCATCGAGCAGACGCGTGCGGGCCGAGTGGCGGCGACGGAGGTGCTGCGGGCGTTCCTGGTCGAGAAGGACACCAAGGCGGCGTACACGGTCGAGCGTCTGGACCTGGAGCTCTCGCACCAGGAGCGGCTCGCGCAGGCGGAGCGCGAGGAGGTCATCGCCCTCACCGACTATCACAACGCGCTGGCCGACTTCTATTCCGCGATCGGGCGCACGCTGGAGCGGAACGGGATCATCTTTGACGTGCCCAGCGCGTCGCAGCGGCGGGCGATCGAATCGATGCGCCGCCCGATCGTCCCGGCGCCGGTGGAGCTGAAGCCGGGCGAGATCGAAACCACGCCGTACGAGGACAACCTGATCACCGAGCCCGGCGCGGCGAAGGACGGGCCGGCCGAGACCACGCCGCCTCCGGGCACGATCGAGGAGCCCTCGGACTCGCTGATTCCGCCGGGCGCGAGCGAGCCGCGGCCGGAGACGACGCCGGCATCGACGCCGCCTGGCGACCCTCAATCCACGCCGGAAACCGCGCCGGAAACCGCGCCGGAAACCGCGCCGGAAACCGCGCCGGAAACCACGCCGGCCCAGCCGCCCGTGGCGCCACCCGCCGAGCCCGCGCCGAAGGGTTCGTCTCGGTGAGCGCGGGCCCGGAAGAAATCGCCGCCGCCATCGCGCGTCTGAAGGCCGGCGGGATCGTCGCGTTTCCCACCGAAACCGTGTACGGCCTGGGCGCCGACGCGTTTGATCCTAAGGCGGTCGCGCGGGTCTTTGAGCTCAAGGGGCGACCCGCGAACAACCCGCTGATCGTGCATGTATCCGGGGCGGCGATGGCGCGCGAGGTTGTTTCGGATTGGCCTGGCGCCGCGGACGCGCTGGCGGAGGCGTTCTGGCCCGGCCCGCTGTCGATCGTGCTTCCCAAGAGCACGCGCGTGCCGTCGATCGTGACCGCGGGCGGTTCGAACGTCGCGGTGCGGTGCCCGGAGCATCCGCTCACGCTGGCGTTGATCGAAACGCTCGGCACGCCCCTGGTCGGCCCGAGCGCGAATCCCTCGGGGCGCACCTCGCCGACCTCCGCTGAGCACGTGCGCGCGAGCTTCAGCGATCACGACGTGCAGGTGCTCGACGGCGGGGTGTGCCGACGCGGGATCGAGTCGACGGTGCTGCAACTCCTTCCGTCGCCCAGGATCCTGAGGCCGGGCGTCATCGGCGCTTCGGCGATCGAGCGAGTCATCGGCGCGTCCGTATCGAGATTCGGCGCGGACGAGCGGCCCGCGAGTGAGCCGCTGGTTTCGCCGGGCCTGCTCGAGCAGCACTACGCCCCTCGCACGCCGTCGTACCTGGTGGCGGAGCACGAGGTGGAGGCGGCGCTGACGCGTGTGTCCGGCCCGGTGGTGGTTGTAACCGCCACGTCGATTCAGGTCCGCGGGCCGCACGCCGTCGAGCCCATGCCGCCCGACGCGGAGGGGTACGCGGCGGCGCTGTACGCGGCGCTGCGCCGAGCCGATGCACGCGGCGCGGCGACGATTCTGGTCGTCGCGCCGGACACGGCCAGCGGCGACCCGGCGATCTGGGACGCGATCATGGACCGGCTGTCGCGTGCGGCGAAGCGATGGAAGGCTTGAAGGGCGCAACGAGCGAGGTCGGATTCGAAGCAGCCATCGTTGGGCGGGCATTCGCTCGGCGCGGGGCGGCGGTGAATTCGCGCGGCGGCACTCGATCCGCCCCTACGCCACCCGGCTATTGTGCCGCATGAACGCCGTGCAAAAACTCCGTTCGGTCGTGTCTGATCTCAGGTCGGGAAAGCCCGGGGCGAGCGAAAATTGGGAGCTCGCCTTTCGCCTGCTCTCGCGCATGAACGTCGCCGCCGCACCGCTCGACGATTTGATGAAGGGTCGCGACCTCGACGCGCTCGACCGCCTGGTGACGCAGATCGAAAACCCCGCGCCCGCCCCCGTGGCCCGCGAGTATTCAGAGCACGATCTCGATCACGCGTTCAGGGCGTTCAACAAGCGCCTCAAGGTCATGCGCCTCGCCGACGAATCCAAGCTGGGCGGGCGATACACCTCGGGCGGGCGCAAGTCGTCGATCGACGCGATCCATCCGCCGGAAGAGTTCCCCAAGGACATCTGGGATGCGCTCGTGCGGGCCGGGAAACTCCGCGCCGAGGGAACCGGGTTCTATTCGTTGCGCGATGAAGCGCACAGATAGATGAAGCGCGCGGAAGTCGGATCAAGCGAGCCCCGCGCCGGGATTCGCCTCCGCCTTTTCCCTGCCTCGCTGTCTCGCTTTCTCGCTTTCTCGCTTTCCCCTTGCATTCCAGCCCCTTTCGTGTATCATCCACGCTCCTTTCCAGGGGTCTGCCCATGACTGTCGTTGCCTAACCAACCCGGCCCGCTCGTTCGCGAATCTCGCGTGAGCTGACCCGCCTCCATCAAAGGCGCTGATCTTTGCCGCGCGTCCATCGCACGCGTTCGGCCGGGTGTCGCCGCGAGCATCGCTCGCTCCACTTCATCTCATCTCCGTTCTCCGGGCCATCGCCGGACCATCGCCGCGCGAACTCTCCGCGTCAACACACGCGTCCGGGGTCGCGCGCGCCCACTCCATCCACGTTCCGCTCATCAAACCCATGACAGATCAACACCCGTCGTTCTCCGCTCGCTCGCGCGAGTCGTTCCACTGCGTGGTCTGCAACCACCGTGTGCCCCTCTCGGCCTTTGGCACCAAGCACCGCAACCACTGCCCGCGCTGCCTCTGGTCGCGCCACCTCGACGAGGCGCCGGGCGATCGACGCTGCGCCTGCGCCGAGCCCATGGAGCCCATCGCCATCGAAGTCCGCCGCGGCGGAGAATGGGCCATCATCCACCGCTGCACGGGCTGCGGCACGATCCGCGCCAACCGCGTCGCCGGCGACGATCACGAACGTGCCCTTCTTGCCCTCGCGCTCCGCCCGATCGCCAACCCCGCGTTCCCGCTCGATGATCTCCGCGACCCCGCGACGTGATCGAGCCGGGCTCGTCCTGTTACCATTCAGATCGGTGCATCAGCTTTCCCGGAGCTTTCCATGAGCAGCGACAGCAACTCGACATCCACCGCGGGACTCGCCGCCGGCGCGATCGCGGGCGCGGGCCTCGGCTTCTTCCTTTCGCCCCTCCGATCCAAGCTCTTCCTGCTCGCGCTCGCCGCGACCGGCGTCGCGGCCTATTTCGTCGTCAGCGCCGGCATGAAAGACCCCGCCGCCGCTCCGCCCGATTGGGCCCCGACCACGCTCCGCGTCGGCGCCAGTTTCCTCGCCGCATTCGTCTTTGCCTACCTCGTCCGGCGCGCGATCGTCATGGCGCTGCTGGTCGGCGGCGTGCTGGTCGCGGGCGCCGTGGTGCTCCACAAGCTCGGCCTCGGCGTGTCGCAGCAGCAGGTCGACACGATCAACCAGACGGTCCACGACGCCGCCGAGCAGGTCCAGAAGACCGCCGACAGCGCGTGGACGCACATCAAGCCCTATCTCCCCAGCGGTGGGGCGGCCGGGTTTGGCCTCTTCCGCGGCGCGCGCCACGCGCCGCCCAAGCCGACCAGCGACGCCTAGCCGCGATCACTTGACCGGGCGACCTTCGACATCAACCTCGGTCGGCGCGGGCAGGCCCAGGTCCTTGATCTGCTCTTCGATCAGCTTCTTATCGCCGACGAGAACGAGCACGCCGTTGTCGAGGCGGATCGCCTTGCTCGCCAGCTCGTTGAGCTCTTGGAGCGAGACCTTTTCCATCGCGTCCATGTCGTGCGCGATCGAGTCCCAGGGCAGGCCATCTTCCAGCAGCGATTCGGCCGTCGACACAAAGCCGCCGAGCGTCGAGAACTGCCTGGCGGCCTCGGCGCGCAGCGTCTCGCGGGCCTTGGTCAGTTCCGCCGCCGTGATGGTGTTGGAGCGGATCGCGTTGAACTCGTTGAGGAATTCCTTGAGCGCCTTCCCCGTCACCTCGCTCTGAACCGCGGCGCCCGCGCCGAACCAGCCGGTCGTCGCGGTGTGCGTGAACGAGCAGCGAGCGCCGTAGGTGTAGCCATTCCGCTCGCGGAGATTCTGATTCAGGCGGCTGGTGAAACTCCCGCCCAAGATCGTGCTCATCAGGCGGAGGCCGACGCGCGAGGGGTCGCTGGCCGCCACACTCGGCGCGAGGAACCGCACCATCGTCTGCGGCGCACCCGGACGGTCGACGACCACGACGCGCATCGGCTGGTCTTTGGGGAGGTCGATCACGGTGAACCCGCCGCCGGTCGAGCCGGCCTTCCAGGTTCCAAAGTGCTTCTCGAGCAGCGCCCTGGCCTTGTCGGGCGAGAGGTCGCCCGCGATGAACAGCGTCGCGTTGTCCGGGCGCACCACCGCGCCGTGGACCGAGGCCAGGTCCGCGTGCTTCAGCGCGCCGATCGACGCGACGGTGCCGTCCGCGGGCGTGCCCATCGCGGCCAGATCACCGAACAGCAGCTTCTGGCCCACCTTGCCGGCGACCTGCGAAGGCTCTTCGTCGGCCTGCTTGATGTCCTCCATCCGTAGCTTGGTGACGCGGTCGAAGTCCTTGACTTCAAACTTCGGGTGCATGATCGCGTCGGCCCACAGCTTCGAAGACTCCTCAAAGGTGCTGGTCAGTCCGGTCACGCTGACGCTCAGCGATTCCTTGCTCACGTTGGCGTTGAAGGACGCCCCGAGCTTCTGCATCGCCGCGGCGAACTTCGGGCCGTCGCCCGTCGCCTCGGTCGTCGTGCCCTCGCCCAGCATCTCCGCGACGATCGACGCGCGCCCCGGGCGATCCGCGGGGTCGAGCAGCTTGCCGTCGTGGAAGACCATCTCCGCGGAAACGAGCGGCAGGTCGGAGCGCTGCCAGAGCTCGACCTTCAGGCCGTTCGACAGCGTGAACCTGGTCGGCGCGGGGGGCGTGAAGCCCGCCGGCTTGAAGTCGCTCGGGCGTGTGTCGCGGGCGCTGTCGGCCCGTTCGCCGGACTCGGGCAGGACGATCTGGACCAGGCGTGCGCTGGGCGTGATGACCTTGTTCGCCCAGGCGGCGATGGTCTGCGGCGTGGTCTTGCGATAGCGATCAAGGTCGCGCTGCAGCGCGTCGGGATCGCCGAAATAGAACTCGTACTCGTTCAGGCGATCGGCCCGCGCCTGCACGCTCTGGAGCGACGCGAGCGTGCGGAACTCCGTGCTGGCCTTGCGCTCGGCGAGCTCGTCGGGCGTCGGGCCGTTCTTGCAGAACTTTGCGAGCTCTTCATCGACGATCGTCTCGATCTTTGCGAGGTCGGTGCCGGGCTTGGCGGAAACGTCGACGCGGAAGAGCGAGCCGAGCAGGTTGGCGTCCTGGAAGGCGCTCACGTCGACCGCGAGCTGCTCGCCCAGTACGAGGCGCTGGTAGAGGCGGCTGGACTGGCCCTGTGCCAGGATCGACGCGGCGAGGGTCATCTCGGCGTCGCCGTCCTTGTACGCCGCGGGGCTGTGGTAGACGAAGGAGATGCGCGGAATCTGGACCTTGTCGAGCACGGTCGAGCGGATGACGCGGTCGAGCCTGACGGGCTCGACGGCGCGATCCTTGGGCGTGTTGCCGCGGGGAAGGTCGGCGTAGAGCTTTTCGATCAGCGGCTTGATCGTCTTGGAATCAAAGTCGCCGGCGACGACCAGCGACGCGTTGCCCGGCGCGTAGAAGGTCGCGAAGAAGTCCTTGACGTTCTGCATGTTGGCCGCTTCGAGGTCCGCGTGCGTGCCGATCACGGCGTTGTGGTAGGGGTGCGACTCGGGGAACATGAGCTGGTACTGCTCGTCGTCGGCCTTGCCGTAGGGCGCGTTCTCGGTGGTCTGGCGGCGTTCGTTTCGGACGACGTCGCGCTGCTTGTCGACCTTCTCGCTGGTCATCTCTCGCCCCATGTCCTCGAGGCGATCGGCGTCGAGCCAGAGGAGCGTGGGCAGGAGGGAGGACGGGCCCCACGAGTAGTAGTTGGTGCGGTCGAGCGAGGTGCTGGCGTTGTTGGCGCCGCCGCCGGTCTCCATGAGCACGTCGAACTGGTTGTCGGGAACGCGCTTGGTTCCCATGAACATGAGGTGCTCGAAGAGGTGGGCGAAGCCGGAGCGGCCCTTGGGCTCGTTCTTGGCGCCGACGCGGTACCAGATGTTGACGGTGGCGACCGGGAGCGTGTGATCTTCGTGGAGGATGACCGTCATGCCGTTCTGGAGCGTGTATTTCTCGTGCTTGAGCGATTGAGCGCCGGCGCCAGCGGCCAGGGCGCAGGCGAGCACGACGGCGACTCGGGAAAGGCCCGTGAGACGGGAGAGACGGCGGGCGACGGGCGAACGAGCGGGGTTCATGGATCGACTCCTGTGAGGATTGGCGCGATGGTAGGGACGGGGAAAGGGCATCGGGCGATGGGCATCGGGCATCAGGCATCACGCATCGGGCAATGGGCAAGGGGCAATGGGCAATGGGGAAGGGTCGGTCGGGAGTCGGAGCGAGGTGTTGGAGGTTGATGAACGTGTCACTACCCAGGGGGTGGACGGACACATTGGTGCGCACAGACGCGGTGGTAAGCAGGCACTAGCCACTTGGCACTGGGCACTAGGGGAAGACAGAAGACAAGGCCGCGGAGGCAGTTGCGCACGGGGAGAAGCTGCGAGGAGATTTTTTTCGGGAATCTGGAAAGAGGGGAAAAAGACGGACACATTGGTGCGCACGAACGTGTCTGTAAGCGTGGACTAACCGGGAGGAGCGGGAGTGGGGAGTCGGGAGTGGTGAAGAGAAGAGGGAACTCGAAGGGCGCGAAGAACGCGAAGTGACTCGATAGAGAAGTGAACCCAGAGGAGTCAGAGGAGGGCGGAGGAGCGCGGAGGGGAGGCAGGAATGGAAAGAGGCAGAGATTGAACGCAGAGGCCGCAGAGGCCGCGGAGGGGAAGACAAGCGCAAGAAGAAGTGAAACGCAGAGGGAGGGGAAGGAAAAGACCGCCAGTTTGGCCACGCCGACATTTGATGGGGATGGAGTCCTGACGCTCCTTCCGGGGAGTTCGAGCTCCCGCCGGGGATCGTCGCGCGGCCGGAGCGGCGGGTCTTCAGAGAGGCGGCACGGGCCGTGGATCATCGGGCGCGGAACCTATGATTGTGCATGACCGAGAGCGTTGGACATTCGGCGGAATCGGGGCGTGATCTTCGGGCCCAGGTGCTGATCGTGGACGACGAGCCCGAGCACGCGGACGTCATGGCCGACGCGCTGCGGAAGCCCGGGCATGTGTGCACGATCGTGAACTCGGTGGCGGCGGCGATCGACGAGCTGCGTGGTGGGGCGTTCGACGTGATCGTGACCGACCTGCGCATGCCCAACTCGGGCGGCGCGAACGGCGTTTCGGCGGACGGCGGCGACGCGGGCCTGCGCGTGCTGGAGAACGTGAAGAAGCTCCAGCCCAACGCCGAGACCATCATGGTGACGGCGCACGGCGACGTGGCGACGGCGCGGGCGGCGTTCAAGCACGGGGTGTATGACTTCATCGAGAAGCCCCTGGACCTCTCGGTGTTCCGCGAGCTTGTGACGCGCGCCGGCGAGACGGTGCTGTTGCGTCACGAGAGCGAGCGGAGCGGCCTGGGCTCGGGCGAGCTGGTGCAGCACGAGGGATTCGAGGGGATCATCGCGGGCTCGGAGGCGATGCGGCGGATTCTGCGGACGGTGAAGACGATCGCGCCGTCGAATCTGCCGGTGCTGGTGACGGGCGAGAGCGGCACGGGCAAGGAGCTGATCGCGCGGGCGATCCACCGCAACGGGCCGCGCGGGCAGGTGAAGGGCGGCGGGCGGTTCGTGGCGCTCAACTGCGCGGCGGAGGCGGAGAGCCTGCTCGAGGACCAGCTGTTCGGGCACGTGAAGGGGGCGTTTACCAACGCGGAGCGTGAGCGCGAGGGCGTGTTCGAGTATGCGAGCGGCGGGACGCTGTTCCTGGATGAGATCGGCGA
This sequence comes from Phycisphaerales bacterium, assembly GCA_020853815.1. GTDB lineage: Bacteria > Planctomycetota > Phycisphaerae > Phycisphaerales > UBA1924 > JABWBC01. The sequence continues at coordinate 44,099 of JADYYE010000096.1, forward strand.
CATGCCGCTGAAGATGCAGGCCAAGCTGCTGCGCGTGCTGGAGACGGGCGAGGTGGTGCGGCTGGGGAGCAACGAGCCGCGCAAGACGGATGTCCGGCTGGTGAGCGCGACGAATCGCGATCTCTCGAAGATGGTCGCGGAGGGATCGTTCCGCGGCGATCTTTTCTTCCGCATCAACGGCGCGACGGTCGGCATTCCGCCCTTGCGCGAGCGGCGCGAGGACATCCCGCGCATCGTGCGGCACGCGATCGCGCGGTTCGCGGAGCAGTTCAACAAGGGCGTGCCGACGCCCGACATCACGGACGCGGCGGTGATGCGGCTGACCAGCTGCGACTGGCCGGGCAACGTGCGCCAGCTCTTGAATGTCGTGCAGAACATGGTCGTGACGGCGGTGGGGGAGGGCGGGGCACCCGGCGGGTCGGTGGTGCTGGATGTCAAGCACATCCCCGACAGCGTGCGGAGCGACGACGCGCCGGAGAGCGAGGGTGAGGCGCCGGTCTTGGGCGGCGGGTTGGCGGGGACGAGTCTGGAGCAGATCGAGAAGCGCGCGATCCGTGAGACGCTGCGACTGACGGCGGGCAATCGAGAGCAGGCGGCGAAGCTGCTGGGGATCGGCGAGCGGACGCTGTATCGAAAGCTGCGGGAGTACGGGTTGCGATAGGCATGCCGATGGCGAGCGCTGGGGGGTTCGCGCCGTTCGAGCATCCGAGAACGCAAATCGGCCGATGTGCATGGCACGACGGGCTTCCGAACATGGGGGCGCGTGAGGTAGGCTGTGGTGGTCCCGATTCCGGGGCGTTGCGGAGGAGCGGCCATGAAGAAGATGAATCGCGTCGCGGCGCTGGCCGCGGTGGTGGGGGCGGCGGCGGCGGTCACGACGGCGGATGCGACGTGGTCGATCGTGATCATCGACACCCGGACGGGCGAGATCGCGCTGGGTTCGGCGACGTGCCTGACGGGGTTTGACTTGCAGGCCAATACGCCGGTGATGTTGCTGGGGGTGGGCGGCGCGACGGCCCAGTCGTTTGTCGATTCCAACGGGTGGAATCGCACCTACATCCGTGATCGATTCCTCGACGGCTGGTCGCCGGAGCAGATCTTGGCGGGGCTTTCGACGTTTGACGGCGGGCATCAGACGCGGCAGTACGGGTTTGCGGACGTGCTGGGGCGCACGGCGACTTTTAGCGGTACGGGGGCCGGCGCGTGGGCGGGTGGGCGGACGGGCAAAGTGGGCGACCTGGTGTACGCCGTACAGGGCAACGTGCTGACCGGAGAGCCGGTGGTGTCGTTGGCGGTCGATGCGATCGTGAACACGCCGGGCGATGTCGCGGAGAAGCTGATGGCGGGGATGGAGGCGGCGCGGTTGATGGGCGGGGATGGGCGGTGCTCGTGCAACGCGGGCGACGCGGACGGGTGCGGCTCGCCGCCGCCGAGCTTTGAGAAGTCGGCGCACATCGCGTACATGCTGATCGGTCGGCGCGGGGACATCGAGGGGTCGAACGCGAATTACCGCACGGGCGGCTCGCCGCAGAGCGTGGCGAGCGCGGACTTCGATGGCGACGGGCGGAGCGACGTGGCGATCGTCGCGGCGACGAACGGCACGCTGAGTTTCTTCAAGAATATCTCGGCGGTGGGCGGGCTGCTCCGCGCGGCGCCGGCGGCGCAGACGCAGTTGGGAGGAGCGCTGCGCGATGTCGCGGCGATGGATTTCAACGGCGACGGAAGGATGGACCTGCTCGCGGTCGATAGCGAGGGATCGCGCCTGCTCCCGCTGCGCGGGCAGGGGGACGGGTCGTTCGTGCCCGGATCTCCCGTCTCGCTGCCGACAAACCCGCGGGCGCTGACGCTCTTTGACGTGGACGGTGACGTGGACCTCGACGCGGCGACGGCCTCGCAGACGACGGCGGCGGTCACGATCTTGCGGAACGACGCCGGCGTGTTCTCGGTGCTGTCGACGACGCCGGTCGGCGCTGGGCTGAACCTGATCGCGGCGGGTGATCTGGACGGGGACGGGCGGGCGGACCTGGCGGTTGGAGACGTGACGGGCCGGTCGGTGACGTTGCTACGAAACGTGTCGGACAACGGCGGGTTGGAGGCGATGGCGACGCTGACGCTTCCGGTGGCGGCGTTGGCGGTCGCGGCGGGGGATGCGAACGGGGACGGCGTGGCCGAAGTCTTCGTGACGACGAACAACTCTGATCCGTTCATTCGCATGTACCGGAAGAACGGTCCGGGCTGGGACATGGGCACCCTGCCGATCGCGGGCAACGGAGGCGGGCTGAGCGTGCGCGACATCGACGGCGACGGCGTGCTGGACGCGGTCGTGTCGACGCGGTCCGGGCCGCAGGTGATGAACGTGATGCGGGGCAATGGCGACGGCACGTTCGGGGCGGCCCGGGCGTTCCCGACCGGCTGGAGCGCGCCGAAGTTTGTTCCCGTCGATCTCAACAAGGACGGCGTGCTCGATCTCGCGTGCGTCGGCGCGGGGGGCACGATCCTCATGCAGGCCCGCAAGCCCGGCGAGTTCAATCCGCAGAGCGGGCAGGGCGGCGGTGACTATTACATGATGTTCAATGTGCCCAACCAGACCGTCGGCGACCCCGACCCGGTCTACACGCTGCGCGAAATGTTCAACGCGTGGCGCTCGGGGTTGGTGGGTGTCGCGGATGCCGTCACGTCGCAGGCCGGCGCGGACCAGGCGATTATCCGCGCGGGGCAACGCGGCTCGGCGACGGTGACGATCACGCCGCGCGATTTCGCGGGGACGCCGGTCGCGCTTGATCCGTTGAGCGTGCGGCTGGTCCACGCGCCGGGGAGCGCGGGCGCGACGAGCCTGGGCGCGGTGGCGGCGGGAGACAACGGAACCCTGGTCGCGACGGTGACGGCGGGATCGCGGTGCGGAGTGGACAAGATCGAGGTGGTGGTCGAGCACGAGCCGCGCGACATCGTGCTCATGCCCGCGATCACGCTGACGGTCACGTCGCCGGCGGACATGAACCTCGACGGCGAGCTTGATGACGCGGACCACGGGCTGTTCGAGCAGGCGTTTGAGGATGGGTCGCTGGAGGCGGATTTCAACGCGGACGGATTCGTCAACGGCGACGACTACGACGCGTTCGCGGAGCGGTTCGAGGCGGGGTGCTGAGGAAGAAGGCATCGGGCATCGGGAATCAGGCATCAGGAAGGGGAAAGCCAGCGAGACAGCGAATTAGCGAGACAGCGAGTGCGGGGCAAATGGCCAAATACCAGATGGCCAATGGAAACCTCTGATCAATTCCAACCCTGGAGCGAAGGTCGCCTCTCTTGGTCCAGAAAACCCGCCTCGGAGAGGCGGGCCACCAAATACGCAGAGGTTCCAATGGCCAAATGACGACAGCGGGACAGCGAGGGAGGGGAAGGCAGGTTCTCCCCAGCGGTCGGGCTGGTTCACTCGATGCGCGGCCCGCGATTACTCCGCGCGGCGTTCGATCGTGATCGAGCCGTTGGAGGTATCGAGAGTCGATTTTTCGCCTTCGCCGAGGGTGACGGTCGCCTCGCTCTTCTTGGGCTGCTTGACCCTGGCGGCTTCGATGCCGTTGATCGTGACGCGTCCGTTGCTGGTGTCGGCGTCGATGACGCCGACGAACGCCGGGCCGAAGGAGAGGGTGATCGAGCCGTTGGAGGTGTCGAGCTTGACGGGGCCCTTGGCGTCCTTGGCGAGCGAGACCCTGATCGCGCCGTTGGAGCTATCGGCGATGACCTTGCCCGTGGCGTGGTTGATGGTGACCGCGCCGTTGCTGGTCTTGGCGGTGGCCGGGCCGCCGGCGTGCTCGATGGTGATGGCGCCGTTGGAAGATTCGGCGAGGACCGGGCCGTTGATGCCCTTGGCCGTCACCGCGCCGTTGCTGCTTGTGAGCCTGGCATCGGCGGCGTCGGGGAGGACGATCTCGAACGCGCAGCCCTCGTAGCTCAGTCGTTTGTCATCGGGCCACTTCACATAGACCGAGAGCGTCTTGTCGTCCTTGCGTTCGGCGAGCACCTTGGTCGCGGCGAGGCGCTCCTTGGTCTGGGCCCGCAGCTTGGCGACGATGGTCACGTCCTTGGCCTCGGCGGCGGTGGTGACGGTGATCGCGCCGTTGGCGGTGTCGACGACGATCGGCGACGCGGCCATGTGCGGGATGTTGCTGGTGCGGGTTTCCTCTTCGACCGAGTAGTTGAGTACGCAACCGCCGGACAACGCCGCGCCCGCGAGGGTGGTGGTGAGGACGACGCCAAAGAGCGTGCCGCGGGTCAGGGCGGCGGCGGCGACAAGAGCGCGAACGGGTCGGATGGCCATGGCGATCTCCTTGGGGTAGCTCGGATGAGTTTAGTGGGAGTTCGGGTTGGGCGATTTCAGGCTGGCGGGGGCGTCGAATGGGGCCCGTGCGCGTTGCGTGGGCGGATCAGACTCCCGACTCCCCAGTCCCAACTCCCAACTCCCAACTCCCAACTCCCAACTCCCAACTCCCAACTCCCAACTCCCAACTCCCGACTCCCGACTCCCATTCCCAATCCCAGTCCGCGTTTCACGCTACGTTGTGCGTGGAGGCACGCATGTCGACGCTTGGTCGGAGTTTCTGCAAATCCCCTTGGCGGCACGATTCCGCGCCGATCTTGCTGGGCGACCGCCTGACGCGGTTCCGCGACCCGCTCCACGCCCACGAGGTGCTTCCGCCCTTCCCCGCGTATGTGAAGCCGCTGTCGTCGAGCGCGGCGGGAGCGGTGAGCACGGCGAGTTCGCCAAGCGCCATCGGCGCGAACACGATCGCCCGTGGCCTCTCGCCGCGCTTCGCCGACGTGCGCGGGCGGCGCGTTGTCATGTTTCAGACCGTGATCGGCGATTCGCTCTACGCGACGGGCGAGGTCGCCGGCCCCCTTCTCCGCAACGGCACGCGCATCCGCGGGCGAAATACCGACTGCTATGGATACAACTCGCGATCGCGCACGCTCTATCAATCGCACCCGTGGGTGCTGGGCGTTCGGCAGGACGGGCGCGCGTTCGGCGTGATCCTGGAAACGACGCGCACGTTTGAGATCGACCTGCGCGCGGGGATCGTGCTGGCGTGCGAGGGCGCTTCGCCCGGCGTGGTCGTGATCGAGCGCGATTCGCCGGCGGAGGTGCTGGGCGTTCTGTCGGAGCTGACGGGCACGATGCCCATGCCGCCGCTGTGGGCGCTCGGCTATCAGCAGTGCCGCTGGAGCTATGAGCCCGACGAGAAGGTGCGCGAGCTCGCGCGCGAGTTCCGCACGCGCCGGGTTCCTTGCGACGTGATCTGGATGGACATCGATTACATGCGGGGCTTCCGCTGCTTCACCTTCGACCCCGAGAAGTTCCCCGACCCCGCGAAACTCAGCGACGACCTGCACGCGCAAGGCTTCCGCGGCGTGTGGATGATCGATCCGGGCATCAAGGTCGACCCCGACTACGGGGTCTATGCGCAAGGCCGCGACGGCGACCACTTCGTCAAAGCGAGCGACGGGGGCGAGTACCACGGGAGCGTGTGGCCGGGCCCGTGCGCGTTCCCGGACTTCACGCGCGAGCGCACGCGGAAATGGTGGGGCGATCTCTACAAGGACTTCATCGCGTGCGGCATCGACGGCGTGTGGAACGACATGAACGAGCCCGCGATCTTCGATGGCCCCGGCAAGTCCATGCGCGACGACGCCCGCCACGACGCCGACCCAGAGCTCGGCGGCCCGGACAACCACGCGCGTTACCACAACATCTACGGCATGCTGATGGTTCGAGCGACGCGCGAGGGCATTCTTCGGGCGCGGCCCGAGAAGCGCCCGTTCGTGCTGACGCGCTCGAACTTCCTCGGCGGGCATCGATTCGCAGCGACCTGGACGGGCGACAACACCAGCAACTGGGAACACCTGCGCCTCTCGATCCCGATGGCGCTGAACCTCGGGCTTTCGGGTCAACCGTTCGTCGGCCCGGACATCGGCGGCTTTGACGGCAACGCCGACGCCGACCTGTTCGCGAGATGGATGGGGATCGGCGCGCTCCTGCCCTTTGCGCGCGGTCACTCGATCAAGCAGTCGGTGGCGCACGAGCCCTGGAGCTTCGGCCAAGCGTGCGAGCGCGTCTGCCGCCTCGCGCTCGAGCGCCGCTATCGACTCATGGCGTATCTCTACACGCTGTTCTGGGAGGCCACACGCACCGGTCTGCCGATCGTTCGCCCGGTGTTCTTCGCCGATCCGCGCGATCCCGCCCTGCGCGCGGTCGATCACGCGTTCTTGCTGGGCAACGACGTGCTGGTCGTCGCCGACGTGAATCAGCCGGAGAAACACGCCGCGCCCGCGGGCAAGCCCGGCGGCGTGCTTGCGCCGTGGCGAGCGTTCGACGTCGTAGAAGAGTGCGCGGAACTGCCGAAGCTCTTCATCCGCCCGGGTGCGATCGTGCCCGTGGGCCCCACGGTGCAGCACACGGGCGAGATTTTGGCCGCGGGCAAGGGCACGACGAACGCGGAGAGAACGCTGCTCGTCGCGCCCGACGCGCAGGGGCGAGCACGCGGCCTCTGCTACGACGACGCCGGCGACGGCTTCGGCTACCAACGCGGCGAGTACGCGGTGACGGAGTATGTCTTTGAATCGGCGACGGTGACGAGCCGTGTGGTTGAAGGCACCATGAAATTGCCATCATCGCAAGGCGTGACGACGAGGTCCGTCTGACCGTGGGAGTAGCCCGATGAACCCTGGAAACCCGATGTTCGGATTCGCTGATATTGCCCGCATCACCAACGCCCAGACGCGCTCCATCTGCGCCGAGAATCCCGACGGCAAGAAATCCGGCGGAGCGCAGGCGAGCCCGGGCGATCCCGGCACGACGCCCGCGGCGTCCGCGATGGGGCGCGGCTGGAAGGTCAGGCCGTGCCTTCGCGATCTCGCACCCGGGCAGAGCGTGACGCTCGCGGATATCCAGGGGCCCGGCGTGGTGCAGCACATGTGGTTCACCGTGCTCACCGACGTGCACCGCTGCCTCGCCCTCCGCGTGTACTACGACGACCAGCCGCACGCGTCGATCGAATGCCCGCTCGGCGATTTCTTCGCCAACGGCCTGGACGGCTGCGCGCTCGTCAACTCCATGCCCATCGCCGTCAACCCCAAGGGCGGCATGAACAGCTACTGGCCCATGCCGTTCCGCAAGCGCATCCGCATCACCGTCACCAACGACGGGCCGAAGGCGATCAACGAACTCTTCTACCAGATCACCTACGCGCTGCAGGACGTGCCGAGCGACGCGGCGTACCTCCACGCGTCGTGGCGGCGTTCCATGACCACGCGCGAGAACCCCGAGCACGTCATCCTCGACCATGTTCGCGGCGCGGGGCACTACGTCGGCACCGCGCTCGTGTGGGGCCAGCTCTCGACCTGGTGGTGGGGCGAGGGCGAGGTCAAGTTCTTCATCGACGGCGATCCCGCCGACAGCCCCACGATCTGCGGCACGGGAACCGAGGACTATTTCGGCGGCGCGTGGGGCTTTGTCATGGACCACACGACCGACCTGACCCCGACGACGTATTCGACGGCGTTCATGGGCTACACGCAGGCGGTGTACGGCTGCCCGCCCAAGATCGGCCCGCGCCCGCCGCAGCACAATCTGTATCGCTGGCACATCCCTGATCCGGTGCGGTTCCAGAAGGACCTTCGCGTGACGGTGCAGGCGATCGGGTGGTGGGTGCAGAGCGGGAAGTACCAGCCGCTGACCGACGACATCGCGAGCGTGGGGTATTGGTACCAGACGCTGCCGTCGGCGCCGCTGTTGGCGCTTCCGCCGATGGACGAGCGGTGGGGGAGGTAGACGCAAGTCGGCGAGGCCACAATCGTAGTGTTCGCGGCATTTCACCCACGATTGCTGAGCGACAGGAACATGTGTGGGATCCGCGGCGGGAGTCGTAGGAGGTGGGCGGCTGCATCGCGCTGAGTGATTCGCAGGTGAACGGCGAGGCGTCGAAAGATCGGTGAGGACGCCGCGAACTGGCCGCACTACGAGGGGAAGTCGGGTCGGACGCCGGACTGCCTGTTCTTTGACGAGCCCGACGACGTGAACAAGCGGAACATCTTCATGTCGATCTTCACGAAGGCGGGTGCGGAGGCGAAGGACTGGACGGCGATCTGGGACTGAGCGATCGCAGCCGGACTACTTGTCCTTGGCGTGTTGTTCGGCGATTGTTTTGAACATGGACTGCATTCCGCCGGGATAGATGGTGTGTGGCATCCCGGCGACCACGACGACCTCGGCGTCACTGCCGAGGTCGCTCAGTGATTTCTGCAGGAGCTTGGCGGCGCCTTCGAGGTAGAACGTGTCGACCTCGCCCGCGTAGACGTGCAGCTTGCCCGCGAGCTTTGGTCCCAGCGTCTTCCAGTTGCGCTCGATCACGAGGCGGATGTCGTAGGGCTCCCAGGCCTTGGCGACCTTTGGATCGACGTTGCCGGTGGCGCGATCGAAGAGCGGGAGCGGCTTGCCGTCGGGCCCGCGCGGGCTGAAGACGGCCTCGAACGAGTGGATCTGTCCGCCCGGGCCCATCACGGTTTCCTGGCGGACGAAGTCGTCGTACCAGAGTGAGACGACATCGCCGTTGCGTGAGAGCGGGCGGCGCTGGCCTCTTTCGTCGCGGTACATGTTGGCGTGGTCGGCGTAGAGGTTGATGCGCTGGAAGTCGCGGAAGTCGACGGGATCGGGGCAGTGGGACCAGCAGCCGGCCCAGGCGTCGGGGTAGGCGACGGCGAGCCAGAGGCTGCCCCAGCCGCCGGAAGAGATGCCGGTGACGTAGCGGCGTGAGGCGTCCTTGGCGCCGTGGAAGCGTTTCTCGACCTCGGGGATGAGTTCTTCCATGAGCGACGCGCCGCGCGGGCCGTTGTTGGCGGAGTCGGCGAAGACGCTGTGCCCGAGCTCGCAGAGGGGATCGGGGACGACGAGCATGACGTCGTCGGCGCTCCCGTCGGTGGGGAGCATCTGCGACATGAAGGAGATGAACTTGTGGTCGCCGCCGAAGCCGGTGATGAAGTAGATGGTGGGGTATGACTTGGTGGGATCGTCGGCCCAGTTCTTGGGGAGGTAGACGCCGGCGCGGGCCTTGACTTCGCGGCCGTAGAAGGCCGAGAGCTTCTCGCTCTTGATCTCGACGAGCTTGACGCGGTCGGTCTCGCGGAGCGGGCGTTCCTTGACGACTTCGGTGGGGGTGAACTCAACGACCTCGCCGGTGCCGGGCGTGAAATCGACGAGGACGGGCTTGCTGTAGAGATCGCCCGGGCCGCGGCCTGGGTTCGGGCTGTCGGGGCTGTGCTTGATGATGGCCTGGGCGCGATATCGTCCGGGCTTGATGTCGGCGTAGTTCTTGGGAAAGCCGAGCGAGGTGGCGTCGACGTTGATCACGCCGCCCGGCGGTACTTTGTTGACGGGAATCGCGAGGACCTGCGCCCCGCCGCCCCAGTCGCCCATGGACTGGCGGGGTTCGCCGCGGCCTTGCTCGCCGCCGAGCGCGACGTAGACACGGCCCGAGTAGTCGCCCTTGAAGATCGCGGGGTCGAGGGTGATCCGGAAGGCGGAGGCCTTGACGGCCTGGGCCGGCGCGGCGGTTGTTGTCGCTGGCTTTTGGGAGGGCGCGGCGGTCTGCTGCGCGGCCTGCGCTGTCACAGGCGCGGCGAGGAGCAGGGCGGACATCGCGAGGAGATTGATGAACTTCGATACGCGCATGGAGACCTCCGTGGGCGTGGAGTCTACCGGCTGGCGATCGCGCGGTTGCCCCGGGGATTACGAATGGGTCAGTTGTCGCGGAGTGGGTTGTTGGGAGGAAAAGCCCGCGGAATGTCCGTTGGGAGATTCCGCGAGAGAGAATGCGGGTTGATCAGCGCTGACGCTGGGGCAGATTGCGGGCGGTGATGAGGCTGACCTCGATCTCCAGCGGAATGTTCTGGGCCCAGTCGGGCTTGCCGTTGGCGGAGCCGAGGTTGAACTGCTTGGGAACGATGATCTTCCGCTTGCCGCCGGGTTTCATGCCGCTGAGGCCCCACTCGACGGGCGCGAACTCGCCTGGGAACCAGACGTGGGGGAGCTTGGAGTCGCAGGCGTCGAGGGTCTTGCCTTCGGTGTCCTTGATGGTGTGGGCGGTGACGGCAACGCACTGTCCGGCGACGGCCTCGGCGTCGGCGGCACCGACTTCGATGTCGATGATCTGCATCGCGTCGACGAGCTGGATCACGAAGACCAGGTCGGAGTTGGCGGGGATGTCGGGCGAGGGGCTTTGGGCGCCGTAGGCGAGGGCGGCGGGGATGGTGAGTCGACGCACGCCGCCGACCTTCATGCCGGGGACGCCGAGCTGCCAGCCTTTGATGACGCCGTCGAGCGGGAAGACGGCGGGCTCGCCGCGGGTGAAGGAGGAATCGAAGACCTTGGCGGGGTCGGCTTTGAGCGTGCCGTGGTAGTGGGCGACGACCGCGCCGCCGGGCTGGACTTCATAGCCGGTGCCGATGGTGATGTCCTCGGCGATCACGCCGCCCTCGAGTTCGGTGGTCTTGACGACAGCGCCCTCGGGGACGGGGACGGGCTGGGGCGCGGCGGGCGCGGTGAGATTGTCAACGACCTGAGCGTTGATGGGTTCGGCGGGCTTGTCGGCGGGTTTGGTTTCGGGTTTCTTGTCTTGGGCCATCGCGGAGGTGGCGAGGCCGGCGGCGAGCAGGAGGGCGAGGGCGATGCGCATCGGTGATTCCTTTCTTGAACGGGAAGCATAGGAGTGGATGGCGGCGCGGGCGTTGGCGTTGCGGCGACGAGACGCCATGAAAAAAGCCGCGGTTTCCCGCGGCCTTGAGGTCAAGGGATCGGAGTGGACCGATCAGTTGTCGTAGCCGAGTGCGTCGAAGAGGGTGATGTCACTGGCGCGGAGGAAGTTGGGGTAGAAGGTCTCGCCATAGCTGAAGGCGGGGTCCATGATGCCGATGACGGGCACCTGCTCGCGGAAGTGGCTGGCCTGGTAGGGGGAGCCGGGCGGGAGGGGATGAAGCGTCAGCGCGGAGCGCGATCCGGCACCACGGCGTCATGCGCGAAAACACACAAGGTCCGACCGACCACCACGAATCTTTCGAAGCCGCGTACACCTCCGTCGCGTGAAGTCGGCAGACCATTCCAACGCCTTGGAACTTGGTGACGATTGCGGTGGGCCAAAGACCCCTCCGAGTTCGTCCCCTCACCCGTGACGCCGAACACGGGCACTCTTGCTTCTTCCGGCCCGTGATACACTCTCCGCCCATGAACCAACCCGGCGCCATCGCGAGGGCTCGGGCGGCGCTCTGGCGCCACGCGTGGCAATATGCGCTCCTCGCCGGCGTCCTTATCATCCTCGCCCTCTTCCTCCTCTACCCGATCTGGCTCACCGTCCGCGGCGGATTCGCCACCGACATCACCGGCGGCACCGGCTTCACACTCGACCACGTCCTCTCCGTCTTCCGCGATCCGCGCCTCCTCGACGGCCTGTTCAACTCCGCCAAGGTCGCCCTCACCACCACCACGCTCACCATCCTCATCTCGCTCCCGCTCGCCGTCGTCGGCGCTCGCTTCAAGTTCCCGGGCAAGCCCTTCTTCAACGCCGCCATCCTGGTTCCCATGATCATCCCGCCCTTTGTCGGCGCGCTTGGCCTCCGCGCCATCCTCGGGCGCATGGGCGCGCTCAACGCCCTCCTCGGCACCGAGTGGGACATCCTCGGCCAATCGAAGTTCCTCGGCGTCGTCGTCATCCAGGCCCTCACGCTCTACCCCATCGTCTATCTCAACACCTCCGCCGCCCTCGCGAATCTTGATCCCGCCATGGACGAGGCCGCGGAGAATCTGGGCGCCGGCTGGTGGCGCCGCTTCTTCACGATCACGCTCCCCCTCATCCGCCCCGGCATTTTCGCGGGCGCAACCATCGTCTTCATCTGGAGCTTCACCGAGCTGGGCACGCCGCTCATGCTCGATTACTACGCCGTCACGCCGGTCCAGATCTTCCAGAAGCTCAAGGAGATCGAGGGCTCCGCCACGCCCTACGCGCTCACCGTCGTCATGCTCTCATGCTCGGTGCTCATGTACATCCTCGGCAAGACCCTCTTCGGTCGCGCCGGATACGCCATGTACTCCAAGGCCTCCCGCGCCGGCGGCGAGGTCACGCTCACCGGCCTTCCCGGCTGGCTCGCCTTCGCGGGCTTCGCCTTCATCACCATCCTCGCCGTCACACCTCACGTCGGCGTGATCCTCACCAGCGTTTCGGCCCCCGGCGCGTGGTACCAGTCCGTGCTCCCCAAGTCGCTCACCGCGTCGCACTACCAGCAGGCCATGACCGCCGCCGACAGCTTCGGCGCCATCGTCAACAGCCTCAAGCTCGCCTCCCTCGCCATGCTCGTCGACGTCGGTCTCGGCCTCGTCATCGCCTATCTGCTTGTCCGCGCCAAAATCCGCGGGCGTGCCATCCTCGACGCCATGTGCATGCTCCCGCTCGCCGTCCCCGGGCTCGTCATGGCTTTCGGCTATGTCGCTATGACGCTGCGCTGGCCCTTCGCCAAGGGCGACATCCTCGACGGCGTGGTCTCCGTCGTGAGCGCCGACCCCAACCCCGTCCCGCTCCTCATCATCGCCTACGCCATCCGCCGCTTGCCATACATCGTCCGCTCCACCGTCGCCGGCCTCGAACAGACGTCGGGCGAACTCGAAGAGGCGGCCATCAACCTCGGCGCTTCCCGCCTCTACGCCGTCCGCAAAGTCATCCTCCCCCTCATCCTCGCCAACGTCATCGCCGGCGGCCTGCTCGTCTTCAGCTTCTCCATGCTCGAGGTCAGCGACTCCATCATCCTCGCCCAGCAGGCCAAGAACTACCCCGTCACCAAGGCCATCATGGCGTTCACCGAGCGCCTCGGCGACGGACCCTACATCGCCAGCGCCCTGGGCGTGTGGGGCATGGTGCTGCTCACCATCACGCTCGCGGGCTCGAGCGTGCTGATCGGAAAGAAGATGGGCTCCATCTTCCGCGTGTAGTCAACCAATGCACCGCGCGCGCGTGCCACCGACAGCGTCTTCGCGATCGGTGCTCTTCCCTCCCTCTTCATTTGTCCATTTGGCGATTTCCTCCGGCGTGCGACGAACACGTCCTCGTGTCCGTTTCCCTCATCCTCCTCTGTTTGTTTCCCTTCCTCATCTTTATGCTCATCTCTTTCCCATTCCCTCCTTCTCTGTGCTTCCTCCGTGCTTCGGCGCCTGTGTGGTGAGGCTTCGCGCCCGTTCTTCTTACGCCTCCTCCTTATTCCCTTTCGCGTCGGTTGCTACGCATTTGTCACCTGCCTGGTGCGCACCAACGTGCCCGTTCGTCAAGGCCGACGAGTGTGCGCGGGCGGCGTCGGGGCGTGATCCGTACCGGTCGTACCCGTGAATGGGGGCAGATGCGATCGGTGAAATGGCGCGGTCTACGCGAGGACTTCCTTGACGAGTTTGCCCGCGACGTCGGTGAGTCGGAAGTCGCGCCCCTGGAAACGATACGTCAGCCGCTCGTGGTCGATCCCGAGGAGGTGGAGCATGGTGGCGTGCAGGTCGTGGACGTGGACGGGATTTTCCTCGATGTTGTAGCCGAAGTCGTCGGTGCGGCCGAGCGTGGTGCCGGGCTTCACGCCGCCGCCCGCCATCCAGATGGAGAAGCAGCGCGGGTGGTGGTCGCGTCCGTAGTCGTTTGGGGTCATGCGTCCTTGGCAATAGGCGGTTCGCCCGAACTCGCCGCCCCAGACAACGAGGGTGTCGTCGAGCAGGCCGCGACGCTTGAGATCGGTGACGAGGGCGGCCGAGGCCTGGTCGGTCTGGTTGCACTGGTTGGTGATGCCGGAGGGGAGCGAGCCGTGCTGGTCCCAGCCCTGGTGGAAGAGCTGCACGAAGCGCACGCCGCGTTCGAGGAGTCGGCGGGCGAGGATGCAATTGGCGGCGTAGGTTCCGGGGGTGCGCGAGGACGGGCCGTAGAGGTCGAAGGTTTCGGCGGGCTCGCCGGAGACGTCGGTGGCGTCGGGGACGCTGGTCTGCATGCGGAAGGCCATCTCGGCCTGTTCCATGCGTGCGGCGACCTCGGGGTCGAGGGTTGATTTCGCCTGGTCGGCGTTGAGCTTTCCGAGCGCGTCGAGCATGCCGCGGCGGGTGTGGGGCGAGACTCCCTCGGGGTTGGTGAGGTAGAGCACGGGCTCTTTGCCGGCGCGGAATTGGACGCCCTGGTGCTCGCTGGGGAGGAAGCCCGAGCCCCACAGGCGCGCGTAGAGGGGCTGATCGCGCGGCGCGTCCTTTGAGACGAGCACGATGAAGGCGGGGAGGTTGGCGTTGGCGCTGCCCAGGCCGTAGGAGAGCCACGCGCCCATCGAAGGGCGTCCGGCGAGTTGATGCCCGGTGCAGAAGAAGGTGATGGCGGGGTCGTGGTTGATCGCTTCGGTGTGCATCGAGCGGATGATGCAGAGGTCATCGGCGATCTTGGCGGTGTGGGGGAGGAGATCGCTGATCCAGGCGCGCGAGTTGCCGTGCTGCTGGAACTTGGTGAACGAGCCGGCGAGGGGGAGGATGGATTGGTTGCCGCTCATGCCGGTGAGACGTTGGCCGCGTCGGACCGAATCCGGGAGCGGCTCGCCGTGGCGTTGATTGAGCGCGGGCTTGGGGTCGAAGGTTTCGAGGTGTGATGGGCCGCCGGACTGGAAGAGATAGACGACGCGTTTGGCCTTGGCGGGGAAGTTCGGGAAGGTAGCGGGCTGGATGAGGCTGGGTGAGGAGGGGCGGGCGTCGAAACCGCCGGCGGCGAGCGCGATGCTCCCGAGGCCCAGCGCGCTCATGCCAAGGAAGTGGCGGCGCGAGAGGTTCATCAGGTGGTCGGTGCAGCAGGGGTGATTGGAGGTCATCGCGGTTCCTATCGCATCATCACGCTGGCGTCGGAGGCCATGATCGTCGAGGCGACGACCGAGAGAGCGGCGAGATGGGCCTGGGCCCTGGGGTCGGGTTTGTCCGCGGAATCGGGCTTGAGACCGAGGAGCGCCGCGGCGCCGGCGGGGTCGTTGCTATACGCGGCCACTTGCTCGCCCAGCAGGTCAACGAGCGCGGCGAGTTCGTCGGCACGCGGCTCGCGTCCGGTGAATCGCTCGAAGAGCACGGCGCACTGGGCGGCGGGCGCGGCTTCGCGGTGCGCGAGCGCGGCGGCGGCGCGGGCGCACTCGAAGAAGGCGGGGTCGTTCCAGATGACGAGGGGCTGGAGCGGCGTGGTGGTGGGCTGGCGGCGTGCGAGGCACTCTTCGCGGCTGCCGGCGTCGAACACGAGCATGTTGGGGGGCGGCGCGGTGCGCTTTCGGAAGGTGTACATGCTGCGCCGGTGGGCGTTGTCGCCGGTGTCGGGCGTGTACGCGGATTGGACGTTTGCGCCGGAGTCTTCCCAGATACCGGGCGGCTGCCAGGGCTTGACGGACGGGCCGCCGACGCGCTCGACGAGCAGCCCGGACGCGAGGAGGGCCTGATCGCGGAGCATCTCGGCGGAGAGGCGGACGGCGGGGCCGCGCGAGAGGAAGGCGTTGGGTCGGTCGTCGATTCCCCCGCGGTGGTCGCTTGACTGGCGGAACGTCGACGAAAGGACGATGCGGCGCATGAGGGCCTTGACATTCCAGCCGGACGCGACGAAATCCGCGGCGAGGGTGTCGAGGAGTTCCTGGTGCAGGGGCGATTCGCCCTGCAGGCCGAAGTTTTCGAGCGTGGGGACGAGTCCCGCGCCGAAGCAGATCGCCCAGAAGCGGTTGACCGCGACGCGGGCGGTGAGCGGATTGGCGGGGTCGGTGGTCCACGACGCGAGGCCGAGGCGGTTGCGGGGGCGCTCGCCGAAGGGCATGATGCTGTGTACGGCGCGATCGGCACGGACGGGGCGGTTGTGGTCGGGCGAGTCGTAATGGCCGCGGGCGAGCACGAAGTTCTGTCGCTCGAAGGGCGCGGCTTCCATCACCATGATCTCGGGGATGGATTCGAGGAGGTCTTGTTCGGCGCGGCGTGCGGCGCGGAGTGATTCACGGGCCGCGGTGCACGCGGGGTCGCGCGCGATGAACCAAGGGGCAAGCTCGCCCGGCGGGCGATCGGCCGGAACACCGGTGCCAAGGCGCAGCAAGCTCTTGGGATACTGCCTGATCGTCCCGGGCTTAAAGATCTCGAGCGCGTCGAGGGGCGAGAGTTCGCTTGTGAAGAGTTGCAGGTCGGCGAGCGAGCCGTTCTTGAATCCGACATCGCGATCGCGGAAGGCGACCTGGAGCGTGCGGCGGGGTGTCGGGCCGTCGAGGTGATCGCGGGTGGTTTGGATCTCGGCGGGCCGGCCGTCGAAATAGAGCTTGAGACCGGCGGCGCGCGACGAGCCGTCGTAGGTGGCGACGACGTGGACCCAGCGGGCGATTGGGAACTTGTCGGTGGATTGGACGGCAGCGGCGGAGCCGGGCCACATGTGGACGATTTCCCAGCAGAGACGGCCGTCGCGGAGGAGGAGTTGATAGCCCTGCGGGTCGGTTTCGAGCGTGAAGTAGCTGGTGTGGAGGATGACGGCGCGCGACTTCTCGTCGGGGCAGTTGATCCAGAGCGAGAGCGAGATGGGGTCGCAGCGGCGGAAGTCGGGCGAGTCGTTGAAGGTCGCGCCAACGTCGCCGTCGAAGAGCGTGGCTTTGCCCGCGGGAGAGTCGATCGTGCCATCCAGCGGCCAGCGCTTGGCGGGATCCGGGGCCGCGAGCTTGAACGCTGGTTCCTGCAGTTGTTGTTGCTCGTCGTGATAGGCGGCGAGAACTTCCCGGATTGCTCTCGTCTGCGCGTCGGTCTCGGCGTTGGCAAGGGCCGTTTCGGCGTCCGTGACTTTGGCGCGGAGTTCGGCGAGCGACGCGCTTTGCTCGGGCGTGCTGAGGCGCATCGCGGGGCGGGGCGTGGCGCCGGTGGCGTATGGATAGGTGCCCGCCTCGTCGATC
Organism: Phycisphaerales bacterium; assembly: GCA_020853815.1. GTDB lineage: Bacteria > Planctomycetota > Phycisphaerae > Phycisphaerales > UBA1924 > JABWBC01. The sequence goes on from JADYYE010000096.1 coordinate 61,076, forward strand.
GCGCTGAAGAACGAGCCGAGGCTGTAGTAGTCTTCCTGGGTGATCGGGTCGTACTTGTGGTCGTGGCAGCGCGAGCACTCGAGCGTCAGGCCGAGGAACGCGGTGCCGAAGGTGCGGACGCGATCGGCGACGTATTCCTGGCGGAACTCCTCGTCGATCGAGCCGCCCTCGTTGGTCTGTCGGTGCAGGCGGTTGAAGGTGGTCGCGAGCTTTTGCGGCTGAGTCGCGCCGGGGATCAGGTCGCCGGCGAGCTGCTCGGTGATGAAACGGTCATAGGGCATGTTGGAGTTGAAGGCGTTGATGAGCCAGTCGCGCCACGGCCACACGCGGCATTCCCAGTCGGATTGATAGCCGAACGTGTCGGCGAAGCGTGCGGCGTCGAGCCAATCGGAGGCCAGGCGCTCGCCGAAACGGGGCGAGGCGAGCATGGCGTCGATGCGGGTTTCGTAGGCGTTGGCGCTGGTGTCGGCAATGAACGCGCTGGTCTCGCCGGGCGTGGGAGGCAAGCCGGTGAGCACGAGCGAGGCACGACGCAGGAGTGTTGCCTTGTCGGAGTCCTTGTTCGGCGTCCAGCCCTTGGAATCGAGGCCCGCCAGCACGAAGCGGTCGATCGGATCGCGGCACCAGGATTCGTTTGTGACTGCGGGCGGAGCGATGGCCTTGGGCGCGATGAAGGCCCAGTGCGGCTCGTACATCGCGCCTTGCTTTATCCACTCGCGGAACAGCTCGCGCTCGCTCGGCGAGAGCGAGAGCTTCGACTCGGGCGGCGGCATCACGTCGTCGGGCTCGTGCGAGTTGATTCGAGCGACAAGCTCGCTGGCGTCCGGGTCGCCGGGGATGAGGGCGGCGTAGCCAGCGCCGAGGTCCGCGGTCGCGCCCTCGATTGAATCGAGTCGGAGGTCGGCCTTACGAGAGGAGCTGTCGGGGCCGTGGCAGCGGAAGCAGCGGTCGGAGAGGATGGGGCGGATCTGCTTGTTGAAGCTGATGCGGTCGGCGGGCGCGGGGAAAGGGTTTGGATTCGCGATCGTCGGTGTCGGGTCCAGCGATGCGGGAGGGAGGGGCACGCTCGCCGCGGAATCGGGGCGGGGAACGAGCGAGACCGCCGCGAAGAGGAGAGGAATCGCGATGAACGGAAGCGCGGTGTGCCGCATGGGGGGCAGTATAAGAGAAAGCGCACCGGCCACAATGGAGCGCCGTGGTCGCTGTGGCGTGAGCGGCGTGATCGCAGGTTGCCCCGGGCGCATGTGCGTGCGGGTCGAGATGGGTCAACGCCGGAGTCGGCGAGGTCGAGTGCGCCGGGGCGTGCCTGGCCAAGGCACGCGAGGCCTATTGCCCGAGGGCGCGGAGCACGATGGTCGCGTATGAGCCGGAGGGCAGGTCGAATCGAGCGGTGCGTGCGAGGCGGCCTTTGGCGAATTCGTCGGGCGACGACTTGGAGAGCGAGAAGTTGGAAGCCGGAGCGAAGAGTGGGCGATCGCCGGGGTCGAAGCGGGGGCGGCGGAGTGTTGGAATCTCCAGTTGGTCCAAGTTGAGCGATTCTCGTGAGAGAACGCGGGCGACGGCGCGGGCCCAGTCGCCATCGAGCGAGGCTGCCTTGCGTGGAAGCGGGGCGATGAGCTGGCCCAGCGAGGGCGGCACGGCGTCGGCGCGGGCGAAGACGAGCGGGCCGTGATCGGTCGAGAGATCGAGCATCGCGTCGGGCGTGGCGGCGAGGGATTCGCGCAGGAGTTCGGCGGCGGCGTGGTTCCACAGCCACGATTGATACGCGTCGACGCAGAGGCGCTGGTCGATCATGGGGAGCGAAGCGAAGGCGTCGGCGAACGAGCCGCCGGAGGCGAGCACCTCGATCGCGCGGCGGTGGGGCGAGGGCGGCGCGGCGGCAAGAAGGTCGTTCCACTGACCCCAGTGCGTGGCGGCGGCGCGCGTGAACGCTCGGCGCGCGCCGGTGTCCTTCCGCGCGGGCGTCGCGATGAGCAGGTTCAGGGCGGTGTCGAAATCGCCGCGGATGAGGTGGGCGGCGGCGAATCCTTGGCCGTGGCGGGCGGAGCCGAATCGCTGCTCGCCGAAGTAGTTGGTGAAGAGGAGCGACGGGGTTGCGAGGGGCAATGGGGAATGGGCAATGGGCAATGGGGAAGAAGCGGATGCTGGAGAAGCCGAGTCCTTGCGGCGAATGACGTGCTCGGTGGAGTCCTTTCGGTGGCGTGCGCTGTCGGGTATGAGCGTCAGCGCGCGGGCGTGGCGGGCCATTCGGTCGCTTGTTTCTCGCGACAGGCCGCGGATGATGATCTCGAAGTGATTGGATTCGATGATCGAGGCGTCGGTGGGGGCAGACGACCAGCCGGCGAGCGTCGCGTGCACGCCGGGCGCGGTGATCTCGGGCGCGAAACGAGCGGCGGCGGCGAGGTCGCGTGCCCTTGCGCTGACGTGCTGGGTTGTGTGCGCGTGCTTGTCCTTGAGGCCCGCGTGGGAGACGTCACCTGGTTTGATCGTGAGAGCCTTGGCGAGGCGGGCGGTTGCTTCGGGCGTTGAAAGCGACGTCTTTTGCAGGCGGTAGACGGCGAAGAGCGCCCGCGCGTCCGCGGCGGGGCGCAGCGACTCGCGGAACGCGGCGGTGGCGATCTCGTCGACACGGAAATCGGTTGGGACACGCCGGATGGTCACGGGCGACTGTAGCGGCGGGCTACTTCACGACCTTGTACCCGAGCAGGCCACGCTCGTAGCGCGGGACGGAGGGGTCGGCGGCGAGGGACCAGGCGTCGATGCCGCCGGCGACGGACATGGCCTGCGTCTTGCCGAGGGCGCGGGCCATGAGCGCGGCTTTCATGGAGCGCACGCCGTGGTGGCACAGGAACGCGATCGGGCCGTCGTGGTCGGCGAGTTCGTCGAGGCGTTGCTCGAGCTGGTTGAGGGGGATGTGGGTGGCGGCGGGGATGCGGGCGAGATCGAGCTCTTCGCCGGTTCGCACGTCGACAAGCAGCAGGCCGTGGGCCAGCGCGGTGCGTGCGTGGGCTGCGGTGATTTCGTACTCGGGCTTGAACGGATAGCCCGCGGGCAGGCCGCGCGAGTCGAAGGGGGAGGCGGCGGTCATTTGGGCGAGCCCCCATCTTGCCTGGCGGGGGCTGACTCGGCGGGCGTTGGTTCGGCGGGCGTTGTTTCGGCCGGGGCCGACTCAGGCTGGATTAGTTCCGGCGGACGATTGGAATTGTCGTCCTCGCTTGCGGGATCGCCGGGCACGAAGATCGCCTCATCTTCATACGCCGGGGTCATGCGGCGGGGGATGTTGACATCGCGCAGGTCGTCCATGGTCTCGGGTCGTTCGCCGAGGTTGCGGACGCGCTCGTAGCTTCCCGTCGGGCTCCAGGCCATGCGCCAGGGCTGATGGATCGCCATGGCCAGGGGCATGGCGACGAGTTCGAGCGAAGCGTGGATGGGTTCGAGGATGCTCTCAAAGAAGCGATCGCCGGACCAGGTCGAGCCGGCGTCGAGTTCGAGCGCGCTGGCGGTGGTGGGATACTCGCCGCGTTGGCGTTTGAGCTTGGTCGGGCCGCTCGGGAAGTTCGTGCGGTAGTTGGGGCGGTGGTGGGTGGCGTCGACGGGGATTGAGTAGACGGCCTGCTCCCAGCCCGAGCGATCGAGCGAGGTGAGCGACGGCGGGTCGTCGGCGCGTTGCGTGTCCTCGCTGCTGAGCACCCGGGACGCGGGCTGGAAGGCCTGGATGGTGACGGAATCGCCAAGGCGGTTGCGCGAGTTGGACTCGGCGCAGGCGGGGAAGAGTGTGACGAACGCGCCGAGCGACATCGCGCACGCGATGCGGATCGCGGCGGTGTTCCTCGTTGAGGCGATCGGCGAGTCGAGTGAACTGGTCGTCATGGGGCGTTCGTCCTTGAGTCAATCCGTACGATGTTCAAGGGTATCACGTCAGTCCGGGCTGGATTCGGGCGGTGGCCCGAGGGCGTCCATCGCCCGCTCGATCTCGTCATCGCTAAAGCCGCGGCGAGCGAGGGCGGCGGCGATGCGACGCCACAGCTTGGGGTCGAGCCTGGTCTCGAGCTGGGTGCGAGACCGCATCTGCCTGCCGGGCGGCTTCGATCGCGTGCCGGATTTGCCTGTGAGCTTCTCGAGGATCTGGCGTGCCGCGGCGATCGCGTCGTCGGCGCCGCGACGCCCGCGCAGCGCGGAGTCGATGGCGCGGGCGGCGAGTGTGTCGTCGATCATCCGCCTGGCGAGGCGGTCTTGGAGGCGGAGGCGTCCGACCGGGCCGGTTTCGAGTTCGCGAGCGATGGTGTGCTCGGCCAGGCGGGCGTCGCTCACGAGTCGGGCGCGCTCGAACTCCTCAACGACGCGTGACGCCAGGGCGCCGCTGGCGCCGCGCGCGATCAGGCGCTCGCGCAGCTCGTCGCTCGAGCGATCGCGCACGCGGAGCAGGTTGACCGCGGCGCGCCGGGCGGCGTCGCGGTCCAGGGGAGGGCTTGGCTGTTTGGCAGGGGGCATGGTGGGAGTGGGAGGAGTCGCTCGGGCGTGTGTGGGAGGGTGGTGACTGGCGGATTGTTGGTCGTTCCCCGCCCTCTCGCTCCATCCCTTGCGCTTCCAGTCCCTTTCGTGCGTTTGCGGGTTGTGTTGCGGCGTGATTCCATGCTGGGAGCTGGCTCTGGCCCGGTTCTTTAAGGACGCGAGCGCGGGGACGCTGCCGGAGACTTTGGAATCCGGGGCGGATTCACATTCGGACTCGCATTGAAATCCGGGCGGATGGGAATGGAATCCGGAAGAACTTGAAGACGACCGGGGACCGGTGGGCCATCCCAGACATACGGGTTTCGGTAGAGACTCCGTACCGGGCCGCGTGGGCCATCTTCCTGGGTATCGGTGGTCGATGAATCCCCGCTCACTCAACCCCCGGTTCGGGCGCCGGGACTTGGCCTGGGAGCCCACGGGTTTCAGGCGTGGCTCGGTCCTTACCTGCCGCACCTTCTTTGGTCTTGATGCCAGCCATCCAGAACCGAAGGCGCGGAGCAGCGCTCATTCCTCACACGTGACGGCCGGAGGGTCCTCGTGTTTGGCGCGGGCGCAGATGATCGCGCCCAGGAGGATGAGGGCGCCGCCCACGAACTGGATGAGCGTGAGGCGTTCGTGGAGGAAGATGCCGCCGACGGCGACCGTGGCCGCGGCCTCGAGCGTGGAGATCGTCGAGGCGCGGACCGAGCCGAGGCGCTTCAAGCCCGCGAGAACACAGAGGATCGCGATGACCGTAGAGAAGATCGAGATCAGGGCGACGCCGGCCCAGCCCTTGGGCGATTGCGGCGGGTGCCAGCCGTCGCCCAACGTGGCCCAGAGCGAAAAGACCGCGGCGGCGGAGAGGCAGACCAGGGTGGTGACCGCCAGGGGGTTGTTGTTTCGGGTGACCTGGCCGCCGACGAGCATGTAGACGGCGTAGGCGATGGCGCAGGACACTCCGAGCACGACGCCGAGAGTGGGGGAGCCTCCCGGCGGGCCGCCCGAGGCGCCGGTGAGCGCAGGGACGACGGTGAAGGCGGACCCGAGCATGGCGAGGATGAGGGCGACGAGGCGTGCGCGGCCGAGCCTTTCGCGGAAAAGGAGCCAGGACGCGATCGCGACCGGCGCGGGGTAGAGATAGAGAAGGAGGGCGACCAGGCCCGAGGGGATGTGCTTCAAGGCGAAGAAGTAGGTTCCGGCCTCAATGACATAGAGGACCGCGCCCATGGAGCAGGCAAGCCAGAACATCGCGCCCTTGGGCCAAGGGACGCGGCGGATGAGCGCGATGGCGAGCAGGACGGTCCCGGCCACGGAAAAGCGGAGGGCCAGGAGCGTGACGGTGTCGGCGCCGGCGTCGACGGCCCAGCCTCGGAGGAGGCCCATGAAGCCGTAGCCGAGTGCCGCAATGGCAAGCTGGACAAACCCGATCAGGTCGGAGCGTGCATGGTGGACGGGCCCTGGCGCGGCGGGGTCAGCCATGGCTAAGCTCACGGATCGACTCAGAGGCGTTTATTATCGGACGATATAGCAAACATTTTCCTTACAATGAGCGTTCGGTGGCGGTTCATCGTACAATGGGCAGCGATGGACGGGGTTCCAAACGAATCTGAGGGCATGGCTCCCCGACGGCCGGGACGTGTCGAATTGATCGACGCGACGGGGAGGCTATCCCCGGAAGACGCACGATGGATCGCGGACCATGCCGTCCGGGCGATGCGGGTGCTCGAGGCCGACGGCGAGGTCCGGGTGCGGGTGGTGGCGGACGCGGAGATGGCGGCGGCCCACTTGGAATACGCCGAGGTCGAGGGGACGACCGACGTCCTGACCTTTGACATGAGCGAGCCCAACGCGGACGGGACGCGGATGGAGCTGGACGTCGATGTCCTGGCGTGCCTTGATGAGGCGGGGCGGCAGGCGGAACGGCGCGGGCACCCGGTGCGGTGCGAGCTGCTCCTGTATGTCGTTCACGGCGTGCTGCACTGCCTTGGCTTTGACGACCACGACGACGAGGAATATGCGCGGATGCACGCCGAGGAGGATCGGGTGCTCGAGGCGATCGGCGTGGGGAGCGTGTTTGGGGGCGCGTCTGGAGGGGTGTCTGGGGCTGGGGCGACCGGGGAGGGCCCGCGATGAAAAGCGAGGCTTGGTTCTGGATCGCCTTGGCGTCAACGGTCATTTCGGGCGTCTGCTCGACGCTTTTTCACGCGCTGCGCGAAGTGGCGCGTTCGCGGCTGGAGCAGGTGGCGCGCGACCGGAACAACAAGGGGCTGATGCGTCGAGTCGATGCAATTCTTGACGACCTGGACGGACACGCCAACGCGATGGCGCTCCCGCGAATCGTGGCGAACCTGGTGCTGGCGCCGGCCCTGGTTTTTCATTCGTGGCACTCGCGCGGCGGTGAACAGCTGGACTGGGCCGACGTGTCGATCGGGCTGGGGGCGGCGGCGGCGGTGGTGTGGGTGTTCGGACTGGCGATCCCGACCGGGATCGCTCGACACGCGGCGGCAGAGACGATCTGCCTGTGGTCCACGCTGGTGCGGGCCGGGTACATTCTGGCGACGCCCTTCAACGTGGTGGTGCGGTTCTTTGACGAGGTGGTGCGGCGTTTGGCCGATCGTCCCGCGACCGCGCCGGAGCAGCAGGCGCACGCGGAGCTGATGTCGGTCGTGGACGAAGCGCGGCAGGAAGGGCAGTTCGATCGGGTCGAGAGCGACATGATCGAGGCGGTGGTGAAGTTCCGCGACATGACCGTGGCGCAGATCATGACGCCGCGCACCGAGATGGAGGCGATGGCGCTGACCAACAGCCTTGGCGAGGTGACGGCGACGCTGCGCCGCAGCAATCACAGCCGCCTTCCGGTGTACGACGGGACGCTGGATCGGATCGTGGGCGTGTTCTATGTGAAGGACCTGATGCGCTGGATGGCGGGCGAGGCGCAGCGGATGGGGAAGACGTTTGATTTCAAGGCGATCCTGCGTCCGGCGATCTTCGTGCCCGAGACCAAGACGATCCGCGAGCTGCTGACGGAGCTGCTGCAGAACAAGGTCCACCTGGTGATGGTCGCGGACGAATACGGCGGGACGGCGGGCCTAGTGACGATCGAGGACATCGTCGAGCAGATCGTGGGCGAGATCAAGGACGAGTACGAGCTCCCCGAGGACGACAAGCCCGAGGTGGTGATCGCGGAGGACAAGCGATCGGCGACCATCGATGCGAGGGCGTACATCGTCGACGCGAACGAGGGCCTGCGCGATCTTGGCGTGGAGTTGCCCGCGAGCGAGGACTACGACACGGTGGGCGGCTTTGTGACCGTGACGCTGGGCAGGATCCCGCCGCGGGGCGAGCGGTTTGAGCACGACGGCGCGGTGGTAACGGTGCTGGCGGCGGAGCCGACGCGCGTGACGCTGGTGCGGGTGGAGCCGAAGCCCTCGGGCGATTCGGGGGACGAGGGTCGTCGATCGGATGAGGGGATCGGCGCGGGAGACATCAAGGTCCGAGCGCGCGGGTCCGAGGAGGCCGCGTCGAGCTGAGCCGGCGGCGCTTTGTTCCGCGTCGTCCCGCTACCATCTGCGCATGCCCCTTCGCCTGTACAACACCCTGACGAGGACGGAAGAGGACTTTGTGCCGCGTGACCCCGCGCGGGTGACGTTCTATTCCTGCGGGCCGACGGTGTATGACGATGCGCACATCGGGAATTTTCGCTCGTTTCTGGCGGCGGACGTTCTTCGACGCTGGGTTGAGTCTTCCTTGTGCGAGTTGAAGGGCGCGGACGGGAAGACGCACAAGGGCCCGCGGAAGGTCGTGCATGTGATGAACATCACGGACGTCGGGCACATGACCGACGACGCGGAAGGCGGCGAGTCGGGCGAGGACCGCATGGCGGTCGCGGGCAAGAGAATCGCCGAGGCCAAGAAGTCGGGCAAGCTCCCCGCGGACGTGAAGATCGATCCGAGCAATCCGTTCCAGATCGCGCGGTTCTATGAGGATCGGTTCAAGGACGACGCCAAGAGACTGGGGCTGAAGCTGGCGATCGAGGCGGAGACGGACCCGACACTCCAGCCGCGTGCGACCGCGAGCGTCGATGGGATGAAAGAACTCATCAAGCGGCTGATCGCGAAGGGCTACGCGTATGTCGTGGGCGGCGCGGGCGAGCGCGTGGTGTACTTCGACGTGCAGAAGTTCCCAACGTACGGGCGGCTGAGCGGCAACACGCTCGACCAGCTGCGCGAGGGCGCGGGCGGGCGCGTGGCGGCGTCGAACCAGGCGAGCAAACGCCACCCGGCGGACTTCCTCCTGTGGAAGGAGGACTCGTCGCACATCATGAAGTGGGACTCGCCCTGGGGTGCGGGGTATCCGGGCTGGCACATCGAGTGCTCGGTGATGAGCTTCCAGCGGCTGGTGGGCAACGACCTCTCCGCGACGATCCCGAACGGCGAGGCGCTGATCGACCTGCACTCGGGCGGCGAGGACAACATCTTCCCGCACCACGAGTGCGAGATCGCCCAGTCGTGCTGCGCCTTCAACGCGACGCCCGACAAGGGCGGGTACGCACGCATGTGGTTCCACCCGCGCTTCCTGCTCGTCGAGGGCACGAAGATGAGCAAGAGCAAGGGAAACTTCTTCACGGCCCGCGATCTCTTCGCCAAGGGGGTCGAGCCCGCGGCGCTCCGGCTGGAATTGGTGCGCACGCACTATCGGAGCAACGCGAACTTCACGATGCAGGGGCTGGCGGACTCGCAGAGGCAGGTCGAGCGTTGGCGGCGGTTTGTCGAGAGCGCCGCGGGCGACGCGTCGCACTCGCAGGGATCGCGCGATGACGCGATGCTGGGGTTTGCGCAGGCGCTGAACGCGGACCTGAACATCGCGGCCGCGATCGCGGAAGTGAACAAGTTCGTCGCGCGGACCGAGAAGCCCGGGACACAGGACGCGGAGTTGATGAAGGTCTTCGATGGCGTGCTGGGTGTGCTGGAACTGCAGCGCCCCGTCGCGGCGTCGACGGACATCGGCATCTTCGCGCCGGGTGTCGCGCCGGACCCGTCGGTGGTGGCCAAGCTGGAGGAGCGCCGCGCCGCCCGGGCCGCCAAGGACTTTGCGCGCTCGGACAAGATCCGCGATGAACTGCTGGCGATGGGGTATGCGATCAAGGATGTGGCGGGCGGCAAGGTCGAGGTGAGGCGGACGGGGGTGTAAAGGGCTTCACCACGGAGGGACACGGAGAAGCACGGAGGGGAAGAGAAGGGTTTTCAACACAGAGGCACAGTGCAGCAGAGAAGAAGTACAGAAGGGGGCGGAAAAGCAAGGATGCGGGGCTGATCGCTGGGCATTGTTCGTGCGGTGTGAATGCGGCGATTTCAGTTCGTTTGGTCTTTTCAATGTGTTCATCTCCGTGGTTCTCCGCGTCCCTCCGTGGTGAGGACTCCGTGGCGAGGACGTGAAGGGGAGCGTGGGCGGGAGGCGCGAGCGATCACGATGACATTCGGCATGCCGATCTCGCTGTGGAAGTACATCACGCTCGAGCTGTGGCGCATCATCGCGCTCACGGGCGCGGTGCTCGTCGCGGTGATCGCGTTCGCGGCGTCGATCAAGCCCATGGCGGACGGCAAGATCACGCCCGTCGAGGCGCTGCAGTTCATGGGGCTGGCGATCGTGCCGATGCTGCAGTACGCCCTGCCGTTCGCGGCGGGGTTCGGCGCGACGCTGGCGTACCACCGGCTGTCGCACGACAACGAGGTGACGGCGGCGTACGCGGGCGGCGTTTCGCACCGCGCGGTGCTCATGCCCGCGATCATCACGGGCGTGATCCTGGGCGTGGGGTTGCTCGGGCTCAACCAGTTCATCATGCCGCGGTTCCTGCGCTCGATGGAGGTGCTGATCGCGCAGAACCTCTCGAAGGTGCTGGTGAACTCGGTGCAGCGCGGGCAGCCGGTGGTGCGCGAGGGGACGGTGCTGTACGCGGATCGGGTCGTCGCGCTCAACCCCGAGGACAGCCCGCAACTGAAGGCGGCGGGGGCCCGCGAGTGGCTGGTGCTGTACGGCGTGATGGTGCTGACGTTCGACAAGGAAGGCGAGCTGGAGCGCGAGGCGGCGGCCAATCGCGCCCAGGTCGTGCTGCTCCCGGGCGGCGCGAACGACGGCGGCGCGACGCGCGCGGTCGTGCAGCTCGAGCAGGGGAGCGCCCGCGACGGCGACCGGGCCTACGCGAAGTTTGAGACGCTCCCGCTCTGGATGAACATCTCCAACGCGTTCAAGGACGATCCGAAGTTCCTGACCTTCGGCGAACTCGTCGAATTGCGCGGGCGTCCCGAGGGGATGAACTGGATCGAGGTGCAACGGCGCGACCTGGCGTATCACGTCGCCGAGCGCGTCACGACCGAGGCGCTGCGGAAGGAGCTGGCGGAGAAGGGGATGGCGACGCTCCGCGATCCGCAGGGGACGGAGTTCGTGATCAGGGCGAAGGACGCCGCGGTTCGGTCGCCGGATTGGCGCTGGGTTCTGCAGCCTGCGAAGGCGGGCGGAGCGATCGAGGTCGAGAAGCGATTGGTGGGTGCGGCGCCGACCAAGTTCTCAACGATCGACGCGGGCCTCTACACCGACATGGGCGGGCCGGACCGGCTTTCGCGGTCGATGACGATGCGGTTGGAGCTCGACAACGTGGCGGCGGGCCCGGGGTCGAGGGACCAGGCGGCGGGCAAGCGGACCAAGCTCGTGTTCAGCGAGCTCTCGCTGGTGAACGGGCCGATGGAGACGCTTCTTGACCCCGCGAGGACACCGGCGGCCAAGCTGCTTGGTGACGCGAGGCCGCGCGTGGAGAAGGCGGGCGACGAGTTCGTGAAGAGGCCGTACGCGGACCTTGAGCACTCGATCGCGAGCCTGCTCCGCGAGATTACGAGCAAGCAGAACGAGCGGTTCGCGATGAGCGTGGCGTGCGTGGTGATGGTGGTGGCGGGCGCGATGACGGCGGTGCGGCTGTCGGGCAGCCTGCCCTTGACGGTGTACCTGTGGAGCTTCTTCCCCGCGCTGGCGACGGTGATCACGATCTCCAGCGGGCAGCAGCTGACGCACGAGCACGGCTGGCCGGGGCTGATGGTTTTGTGGGGCGGCGTGGGGATCATGGGGGCGTACGCGGCGGTCGGGTACTGGCGATTGACGCGGCACTGAGCGAGTCTCACGAGGGAACGCGGGGCGAGCGGCCCCGATCGCACGATGACGCGAGCAGAGAGAAAGCACATCCATGCTCGGACCGGAACGTGGGCCCCCTGGGCCGAGTCGTCGGCGGTCGTGGTCGCGCTGGTGCTCTTGGCCACGATCGCGCGCCTGGTGTATCTGGCGTGGTTCAATCCCTATCCGCTGATCGAGGACGAGGCGCACTACTGGGAGTGGAGCCGCCGCCTTGAGTGGAGCTACTACAGCAAGGGTCCGGGGATCGCGTGGGCGATCGCGGCGTCGGTGAAGCTGCTGGGGACCAGCGAGTTCGGGGTGCGGGCTCCGGCGGCGATCGCGGGCGCGATCGCGGCCCTGGCGATGGCGGGGCTGGCGCGCGACTCGATGGGCGACAAGCGGGCCGGGTTCTTCGCCGCGGCGTGTCTCCTGCTCTCGCCGGTGTTTCAGGCGTTGTCGCTGCTCTCCACGATCGACATGCCGTACGTCGCGTGCTGGATGCTGGCGGTGTGGGCGGCGTGGCGGTGTCTGCACCGTGCGGGGGCTTGGTCGTGGGCGGGACTCGGCGGGGCGATCGGCGCGGGCGTGCTCTTCAAGTACACGGCGCTGCTGCTCGTGCCCGGTTTGATCGTGTACGCCGTCGCGCGGCGCGGGCGGCTGAGGCTCCACCCGCGCGCGGGCACGCTCGTGCTCGTCGCGATCGCGATCGGGCTGCTCGGCATCGCGCCGGTCGTGATCTGGAACGCGCAGAACGGCTGGCCCACGGTGCACCATCTGCTCGGGCACCTGGGCGTCAAGGGCGGCGACATGCCCGAGGTGCGAGAAACGTACTCGCCGCTCTGGACGATGACGTTTCTCGTGTCGCAGCTCGGGCTGGCGGGAGCGGTGGGGGTGCTCGCGGTGATCGGGGGCGTGAAGGCGCTGCGCGATCACGACGTGGAGAGCGACGGGGCGCGCGAGAGCGCGGTGTTTCTGCTGCTCGCGGCGGCGCCGATCTTCTTGTTCTACTTCTTCGTGAGTTTCGTCAGCGAGGGCGAAGCAAACTGGGCGATCGCGGGACACGCGACGCTGATCCCGCTGGCGGCGTTCGGGCTTGTGCGCGGGATGGATCGATTCACGGTGCTGATGACGCGTTGGCGAGGGTTGGCCGAGCCGCGGCCGCGCTGGGGATTCCTGCTGCGTCGCCCCGAGACCGCGACGCAGGTCGCGTGGCACATCGCGATCGGCATCGGGCTGGTCGCGGGAATCGGGATGCTGCGCCCCGACTGGGCGTCGTCCCTTCCGGGCCTGGGCCGGTATGTGCCGGTCGCGAGGTTGACCAGCGCGACCAGCAACGCGGGGCAGGTGACGGAGTTGCTCGCGGAACTGCGCCGGCAAACGCACGCCGAGCCGATGGTCATCAGCCAGCATTACGGGCGGGCAAGCCAGATGGCGTTCTATCTTCCCGGGCGACCGACGGTGTTTTGTTCCAGCAGTCTGATGGCGGGGCGCCGTTGTCAGTACGATCTGTGGGCCGAAACCGACCTTCGCCGGGCGACGGCGGGGCTGGTCGGGCGTCCGGCGGTGATGCTGGGCGCGACGCGAGAGCAGTGGGCCCCGTGGTTTGCGCGCGTGGAAGAGATCGGCGAGCTGCGCGGCGAGCACAAGCGCGGACGCCCGGCGTTTCTGGGCTATGGATTCAAGGGCATCGGTGGTGGAGCCGGGGGTTCGTGATGGCGAGCGACCAGAAGACAACCTCGCTCCTGCCGATGGGGGCGCGCTGGCTCTCGCCGCGGGAGGCGAGGCTGCGCACGCGCCGGGTGCTGGTGACGATCGCGATGGTGCTGTTCGCGTTCATCGCCGCCAGCGTGCTGGATCGCTGGGCCTACTACTTCTTTAAGAGCGGAGATGCCGCACGGGTCGAGGGGCGCGACTGGTACCGCCTGCTGCGCGTCATGGGGTTCCTCCCGACCTGGCTCATCGTCGCGCTGGCGGCGTGGTTGCTCAGCAAGAAGGAATCGATCGCGGCCCGTGTCTCGACTGCTCTCTCGATCCTCGCGGGTGCGACGCTCTCGGGGGCGGCGGCGGAACTGCTCAAGCTCGTCATCGCCCGCGAGCGCCCCGGCGAGGACGCACGGTACGTCTTCCGCGGGCTTTTCGCGGGGTTTTCCGATGGGAGCAACCTCGGTCTGCCCTCCAGCCATGCGGCGGTGGCGTTCGGCGGCGCGATCGCGCTCACGCTGGCGCGCCCGGTGCTCGGGCCGCTGGCGATCGTGCTGGCGGCGGGCTGCGCGTGGACGCGCCTGCTCGCCGGGGCTCATTTTCTGTCGGATGTCACGGGCGCGGCGATGCTGGCGTACGCTGTCACCCTCCCGGCCTGCCGCGTGCTGGGCCTGATTCCTCCCAAGTTGCCGAGGTTTGCCTAGTCACCCATGAAGCTCCTGGACCGCTACATCGCCCGTCAGTACCTCATCAACGTGATCGCGTTGCTGCTGATCTTCGCCTCGTTCGTCGTGACCATCGACGTATCGCTCAATTTCGATCGCTTCGTGTCCGCGGCCGACCGGTACCTGAAGGAGGAGAGCGCGAACCCCGGGTTTGTCCGGCGCGCGGTGGTGACGGCGTTGCTCATTGCTGATCTCTGGTGGCCCCGGCTCCTGCAGTTGTTCAACTACACGCTGGGCATGGTGATGGTCGGCGCGATGGGGTTCACGTTTACCCAGCTCGTGCGCGGGCGAGAGCTCGTGGGTCTGCTGGCGGGCGGGATCGCGCTGCACCGGGCGGCCGTCCCGATCTTTGTCGCGTCGCTGGCGCTCACGGGCGTGCAGATCGCCAACCAGGAGCTGTTGATCCCGCGGATCGCGGCGATGCTGGTGCGCGATCACGGCGACGCGGGCAAGCGTGCGCTGGGCGAGACCAGCGTGCCGATGTACAAGGACTCGCGGGGACGCCTGTGGTTTGCGCGGGCGTTCAAGGCCGACGAGGGCGAGCTGACCGGGCTCATGGTGTGGGAGCGCGACGCGCAGGGCCTGGCGACGACGCGGATCGCGGCGGACTCGGCGCGCTGGAACGGCAAGGCGTGGGACCTTGAGAACGGATCGGCGGTGCGTCTGGACCAGCCGGAGGCGCCGGGCGTGGTGAAGCGGATCGAGACAAACCTCGATCCCACCGCGATCAAGATGCGGCGATACGCGGGCTTTGCCCAGAGCCTGAGCTGGGTGCAGGTCTCGCAGATGTTGAGGCGCCCGGAGCTGCTCGATGAGCGCGGCGTGGCGGAGCTGGAACGCATCCGGTGGGGGAGGCTCTCGATCCTGACGGCGAATCTGCTCGCGCTGGCGGTGGCCATGCCGTTCTTCCTCCGACGCGAGCCCTGCAACATGATCGTGCAATCTCTGAAATGTGCGCCGATCGCCATCACCGCGCTGATGGGCGGCGTCTTGGGCGCATCGGCGGCGATCCCCGGACTCCCGCCCCAGGTCGGCGTGTTCGTGCCGGTGATGGTCCTCTTGCCGGTGGCGATCGGCATGGCGACCAGCGTGCGGACCTGACATTTTTCGAGTCGGCCCCTGCACGTCCGAGACCCCAGAACGCGCCGATTGAACGCATCGTTGGCTGACATCCCCGGATTTATGTTTACACCTTGTTTGGGTTGCGACGCAGGGGTCTCCTCGTTAGCATCGATAGATGCGGCGCACGAGTAGGCGTCGGCTTCCTTTGGATGCTTCAGCGCGGAGTGTGTGTCATGTGTGATCGGATCAGCGCTGTGCGTTGCCGTGGGGTGCGTTCGGGCGCGGTCGTCTCGGCCGCGGCGATGTGGATGCTCAGCGGGAGTGCGCTGGGCCAGACGCTCGCGATTTTCACGTTCGACGACGGAACGGCGACCGATCTGTCGGGCTACGGGGTCACGACGTCGCTGATCGGAAGCCCCCCGCCGGCATTCAGCGTCACAGGATACGAGGGGTTCGGATTGGCCACGAGCGGGAGCAACGCCGTTCGCGTCAATCTCGACATCAACCCGACGCTGGTCCCGAAACTGACCATGGGCGCATGGGTGAAGCCCGGCGTGATCAACCCCAAGCGCCATCTCCTCTCGCACGACAACGGCGGGTACGACCGCAACATCGGCATCGACACGCGCGGCGGCGGTGACGGCTGGTCAGCCTTCAAGGGCACCGGCGTGCTTGGCTATGTCCCCGCGCTCGCGGACCAGTGGCAGTTCGTTGCCGTCGTTTATGACGATGTCGCGGACACCGCCATGCTCTACGTCGACGGCGTGGTCAAGAACGCCACAGGCTCGCCCGGCGCGGGGCACGCCTACATGCACATCGGCAACAGCACCTGCTGCGACACGGGGATCAATGGCGTGATCGACGGCGTGTTCGTGCTGGGTGAAGCGCTGAGCACCGCGCGCCTCGACGAGATCAGGAACGGCGGCATCCGCAAGGCGCCGACCTGCCCGATCTTCTTCAAGCACCCGGCCGACTTCGTCGCCTGCAAGGACGACGCCGCGGAGTTTCATGTGATCGCGGCCGGAGCCGGGGATCTTTCGGTGCAATGGCAGATCAGGACCGAGATGGGCACGTGGGTGGACGTGGGGGATGGCGAGTTTCCGGGCGTCGGCGGTTTGATCGGAACCGACACGCCGGACCTGTCAGTCATCAACCTGCAGCCCGGCGCCAAGGTCCGGTTCCGCGCCATGGCGACCAACGCGTGCGCGCCGATCCCCAGCCACGAGGCTTGGCTGACGGTGTGCCCGTCGGACAGCAACTGCGACGGCTTTGTCAACGGCGACGACTACGACCAGTTCGCGTCGGCGTTTGAGGCCGCCGACCCCGCCGCGGACTTGAATCTCGACGGATTTGTGAATGGAGATGACTACGACATGTTTGCCAGCGCGTTCGAGGCGGGGTGCTGAGGAACAGGCGACAGGCATCAGGCATCAGGCATCGGGCATCGAGAACATCACGAGGCGGCGTTGCCGATATGACGCGGCCTGTGCGGCGGATGCTCGCAAGGCCGATCACTTCGACGAAAAGAGGATAACGAAGACCGCTTTGATGGCTCGATGTCTCGCCGCGGAGGGCTCCGGCCCGCGACATTCCCTTGGGAAAAGCACCACGGTGCGGTAGGATGCCCTCGTTCCTAAGGAGTGGCGTTCATGCTGCAGTCGCTTTGTCGTTGTGTCGGTGGTTATCGCTCGTCGCCCGCGATGGTCGGAGCGGCGGCGCTCTTTCTGGGTGGCGTGTCGGCGCTCGCCCAATGCGGCACGTCGGTGCTCTGGCACGACGGCGGGGAAGTGACCGCGTCGCACGCGACGCCTTCCTATTACCTCGGCGGGGCGGCCAACGAGCTGCGCATCTACTCGATGGCGAACCCCGCCGCCCCCGTGCTGGAGTCGACGTACATCCTCGACGGCGTGCCGATCAAGATCGAAAAGGACGGGGACTTCGTCTACGTCGCGCTGGGGGAGCGCGGCGTGGAGATCATCGACATGACCAACCCCGCGGCGCCGGTGCAGGTCCAATCGATCGGCGGCGGCAACGCGAAAGATGTCGCGGTGTCGAGCGGCAAGCTCTTCGTGTGCTGGAACGGCGACATCCGCACCTACGACGTCTCCAACCCCGCGATTCCACAGTGGCTCAGCACCTACACCATCGGCAACGCCATCGAGATCGAGAGCCGCAACAACATCGTGTTCGCGATGGGCGGCTTCACCGTGACGGCGGTGGACTATCAGAATCCCACGTCGCCCGTGTTCCGCGACAGCGTGGCGTTCGCGGACACAACGCGCCGGATGGACGTCCGTCCGGGCACACTGGCGGTGCTGGCCGACAGTGACATCTACTTTCTCGATATCTCCACGCCGTCGAACATCACGCAGGTGAGCGCCGTGACGAACGTGGCGACGAGCATCGACGACGGGACGTGCGAGTTCGGCCAGGCCGACGGCGTGCCGGTGCTGTACTTCGTCAACTTCGATCACGACCTGGACGCGGTTTCGCTCGCCAACCCCGCGTCACCACAACCGATGCCTTCGATCACGCCCGACATGCCCATCGGAACACGGGCGGCGGCTCCCTCGGCGGATCGCGTTCATGTGGCGATGGGCTCCGGCCTGATCTCGTTCGCGACGACGTTGTCTGGCGCGAGCCAACTGTCAAGCGTCAATATGGGGCCGGTGGGCCTGCGCGGGCTCGTCACGGCCGGGAATGCGCTGGTGGCGGCGCCCGGAAACGCGCTGCTGGTCTACGACGCGACGAATCCAGCGGCCCCCGTGCTGGCGGCGAGCGTCCCACTCCCCGACTTCGTCAACGCGCTGGCGGCGGACGGTGCCCGGGTGTACGTGCAGACCGACGGCGAGATTCTTCAGACGTACGACGTGAGCAATCCGGCGTCGCCGCTCCTGCTCGGAGAGGACACGGTGGTCTCGGATGCGTGGGAGATGCACGCACGAGGCGACTACCTGTACATGACGACCTGGGCCGAGAAGTTCGACATCTACCGCGTCGCCGACCCCAACAACATCCGGCGCAAGAGCTCGACCGAGACGATGTTCTCGGCGGGCTTGGTCGTGGAGGATGCGATCGCGTACGTCGTGACCGGCGCGACGATCGACATCTATGACACCGCGGACCCCTCGAACCCGGAACTTCTCGCGATGCACCCGTCCCCGGGATTATGGGCCTTTGAGTCGGCGGTGATGATGCCGGGGCACATCCTGGCGGCGATGACCGGCATCGGCGAATGCCAGGCGATCGACGTCTCGAACCCGGCGAATCCGGCGGTTCGAGCGACGCTGAACTTCCCCGGGCTTCTCCCGTTTCCCCACGCGGCTGGATCGCTGCTGGTCATATCCAGACCCCAGGAGGTCAAGTTGGTCGACTGGTCGGACCCGAGCAGCCCGGTGATTCTGCCACAGACCCTGCGGCAATCGGGGCAGATGGAATACGGCACCATGGTCGGCACGGTGTTCTTTGGAACCAGCTACTACGAGATCGGCATCGACGCCTTTGACCTGCCCGGCCTGCCGCGATTGACGCACCAGCCCGAGGCGCAGATGGTCTGCGCGATCGACGCCTCCGCGCAGCTGTCGGTCACGCTGGCCGAGCCCGCGGGCGCGACGTATCGCTGGCGTCGCGGCGGGTTCCCGATGAGCAACGGCACGACCGGCTGGGGCACCACGATCTCGGGCGTCACGACGCCGACGCTGACGTTCACCAATCCTCATGTGCAGGACATCGCGCTCTACGACTGCGTCATCACCAATTCGTGCGGGTCGATCACGAGCAAGAGCGTGTCGCTCTTCCCGGGAATCTCGCCCCAGATCGTGATCGAGCCGCAGGACCGCAACGTGTGCCCGTCCGGGAGCGCGACGCTGAGCGTCGGCTGGCTCGGCTCGCTCCCCGCGACGTTCGCGTGGCAGGCCGAGATCCCGGCGGGCTCCGGGACATGGATCGGCGTGAGCGACGGCGAGTTCGCGCGGTTCTCAATCGAGGGCGCGACGACGCGGTTCCTCACCATCTCGGCCCAGGTGGGTGAAACGCTCCCCGAGTTCGTGCAGACCATGTATCGCTGCGTCGTGACCAACGACTGCGGGAGCGCGACGAGCGATGCGGCGACGCTTCGCATCTGCGTCGGCGACTACAACTGCGACGGCTTCGTCAACGGCAATGACTTCGACGATTTCGCCGGCTTCTTCGAGGCCGGCGACCCCGCGGCCGACGTGAACCGCGACGGCTTTGTGAACGGCGATGACTACGACGTGTTCGCGGAGGCGTTCGAGGCCGGGTGCTGAAGAACACGCATCAGGCACCGGGCACCAGGCATCAGGAAAAGAGCGACACATCGAGACAGGAAGACAGCGACACAGCGAGACAGGAAGTAGGCGAGACCGGAATAATCTCCCCGGAAGTGAGTCCGGTCGGGCAGGTCAGACAAGTGCGGCAAGGTTCCCATGCGCTCTGAAACGAGCACCATGAAAGGCGAGTGCGTGATGCTGCGATTCCCCAGTTCGGCTGGTTCAACGATGGCGGCGGCGGTGACTGCGGCGGTGACTGCGGCGGTGCTCGCGACGGGCGCCGGCGCCCAGTGGACGGCCACCCTCCTGAACCCCGCGGGCTCGGTCGAGTCGGTGGCCATCCACGCCTCGCCCGGTGCGCAGGCCGGCCACTCAAAGTTCGGCGACTATTACCACGCCGGCTTCTGGAACGGGAGTGCCGGTTCTTGGATCGACCTTCACCCGACATGGAGTGTCGAGTCGGTCGCGAATGCCGCCGATGCCGGGCAGCAGGTCGGACGCGCACGCGTCGGCAACGCGCACCACGCCGCGCTCTGGAGCGGCACGCCCGAGTCGTGGGTCAATCTCAATCCGCCCGGAGCCAGCGGCTCCATCGCCTACGCCGTCCGCGCGGGTCAGCAGGCCGGGATGGCGAAGATCGACGGCGTCGACCACGCGGGATATTGGAGCGGCAGCGCCGTCACCTGGGTTGACCTGCACCCCGACGGCGCGACGGTCTCCCTCGCACGCGGCACGTCGGGCACGCGTCAGGTCGGGCAGGCCACCTTCGACGGCTTCACCCGCGCCAGCCTCTGGCTCGGAAGCGCCGCGTCGTGGATCGATCTCAATCCATACTTCGCCGAATCGTCGGGGGCGGTGGCGGTGTGGGGCAACACGCAGGTCGGCTGGGCGACCTTCGAAGGACAGCAGCGGGCCGCGATGTGGAGCGGCTCGGCGGACTCGTGGGTCGATCTTCACCCCGGCGGCGCGCAGTTCTCCCTGGCGCACGGCGCGCACGAGGGCTGGCAGGTCGGTTACGCCTACAGCGACAAGTACCGAGCGAGCGTGTGGACCGGTTCCGCGGCGTCGTGGGAGGACCTGTCCTCAACCCTCCCGGGCACATGGCTCAGCTCGCTGGCGTGGAGCGCGTGGCGCGAGGGCCCGACGCTGTACGTCGCCGGGAGCGGTTTCAACGCCGATCGCTGGCGCACCGAGGCGATCCTGTGGTCGCGCACCGTCGACGTGCCCTGCCCGGCGGATGTCAACGGCGACACATTCGTCAACGGCGACGACTATGACCTTTTCGCCGAGGCGTTCGACGCGGGCGACCTCGCCGCGGACTTCAACCAGGACGGCTTCGTCAACGGCGACGACTACGACCTGTTCGCCGAGGCATTCGAGGCGGGGTGTTGAGGAAGCGGCGTCGGGTATGAGGCATCGCGCACCTGGGAATGAGCGAGTCGACGGCGCAGCCAACAAAGCTCGCCTCGTTCGTCCAGCGTTCTGAGCCAAGTACTCGCTTGTCGAGTCGCGGGTGGCCGCGCGGCCGCCCACTCGCTTCGGGAGAAGACCTGACCCCGCTCCGTGCGTGATTCCCTTGGCCGAAGGCGCCGTTTCCGTTACCTTGGAGGTGCGGGCGTCGCCCGCGAAGGGAGACTCACATGCGGTGCATGATCGCGGGCGCGCTGGCGCTCAATGTCGCGCTGTCGGCCGGAGCGCTGGCCCAGGACTGGACGAACAATGGCGGAAATGCGGGCCGGAACGGGCAGACAAGTCAATTGGGGCCCGACGCCGCGACGCCGCTCTGGTCGGGCGGTCGCAGTTCCAGCATCGCGTGGCAGCCGGTGATCGAGGGATCACGCGTCTTCCTGGTGCGTCAGACGGGTTTTCCGCCCGAGCCCAATTCCGACGAATCGCCCGTCGTGTGCATGAACCTCGATACGGGCCAGGAAATCTGGACCCGCAACATTCCCTATCTGGCCAACGACTGGACGACGTGGGTCGCGGGTGTCTCGAACGGCAAGGTCTTTGTGTCGCGATCGGGCAACGGCGCGTCGGTCAAGGCCAAGCTGCACGCTCTAAACGCCGCCACCGGCGCGACGCTCTGGTCGTCGGCTGATCTGATCGACGCCGGCCCGTACGACGGCGTGGTGTTCGCGCCGAACGGCGATCCCGTCGTCGCCAGCTTCACGAAAATCTGGCGCATCAACGCCAGCAACGGCGCCACGGTATGGACGGCAAACCGCGTCGGCTCGGTCTCCGGCAACTGCGGCGGAGCGATCCACGCCGATGCGATCTACGTCGCCGACGCCGTCCCGGGCGGGCACGCGATCAAGAAGTTCAACCTCTCAACGGGCGCGTTCATGTACCAGAGCCCGACGCTCTCCGGGTTCACGATCCAGAACACGCCGATGGTCGCGCCGGACGGCACGATCTATCTCTCGCGCGTGCAGAACAACGTCTCCGTCGACTTCTTCTACGCGATCGACGACAACGGCGCGTCGATGAGCGTGCGCTGGTCGGTCCCCGCGCAGTGGACGACCGAGTCGGAGTTCGCGGTGGCGACCGACGGCTCGGTCTTCATGATGGACCCGGGGAACAAGATCGCGCGCCGGCGCGCGTCCAACGGGAGCCTGATCGCGCAGAGCGCCGCGATCCCAGCGGATTTCTCCCAGCCGCGGATGGCGGTCGATTCGCAAAACCGTCTGTTCTTCTCCAATGGCGCGTTCGCCAACGGGCGCTTCTATTCGTTCAATCCCGACCTCTCCGAGCGCTGGTCGGTCGCCGTGACCAACATCAATATTGGTGCGCCGGCGTTCGGACGCGACGGCACGCTGCTGGTCGCGGGAACGGGCACGAACATCAAGGCCTATCGCACGCCACGTTGCCTTGCGGACTTCAACCACGACGGCTTCGTGAACGGCGACGACTACGACGCCTTCGCCGAGGTCTTTGACATCGCCGATCCCGCGGCGGACCTGAACCATGACGGCTTCGTGAACGGCGACGACTACGACCTTTTCGCCGAGCATTTCGACGCCGGGTGCTGAAGCGCGGCGAGGTTGCTCCCCGCTCGTTCCAGGTCCGAGAATTGCGATGGAATTGGGCACAGCGCCATGAGATCGTGTTGTATGCACGCTCAGCGTCCGATAGATTCTTGCGATGACCAGAGACGAAAATCGTGTGTGCGCCGGTTCTTCCCTGCGCCGGGTGCCCACAACCAAGCCAACCGCGCGGACGACGATCGCGCTGGCCGCGATGACCGCCTCGGCGTGCATGAGCAGCGCGTCGGCACAGACGAGCCTTGCGGGTGTGTACGCCGACGGCCAGGTGTTCCTGCGTTGGGAATTGGCCGCGGGCCCGGTGTATACCTACGACCTCTATTCAGCGAACCAGCCGGAAACCGACATCGCCAATATGACGCTGCTGGCGCGGGTGTTCCCGGAAGAGGCGACGGGCGAGCGGCTGCACAACCTGCAGCCATCCTCGACGCTGCGGGTTCCCAATGGGTCCGGCTACACGACGCTTACGTCGACGCAGGGCGCGCTGGCATGGACGCCCCACGAGGCGGGCGCCAGATTCTTCGCGGTCGTGGCTAACGGCAGCACAAGCGTGACGACCGACAACCGCGTCTTGGTGAGCTATGGCTATGACCCGGTCAACGAACCGGTTCAGCCGCACTTCCAATTCCTGGGCACGACCGAGAGCGGATATCCGTACGGCGCGTACGTCGTCTGGGTCGACGGTCGCGAGGATCCCGAGGATGGGCGTCCCGATTTTCCGGTGATGGCGAGCGCCGCCCGCGGGTGCGTGCCGCATGTGTTCGCGGTGACGTCGCCATTGACCGGCCTGCCCCCCGGTCCGTACCCCGCCGTGTTCTGCCTGCACGGCGGTGGGGGTATGTATCAGAACTTCATGCCCGGCGATCTGAACCAGGCGGCGATGTCGATCGAGTTGACCGACGGAATCGTGATCACGCCCGACGACAACCTGTACTGGCAGGCCGGCGCGGCACGGAATTCGAGCGTGACCGCGTGGTTCGGCTACGCGCGCCATTTCGATCCGTTCTTCACCGGCGATCGCGGCGATCTGCCCGCCGACGAGATCATCACGAATTACACGAGCCGCCGGGTCTTCTGGATCGCCGACTGGGCCACCTCTGGCGCCGGGCCCTACAATGTTGATCCGCACCGTGTCTCGGTCATCGGGCACAGCGCCGGGTCGCGCGGTGCGTCGCATCTGTCGCGCCAGCAGCCCTGGCGATTCAGCGCGGCGGTCTTGCAGTGCGCGCTCTTCAACTTGAACCAGCAGGGCCCGTTCGTAGGCGATTGGTCGCAAAACCTAGCCACGAACATCATCTCGCCCGACTCCGGGCTGCCCCTCACGTATCAGCAGGTCCAAACGCAGAGCAACCGCCTCAGCCCCGAGCCCTACATTCCATTCACACGCGTCTATTCGGGCAAGCGCGACGAAAACGATGCGGGCGCTTGGACGCCCGTGGCACGCGCCGGCCTCGACGCCTGCAACAACTCCCAGCTCGGCATCATCGTCAGTTGGGACGAGCGCGAGCACGGCGTGGACAAGTGGGCGTTCGAGTCGCCCGACCTGATCGACGATCCGGCCCACTGCGACCCTTGGCCGGACGTGGGTCAGTGGATCGCGCCCGTCAAGACGGAGCGGCACGGCTCGCAGTACGTGTCGGATTCCCACCGCAACGACGTGTCGTACCCCGGCTTCTTCGATTGCGACGAGGACCTGAACACGCCCGGGCGACAGCCCGATCCGGGCTCGGGCGAGCCGTGCGTGTACGACGGCGTCACATGGGGAACCTGGGGTGGATACCTCGATTGGAATGCCGCGACCATCGTCGACCAGGCGGATCGCTGGGAATGCACGATGTTCCTGCGCGGTAACTCCGCGGTGTCGATCGACAACGCGCTGGTGCCGCTCGTGCGTGTCAGCATCGCGCCGCGCCGGACGCAGGGGTTTCATCCGAACGTCGGACAGACGGTGTACTGGGTGCTAAGAGTGCCGGAGAATGGCCCGGTGACTCAGCACGGACAGGTGACGGCCGATTCGCTCGGCGTCCCCAAGGTCATGGAGCTCCTCATCCCGCGCGAGGACATCGCCAGGGCGCGCCTGATCATGGGCACCGTGCCGCAATGCCCGGCCGACTTCAACCACGACGGCTTCGTGAACGGTGATGACTACGACGCCTTCGCCACGTTGTTCGACGCGGCCGATCCTGGCGCCGACTTCAACCACGACGGCTTCGTGAACGGCGATGACTACGACCTCTTCGCCGAGCACTTCGACGCCGGGTGCTGAAGCGCGGCGCGGGTTTCAGGGCTTGGGCCGCAAGTCGAACCGGCGGCTCAGCGTGGTCGCGATCGGCGGGAACGACATCTCGAAGCGCGAGCCGACGAAGTCCGTGATCGGGACGCCCAGGCGGGTCGTCACGTCCTCGACGAGGTTGGTGTACCACGGGATGGAGGGCGCGAGCGTGCCCTCGATTCCGGCGGGCAGGAGTGTCGGCGCCTCCGCGATCGGCAGCGACTGGCGTGCAAAGTCGCTCTCAGGGCTCGCGTGGGGGAACGCGAGGCGGTCGAGAAGCTGCGCCGGCGGTGGCGCTTCCATGTTCATCGAGCGATGCACATACATGTCGAACATCACGCGCTCGACGGGCGTGGTGAGCAGCACCATGAAGCCCGCGGTGTCCGGCGTCTCGGAGTAGCGCGGGTAGATGTGGCGAAGGTGCGTACCGAAGACGCAGGTGGTGAGGCCCTCGTTACCGACCGGACCGGCCGCCAATTCGAATCGCTTGTAGCTCCCGGATTCGACCACGCGGATGTCGGGCAGCGACGGCGTGCAGAACCTCTTGATGAGCTGGAGCTGTCCCTCGTCCGCGCCCTCCGGGTCAAGAGGCGTCTTGAGCAGCTTCGCCGCGTCGCCCGTCGCGGTGTGCAGCGCTTCATAGCTGAGGGGCCAGGGCTTGGGGCTCAGGCGACGAAAGCCGACAAAGCCGGTGACGTGCCCCGCGTTGAGCATGTCGGGATCGTCGGGCGATGGGAAAACGAAGACCGACACGAACCGCGTCTGGGCCTGCACGCCCCACACGCCGCACGCGCCGTCGAACAGCTGGCGCCGCGCTTTCGACGCCTCGTTGCCCGCATTGACCGGGCTGCGGTTCACCATCATCATCGCCAGCGTCTTGCGATCGCCGGTACAGGAAGAGAGCACGCTCTCGAAGCGCTCGAACGCCGCCGCGGCCTTGGCGATCGCCTCTTCGGGAACGGCCCGAGCGCGGCAGGCGTCAAAGAACTTGGTCATGCTCGCGGGTCCGGGCAGGTCCGTGACCGCGGGTGTGGGGTCCGACTCGCGGACGATGCGAGTCAGCCGCCACGCCAGGCCGCGGCTGATTCCCAAGTCGCGTGCGGGCTCGCGCGTCTTGGTGGGGTCAACGCCCGCGAGAGCGAAAAGGCTACCGATCTGGCCGCGCAGCGATTGGAACTCGGCCAAAAGCGACGAGAACGAGGTTTTCGCCTGACCCATCGGAGGGGGAGCGAGCGGTGTTGGAGTGTCGATTGATTTCATGTTCGATGTCTGTACGCAGATTGCCTGAGTCATCATAGCCGAAGGCGGTCGGGAATGCGACGGAACGTCATCAAAAATGTCACACGGGACACTTGACGTGACACATCGTGTCCGTTATCGTGCGATGAGTCGGGTGCCCGACGCCCTTTTCCGAGGGTTGAACAGGTGGAATCGAAAGTAGATGGGGAGAGTTCACATGCGCCGCGTTCTTATTTCGTCTGGTATCGCCCTTGCCATGGCCGCCGCCGCCAACGCCGGGGTGTCCGTCACTTACACCGCCAGCGCCCCTTCGTACGGCACGGCGCTGAACTTCGATGAGTCGGGCGGCCCGACCGGTGCGCTCGTCGGTAACGAGTGGACCGGCTACGGGATCTCCAGCCTGATCAGCGGCAATCTCGACGGTGGATTCGTCGGCGATCTCAACTCCATTCTCGGCGTCACCTGGCTCGGCACGGGCAACGCCTGGGCCGGCGCGTGGGGCGGCTTCATGAACTTCTCGCAAGACCTCACCGAGTTCTCCTGCCAGTACTGGGATGACTCGGGCCCGGCGACCATCTTCAGCGGCGGCGCGATCGTTGTCGCGTTGAATGACGGCGTCGAGGTCGGCAGCTTCTTCATCGACAACCCGACGTGGGGCGACACGGGTCCGACGTGGGTCAACATCACGACCGACTCTGGTTCGACCTTCGACGAGGTCCGCTTCGTCGGTTTCGGCTGGATCGGGCCAACCGCGGTGATCGACAACCTGTCTTGGAACGCCGTTCCCGCGCCGGCGTCGGCGGGCGTGCTCGCCCTTGCCGGTATGTTCGGTGCGCGGCGTCGTCGCGCCTGAACGGGTTCCCTGGTCTCACTCCTTCTCAATCAAGTCGGCCCGGCGCTGGCGCGTCGGGCCGGCATTCGGCCCCCCACGCACAAACAGCCGCGAGCGTCCGCTCGCACGGAGATCATCATGACTCGTACACGTTCCGTGGCCGCACTTCTCTCGGCGCTCATCACGTCCGCGGCGTGGGCCCAGCCCACCCTCATCGTGACCGGGATGATCTCGGAAGACATGACGTCCGACGGGCAGGGAGTGGTCGGCGCGATCTACAACGCGGCGGTCGGTCGGTACTACATCACCCGCTATTTCCTGGGCTCGGGTGCCGAGAACACGGGCGGCGACTGGGAGGACGGGCGCACCCGCGCTTCCGACGACGGCGCGATGATCGTGTGGGGCACGCGGAACCGCGAGGGGCTTGGCGGCCTGCCGACCAGCGGCAACACGCCGCACCTGTGGAACCCCGCGACGGGCATCGAGAACATCGGCACCGTGCCCGGCGGCAACAAGTGCGACGCCTTCCAGAACAGCGCCAACGACATCTCGTCCGATGGGCGGTATGTCGTGGGCGGCGCCTACACGGAGCGCCTCTGCGGACCGTATCGCGCGTGGGTCTACGACACCATGACCGGTGACTACGAAATCCTCCCCGTGAGCGTGACGCAGGACGGCACGACGGCTCGCGCGACGCGCGCCGATTCGATCAGCGCCGACGGCACGGTGGTTATCGGTTACGACGAGAACTTCAGTGATGACCTTGGCTACAGCGCGCGACGGGCCGTGGTGTGGCGCAAGGTCGCGGGTGTCTGGGAGCAGACCCTGATCGACCCCTATGGCGGCGAACTGATCGCGATCTCGGCGGACGGCGACCACATCGTCGGCCGCTACAGCGAAGACGCGATGGACCTGGTCTTTGGGACGACCTCGCGCCTTCCCGTCCGCTGGAATTGGGACGGGAACGAGTGGGTTCCGCAGAACCTGGGCGGCGACGTGTCGATGATCCCCTACGCCATCAGCGCCGACGGCGGTACGGTTGTCGGCGGGCAAGGCTATGGCTTCATCTGGCGCACGGACATCAACGGCGGCGTCGCCATGGAACTGAACGCCTACCTGAGCACGCTCGGATGGTCGATCCCTGATATCTCGCTCGCCAGCTACTTCGGCATGGCGGGGCTGGGCGTCAGCGCCGACGGAACCAAGATCCTCGCGGCGTTCCTCGACGAGCGCGACCCGTGCCTGTTGACCGGCTTCTCGGGCATCGTCGACCTCACCGGCACAACGCCCTGCGAGCCGGTCCGCATCAATCTCGATCCGCTCTCGCAGGTGAACACCGCGCCCGATCAGGTGTACGGCGACACGTTCAACGTGTTTGCGTCGGGTTCCGGGCCGCTGAACTATCAGTGGCAGGAAGAGACCTCGCCCGGCGTGTGGACCAACCTTGTCGACGACAATTGTGCGAAGGTTCTCTCCAAGGACTTTGACATCAAGGGCGCCACCACGTCGCAGCTTCGCATCGGGCGCAAGACGCCCAGCAACTGGGGCGGCACATACCGATGCGTCGTCACGGGAGTCTGCGGGAACGTGACCAGCGCCCCGGCGACGCTCGCGCTCTGCTCGCCCCCCGGCGTCGCGGAGCAGCCGCAGGATGTCAGCGCCGCGGCCGGTGACACCGTCATGTTCGATGCGATGGGCTCCGGCGGCGGGCTTTACTCGTTCCAGTGGCGTCGCAACGGCACGCCGCTGGCGGATGGTCCGACCGGGACCGGTTCCATCGTCGCCGGCTTCGATCTGCCGACGCTCACGGTTTCCAATATCTCTGCCGCGGACGTGGCGCTGTACGACTGCGTGATCACCAACCCCTGCGACGACGTGACGACAGCGCCGGCGTCGCTGATGCTGTGCCTGGCCGACTTTGACGGCAACGGCTTTGTCAACGGCGACGACTACGACGCCTTCGCGACGCTCTTCGACATCGCCGACCCCGGCGCGGACATTAACAACGACGGTTTCGTCAACGGCGACGACTACGACCTCTTCGCGGAGCACTTCGACGCCGGGTGCTGAACGGCGTCCGAAAACGCACAATCGAGGAGAGATTGCTTCCGCTTCTGGGGTTTTCCCTGTAAGCTGTCGATCCAGTATTGACCTCGCAATCGACGCACCAAGGAGTCCCAGATGCTGATTCGTTCCCTTGTCGCGGTCGCCGGGATGGCGGCCGGCGTGGCCAGCGCCCAAACCGACGTCTACGTCGCGCTCTTTGAGTTCAACAACGGCCGCGTGGCGGCGGTGGGGGCCGATGGGACCAACCCGCGCATTCACTTCGCGCTCCCGACCACATACTGGCTTCCCAATGGGCTGGCGTATGCGGCGTCGTCCGGGCAGTTCTACCTGGGGCACCTCGGCACGCCCAGCACGATCTTTCGCACGGATTCCGCCGGGGGCGGGCTGACGGTGCTGAACAACTTCACGGGCAACGTGCGCGGATCGTCGCTCGATGCCTCGGGTCGCATCTACTTCGCGGACGGCAACAAGCTCCGGCGCGTCAACGCGGACGGCTCGGGGCTTATCACGCTTTTTACCTCGACCGGGAGTTGGAGCATCGGCGCGCCCAAGGTCGACGCGACCAACGGGCATGTCTACTTCGGCGATCAGGGCGAGATTCGCCGGACCAACCTGAATGGCGGGAATCTCAAGACGCTGGTGCGCGGGCGGGCGCAGGTCAAGGCCGTGGCGCTGGACGTCGCCGCGGGCCGCATCTATTTCTGCGACTCCGATACCAACAGTGACTACATCGGGCGCGCGAACCTGGACGGGAGCGGGATCATCATGCTCTATGACAACTCGCCGAGCGTGGCGGTGTCGAGCGGCCTGAACGATCTGGCGCTGGTGCCCTCGCACAATGTCATCGCCTTCATCGACGACGTGAACCGCGTGGTGCGGACGATCCCGATCGCGGGCGGCACGGCGACGACGATCTACACGGCGCCCGGGAGCGCCTATCCCACGTTCCTGGCGCTTTCAACCGGCGAACCCCCGCAGGCGCTCCGCGACTGCAACGGGAACGGCATCGCCGACGACGTGGACATCGCCGGCGGCGCGCCCGATTGCGACAACAACGGTGCGATTGACACCTGCCAGGCCAGCGCGTGCGTGACCAGGAATCTCTTGCTGGACAACGGCGACGATGCCGCCGACGGCTCCGGGCGCTCCGTGACCTCCTTCTGGAAGGCGTATCAGCCCTTCGATGTCCCCGCGCAGGGCTGGGCTGTCAGCGAGCTAGGACTCGACGGCTATACCTACAACTTCCATGACGGCCAAGGATTTGCGGCCGAGGTTTTCGCCGACGACGGCACGGGCGAGGCGCCGCACGAGCTTGCACCCATCGCGTCGATCACCGGAAACTTCCAGTTCAACGCCGTGCTTGAGAACTGGGTGTATCTCCCGCTGCAGGCGCAGCTCCCGCAGGGCCGTTACTGGCTCCGCCTCTCGGGCGTGGCCTCATCGACCTATGTATCGACGGCGAATTACGGCACGTCGGGCCTGGGCTCGCGCACGCGCGGCGGGAGCAACTCGCTCTCGCAGCCCGGTCGATCCATGGCGGTGCGCATCGTCGGCTCGCTCGGCTGCCCCGCCGACTTCAATCACGATGGCTTCGTGAACGGCGACGACTTCGACGCCTTCGCCACGCTCTTCGACATCGCCGATCCGGGCGCGGATTTCAACCATGACGGCTTTGTGAACGGCGACGACTACGACGCGTTCGCCTCGCGCTTCGAGGCGGGGTGCTGAGGCGCGGGCATCGGGCAACACGGACCGGGAATTAGAGCGGATTCGCTTGGAGTCGGGCGTCATGTCGCACGCCCAGGCAATGGGCAATAGGGAATGGGCAATGGGAAGACGCGCCACTTGAAGTGAAACCGATCTAGGTCACCATGAGACCACGCCATCCGGTCGGCGGGGATCCGCGACTCGAATTCACTCGGCCTTCTTGGCCGGCTCGATCGGTCCGCGCACGTTTCCGCTGTTGCGGATGTCGTGGCGGATCATGGGCCACGCGTTGTCCGCCGAGGCCTTGCCCGCAAAGCCCGTGAGGCAAATGGCCCGCCCGAAGCGCGGCTCGACGCGGCCGTCCGGCTTCTTGTTGCCGCCGCCCCCGACGACAAAGAAGACATCGAGCAGGCCGTCGCCGTTGAGATCGCCGATCACCGGGCCGTGGGACGAATCCGACACAAAGTGCCCCTCTCCGCAGACGCCGCCCGCGTTGAACTCGCACTGAACCGAGCCGTCCTTGGCGTTGAGCACGCGGAAGACACCATCGCCGGTGAGGTAGGCGAGGTCTTTGGCGCCGTCGGCGTTGAGATCGGCGATCGACACGCCGCGCGTGATCGAGGTCCAGCCGCCGCTGGCACCGACCGTGTGCTGCCAGAGTACGTTGCCCTCGGCGTTGATCGCGCTGACCTTCTCGCACGCCGCGATGCACTCGTCCTTGCCGTCGCCGTCGATATCGAGAATGGCGGTGGGGGACATGAAGTATCGTTCGCCCGGCGCGATCGTGAAGTCGGGCGCTCCCTTGGCGTCAACGGAATAGACCTTGCCGTCGTAGCTCCCGAAGACAAAGTGCATGGAACCGTCGCCGCGTGGATTCCACACCGACGCCCCGTGGTAAATGTGCGATCCGGTCGCGACGCTCCACAACTCGCTCCCGTCGCGCCCGCTCACGGCGTGCATCGCGTGGTCGCCCTTGAAGTTGCCCGCGATGAAATCGGGCACGCCGTCGGCGTCGAGGTCCGTCACGATCGGGCACGATTGCACCGCGCCCGGCGCGACCTTGATCGAGCGGAGTATCTTCCCGTCGGACCCGAGCACATGGAGCTTGCCCTTGAACGTGCCGACGACCACGCCGATCGTGCCCACGCCGTCGACCACGCCGATGAAGGGCGGCGTGTCGATGCACTCGCCATCGCCGAGGTAGGTGTTCCATTTCACGGCACCCGTCGCGGCGTCGAATGCCAGAACGCGGCAGCCGCTGGAGCACGGCACGACGAGCGACAGCTTGCCATCGCCCAGGTCCGCGAATCGGAGCGAGGCGTCGTAGCAATCGTCGCGCTCGGGGTCGGGATCGTGATACGACCACAACTCGCTCCCGTCCTTGCCGCGGAGAACGCGGACCTTGGCGTCGCCGAAGTAGCTCGCGAAGGCCACGTCGAGGTTGCCGTCGCCATCGGCATCGGCGATCGCGCCCGCGCCGAAGCTGTGGGAAGAGGTCGGCGCGGACCAGAGGACGCGCGGGTTGTCGCCGACCGGCCCGAGCATCGCGCCGAGCCACAGAAAATGCACGCTCAACATTGGACGCTCCTTCGAGGCGGACGGGTCAGTCCAGACGCGAACAACCGCCGCGAGTATCCCGTGGAGTCGCATGGGACGCAAGACGCTCCGCCCCGTCCGATAGCGGCGTCGATGGAACGGAGGCCCGCGGGACGACCGTCTGGCCGCCGAGCGGCGGCGTGAGCTTCGTTCCCAAGTCAGCCCCCAATCCCACTCGGTGTGCATTCGCTTTTCGTCGGCAACCTCTAGGGAATCCGGGCCGCATCTTGTACGATGGGTGGTTCAGACAGGAGATTCGCGATGTCACCGAAACTGTTCCTCGCCGCGATGGCGGCGTTCGTATTGGCCGCTTCTTCAACCGTTCCCGCTTCGGCCCGCGGGGGCTTGGAGGCTGCGTCGACCTCGCCGTCGGCCCAGGCGCAGCCCGCCGGGATCGCTTCGACCAAGGTCGGCGACCTGCCACGCTCGAACCTCGATCTGAGCAAGGCCGAGCTCCAGCCGATCGAGTGGACCCCCGCCACGTCCGGCCACTGGTTCGCCACGCTGGTGCTGAACGGCGAGGAACTCCTGCTCGATCTCGAGCCCGCTTCCGTCCGCGCGCCGGGCTTCACGCTTCAGTCGTCGCGCGCCGGCCAGATGATCGACCTGCCCACGCCCAGCGTCACGACTCACCGCGGCCAGATCGTGGACCGTCCGGGATCGCTGGTCGCGGTGTCGTTCGTCGCGTCGGGCGTTCATGCCGTGATCGATCCGGGCGACGGCACGATCTGGTACATGCAGCCTCTCGTCGAGATCGACGCCGGCGCCAACCCCATCGACCACGTCGTCTATCGCTCCGACGCGATCAAGGCGACCGGCCACTCGTGCGGAGGGGCGCTCGAAGTGCCCGGCCGCGTGAAGACGCAGGTGCCGGACGGTTTCGACACCCGCGCCGACTGCCTGCGCCAGGCCCAGATCGGCCTTGACATGGACTTCACCTACTACGGGCAGCACGGCTCGGACCCCGTCCAGTGCCTCGCCTATGCCGAGAGCATCGTCAACGGCATGAACGTGATCTACAACCGCGACGTCAACGTTCACTTCGTCATCAGCCATTCGATCGTCCGCACCGACAACACGCTCTACAACACCGCCGACATCGGCGCCCTGCTCGGGCAGATCCAGCA
This sequence comes from Phycisphaerales bacterium, assembly GCA_020853815.1. GTDB lineage: Bacteria > Planctomycetota > Phycisphaerae > Phycisphaerales > UBA1924 > JABWBC01. The sequence goes on from JADYYE010000096.1 coordinate 94,383, forward strand.
CGAGTGGACCACGGTCCAGCGCTTCAAGACGCGCGACTGCGCCCACCTCTTCACCGGTCAGCCGACGGGCGGCGTGATCGGCCTGGCCTGGGTCGACGTCGTCTGCAATTTCAGCTATGAGTATGCCGTCTCCAACATCGGCTTCACGGGCGATCTCGGCGCTCTGGTCGGCCTGGTGTCGCACGAGGTCGGGCACAACTTCGCCGCCGGACACTGCGACGGCTCGCCCGATTGCTCGATCATGTGCTCGGGGCTGGGCGGGTGCGCCGGCAACCTGAGCGCGTTCAGCGAGACCGTGATCCCCTCGCTCAAGTACGCCGCCGCCCGCGGGTGTCTTGAAACCGTCGGTCCCGCCCCGGTCCAGGGCGGCCCGGGCGCGATCGCCAATTCCTACACCATCTCTTCCAACGTGCCCACGCGCCTGGACGTCATGTCGAACGACGCCGATCCCAACTGCGACCCGCTCTCGTTCGTGTCGTTCCCCGGCACGACCCAGGCCGGCGCGACGCTCTCCATCTCTTCGGGCACGGGCGCCGGCGGACGCGACGAGCTTCTCTACACGCCACGCATCGACGCCAGCGGCTATGACACGTTCCTCTACACCATCCAGGACACCGCGGGCGCCCAGGCGACCGCGCGCGTGTACATCAGCAACCAGACCCTGCGCGACGCCGACAACGCCGGCAACACCTCGCCCGGGCTGGTCGCCAGCTACTACCGCGCCGGCGGCCAGAACGCGCTCCCGGATTTCGCGGCCCTCTCGCCCTACAAGTCCGCGACCATCGGCGCGGTCGACTTCCCCCGCGCGTACCTCAACTTGCTCGGCTCCGGGCGTAAGAGCCTCTTCGGCGCACTCATCCGCGGCACCATCAATGTTCCCGCCACGGATACGTACACGTTCTTCACCGACTCGGAAGACGGCTCGATGCTCTGGATCGACGGGCAGGCCGTGGTCAAGAACGACTTCCTCCGCAACAGCATGTCCGAGGCCTCGGGCTCGATGGCGCTCGCCGCCGGCCCGCACGACTTCATGGTCGAGTACTTCGCCGGCTCCTCGCTCTGGGGCGGCCTGATCGCGTCGTGGCAAAGCTCAACGCTCTCCAAGCAGGTGATCCCGAGCACCGCGTTCGCAGGCCCGCTCAGCATCGACTACTACGACCTGCCCGCCGGGCTCTCGGCGCTCCCGAGCTTTGACGACCGCGCGCCCTACAAGACCTCGGTGCTCGCGCAGGTCAACCAGCCCTCGACCTCGGACTTCTTGCTCGACAGCGAGCGGAAGGACGATCTTCTCGCCGCGTTCGACGGCTACTTCGTCGCGCCCACCGAGGGGCTATACACCCTCTACACGCAGTCCGACGACGGCTCAAAGCTCTACATCGGAACCAACCTCGTCGCCAACTGCGACGGGCTGCACGGCATGGTCGAAGTGGGGGGAACCGTCAATCTCAAGGCCGGAACGCACAAACTCCGCGTCGAATGGTTCGAGGCCGGCGGCGCGGGCGGGCTGATCCTGAGCGTGGCCGGACCAAACATCGCCAAGCAGGTCATCCCCGCCTCAATGCTCGTGCACAGCAATCCGTGCCTGTCGGACTTCAACAACGACGGGTTCATCAACGGCGACGATTACGATCTCTTCGCCGAGTCGTTCGACAACGCCGATGCGGCCGCCGACGTGAACGACGACGGCTTCGTCAACGGCGACGACTACGACGCCTTCGCCGAGGCCTTCGACGCCGGGTGCTGACGGGCGAATGGTCTCGTGGCCAGCCGCTCGGGCGCGGTTCTGAGACGTCAAGGCGACGGCGCCCGCGGCGGCGCGCTCGCAAGGACGCCGTCCGCTCTGATCGCCTGCGGTTCGGCCTCAAAACGGCGTTGGAGCCCCGCTCGGCGTCGAGTAGTCTGATACCCGGTGCTTTCACCTTTCCGCCCGCGAGAACTCACATGAACAAGCTCCTTGCCGCGTCGTTGCTGACCTTGGCCGCCCAATCCGCCAGCGCCCAGTTCGTGTTTCACGACTCGTTCTCACCCGCGCCCTCGCCGCTCTGGCGGAACGAACGCGGCGCCTGGGCGGGCGACGGGAACACTTACTTCGCCACCCAGCCCGCCAACAACCCGCCCACGCTGACGTCACTGACCTACCAGCACAACGACTTCGAGATCACCGTCGACATCTCCCATGTCAGCGACGGCGGAATCTGGCTCCACATCGACGACCTGGCCCTGAACGGCGTGCTGCTCGTCACCGGCGGCTTCGGCTCCACGGGCACGGGCCTGTACTGGCACATCATGACCAACGGCGGATACTCCGCCCCGATGAATCAGGTATCCGGCTTGTTCAACCAGGGGGACGACATCCGCGTCCGCGTCGTCGCCGTGGGCGACCACTACGACGCCTACCTCAACGGCTCGCCGACCCCCGCGACGTCGCTCGTGGTTCCCAGCCCGAAATCCGGGTACGCCGGCCTGTACGACTTCAACTCCGCCTGGCAGTCCTTCGATGCGGTCACGCTCATCTTCCCCTGCCTGGCCGACTTCAACTCCGACAACTTCGTCAACGGCGACGACTACGACGCCTTCGCCTCGCTGTTCGAATCCGCCGATCTCGGCGCCGATCTCAACCGCGACGGCTTCGTCAACGGCGATGACTACGACCTCTTCGCCTCGCACTTCGAAGAGGGGTGCTGAGGAGTGGCGATGGAGCGCTGGTTATGCGGAAGCCCAATCCGCAAACAACGCGCAATCATGGGCTTGCGCGGGACCACTGGAACCGGACGCCGTGCCGCGCTCCGACGGTTCGTGATTCGCTAGACTGAGAGGTGAGCCGGACCGACCCGCGATTTGGAGGTTCCCATGGACACGTCTCGTCGTCGCTTCCTTCATCAGACCGTCACCCTCGCCGGCGCCGCCGCCGTCGCGGGGTGCTCACGATTCACCTCGGGCCCCGCCGCCCCGTCCGCGTCGAGCCTCACCAAGCTCCGCGTCCTCTCGATCGGCGTGATCGGGACCATCGGCGGCCACGACCGCAAGACCATCGCGTCGCATCCCATGGTCGAGATCGCCGGACTCTGCGATGTCGACGCCAACGCCCTGGCCGAATCCGCCAAGGACCATCCGAGCGCTTTCACCTGCGCCGATTACCGCGAGGCCTTCGCAACGCACGCCGACAAGTTCGACGCCGTCATCGTTGCCACGCCTGACCACTCGCACTGCGCGATTATGACCACCGCCCTGGCGCACAACAAGCACGTCTACGGCCAGAAGCCGCTCGTCCAGCAGCTCGAAGAGCTCGACATCCTCGAGCGCGCCGCCAAGGCCAAGCCCCACCTTGTCACGCAGACCGGCGCTCAGCGCATCGAGCACGCCGCGCGCCGCGCCGCCGTCGACATCTTGAAGTCCGGGGGTCTTGGCAAGGTGATCGAGGTCCACGTCACGTTCGGCAACGGCGCCCTCGCCGGCGGCTTCTACTTCGCCGACGGCAAGCTCGGCGATCCCATCCAGCCGCCCGCGGGCTTCGACTACAACCTCTGGCTCTGCGGCAACGCCGAGGAGCCCTGCCGCCCGCAGATGGTCCAACGCCAGTGGCGCTCGTGGTTCAACTTCGGCGGCGGGCAGATCGCCGACTGGATCGTGCACACCACCGACGTGCTCTTCTATGCCTTCCCCGAACTCCAGAGCCCGACCCAGGTCTGCACGCGCACGCCCTCACGCGATCTCCGATACTTCCACGCCGACAAGGTTCTCTCCACCCTCACCTACCCCGTCAAGTCCGACAAGTTCGCCAACTCCACCTGCAACTTCTACTTCTACGACTCCGGCATGACCCCCGACCGCGCCAACATCGGCCTGGGCGAGGGCAAGTGGCCCAGCGGCGTGTGCACCATCGTCGTCTGCGAGGGCGGCACGCTCGTCCTTGCGCCCGAAGGCCCGCTCGAGATCTGGCGCGAGGGCAAGATGATCGACGGCATGACCTGGCCCGGCCTCCCCAAGTACGAGAGCTTCAACCACTGGCACGCCTGGGTGGACAAGGCGCTGGGCAAGAACACGCCACATCTTTGGATGCCGTTCTCGATCGGCCTGCGCTGCACCGAGCCGGGACTGCTCGCCGTCAAGGCCGCCAAGTTCCCCGGCCAGGTGCTGCACTGGGACCGCCGCCGCCTCGAATTCACCAACCACGCCGAGGCGACTAAGACGCTCGTCCGGCGCGAATACCGAAAGGGCTTCGAGCCGGTGCGGATGTAGGTTGGGCTCGGCAAGCTGGCTCCCTCGGGCGAGCTTGGCGGGCTGGTGGAAGTGAATGGAGCCGCCATGCCCGCGCGTCCAAAGAACACGAGGTCCGCTTCGCACGTCATCGCTTCAAGGCGACGACCACCCACAGGCAGGAGCGGCCAAGCGACGCCACGCGATTCGGGTGCTGTCATCAGTGTCAGTGCCGTGCTGCATCGGCCCGTGGCGAAGGGAAAAGCGGTTGCGTGGACGTTCCTGGCTTTGCCCGCGGAGGCGAGCCGAAAACTGCCCTCGCGCGGCATGGTGTCGGTCGAGGGCACGCTGGGCGGCGCACCATTCCAAGCGACGTTGCAACCGGACGGCAAGGGCGGGCACTGGATGAAGGTCGATCGCAAACTTCGCGAGGCGGCGCGCGCGAATGTGGGCGACACGGTCCCGCTCCAGTTTGTGCCGATGGCGGAGGAGCCGGAGCCCAAGGTGCCGCCGGACCTGCGCCGGGCGCTGGCGGACGCCCCGACGGGGAAGGCGGGCTCGCGCGGGGCTCGCGACGTGTGGTCGGACATCACGCCCGCGGCACGGCGCGACTGGGTTCACTGGATCGAGTCAGCGAAGCAGGCGGAAACGCGCGAGCGGCGCGTGGCGACGGCGATCGACATGCTCGCCAAGGGCAAGCGACGCCCGTGCTGCTTCGATCGCTCGGGGATGTACAGCAAGAGCCTGGCGTGCCCGGAAGCAGAGGACGAAGCAGCGTCGGATTGATCGATCGGCACGCTCCAAGTCGATGAGATTGAAACGCCGATCGTCACAGGAGAAACGTCATGCTGGGCGGACGCCTGAAGATATGGAGCGATGGTTGTGCTGGATTGCCACGCCTCGCTTGCTTTGGTTTCGCCGTGTTGTCCTTGGTGTTGTTCACTGGTTGTTCGCGAACGCACACGCTCAGGCTTGATGGAGACGGCATTTGCCGCGCCGGGCCGGCGGTGGTGCGTGTTGAGCACATGGCGCTTCGCAACTCGGCGACGCCTCGAGTGATGCTGACACTCCGCAATCTGGGGAGCGAGCCGCTCAGGCTCGATTCGGCGCGTGTCGGCGGCTTGCCTTTCTGGATCAAGGACGCCAATGGAAGAGACTTGTTCGAGTGGGACGGGAGACTCTACCATCCAGACAAAGCGGAGATATCGTTCGATCCATCCCCAGATGTGACCATTCCGCCAGGTGAGGCGATTGAATTCACCGACTCGAATGGGCGCGTCAGGTTGCCCGACGATCGCTTCCGTCGAGGTGCTCGTCTGAAGCTGGATCACGATCTGAGAGTTTGGGTGGGCACTTCCGACCAGTGGAAGACGCTGCCGTTTCATCTCGCCGGGCAACTGGAATAGGTCACCAAGGCGGATGCGACGATCAGAAACGGGCCCATGAAAAACGCACTCTGTTCGCGTGGCGCCGGATGACTTGTCGCGCCTGATAGCATGATCGCATGGCACGGCAGGCCGTCATCGATCGATTTGGCTGGGCGATCATCGCGACGGTATCGATCACGATCGGCGCGTGGGCCGCGTGGATCGCGCGAGGTTCTGGCTCGGGCATCGCGGCCGCGTTGGGCTTCGGGGTGTTTTTCGCGGCGGTCGTGGCGATTCCAACTTCGGCGATCTGGGGAACCGGCCTTGGTCTGCGAGAAAAGGCACGTCGCTGGTACGTTGCTCGCTCGTGTGCGAAGTGCGGAGCCAGCCTGATGCGGCTCGAATGCCGCTGGAACGTCGTCGTGTGCAAGGCTTGCGGCACGCGCAACTGGCTCCGCGCGATCGGGGCAACGCCCGCGCAACTCCGAACTCGAGAGACGGCGTTCGATGGCCTGACCATCGCACTGGGCAGCCGCTGCCCGAGCTGCGCGGGCGAATTGGGAGGAACACGATGCGAGCACGGGTCTTTCTCGTGCGCTGAGTGCCGCGTGACGCACAGCGCTGCCGCGATTGCCCCGACCGATTTCGTGGAAATTCGCGAGGCGTGGAGGCGATTCTGTGAAGGCCGCTCTGCGGATGATGACGCATTGTGCGAGCGATGCGGCTATCGGCTTGGCAGATTGCCGGTCGAGCATGACGAAGTGCGCTGTCCCGAGTGCTCGCACACGAACGCGCTGCTCCGGGTGCGAAAGCTCACGGTTGAGAGCCAGGACTTCGACGAGTTCGTACGCGATTGGAAGCCGCGCCCATGAAAAACGCACGCTGTTCGCGTGCGTTCGATGGTCGTCTGATTGGTACGACGAAGGCCGGGCCAAAGCCGGCTTGGCTAATCTTGGCCGCGGCCGCACCGCCGAGCAAGCCCCACCAACGCCGCGAGGCGCGAAGGCGTGACGGCGGGGTCCCAGCCGAAGCTCAGGCCTTCTTCTTCTCGTCCTTCTTGAAATAGTTGCCCGAGTACTTGCGGGTGAACTTCTCGACGCGGCCGGCGGCGTCGACGAAGGTCTGCTTGCCCGTGAAGAACGGGTGCGAACCCGACCACACTTCGACGTGCAGCTCGGGCACGGTGGCGCCGACGGTCATGACGACCTGGCCGTTGTGGTAGACCTTGCAGTTGGGGTAGTAGCGCGGATGCGTGTCCTTCTTCATGGCGAGTCCCCGATTGAGTCGTTGGTCCAATTCCAGTCGTGGATCAGGTTTCGGTCGCTGATCCGGTCGTTCCGATGCTCCCGGCGGGTGGACCCGGCCGGTGTGATTCAAACTCCCTGCGGCCGCCCCGAAACGAACCGGGACGATGGGCCGCGATTTTCGATCTCTCCACTCCGCCGGATTTTCGTCCGGGCGATTCCGATGCCGAGCCGGACGGCGCGGGCATCGTTGGCGAGCAACCGACCGGTCCCGGGCCGAGCCCGAGACGAGGCGGGAACTTGCCGCGTGGTTCGCCTAGGGGGCCTGTAGGGCCCCGGGCGATGGGTCGAGAGTATAGGCTGGCCCGTCGGGTCGAGGGAGCGGGCGAGTCGGTCGATCTTGACCCCCGGCCAAGGGCGGCTAGGCTTTGGCCCGGTCAATCTCCCGGCACGTCCGGTGGGTTGGCCGCGACATCCCGATTCCCCGATAGCTCAATGGTAGAGCGACCGGCTGTTAACCGGTAGGTTCTAGGTTCGAGTCCTAGTCGGGGAGTTCTGAACGGCTCCGCCTTTGGCGGAGCCGTTTTGGTTTACGGGTGGGCCGGTTTGGCCCACGGCGGCCACTTGGCCCAAATCCCCGCAGAATCCGCGTCGTTTGACGATTTGGCCACGGGGCGGCCACGCTCTCGGTTCGAGGCCGTTTCCGAGGCATGAAGTCCCGACATCATGTGTTCCG
>JADYYE010000097.1 GCA_020853815.1 Phycisphaerales bacterium
CTTCATCTGCCTCGTCGACAACATCGAGGTCGTCCACCACCGCCTCCACCGCGAGCACGACATCGACGCCACCCTCAAGGACTGCATGGTCTGGCGCGAAGAAGAAATCCTCGCCACCGAACTCCTCGCCAAGTCCATCCCCGGCTCGCAGTTCTATATCATGGCCCGCGGCCGCCACAACCTCACCACCCGCACCCTCTTCCGCCTCGTCTGCCGCCCCAAGATGAAGAAGGTCTATCCGTCCTTCCCCATGTCCCACGTCATGGACATGCCCGACGTGCTCGCCGAGATCGATCGCTTCCGCGCCGCCCTCGCCGACCACTTCATCACCTTCGACCCCGGCGACGTCGACGAGAAACTCCTCCTCGACCGCGGCATCGCCGCCGCCCGCGAGGGCAAGGAGTTTCTCGACGTCGCGCCCCACACCTTCGGCGGGAGCAAATCATCCGCCGAACCCATCCGCGTCCGCATCCGCGAAATCCTCGACATCGCCGGCGACGTCGACGGCCAGATCTACATGCGAGACTTCAAGCTCGTCGACCAGTCCGACATGATCGTCTCCTACATCCCCGAACTCCCCGGCGGCATCCCCGGCCTCTCCTCGGGCGTCGAACGCGAACTCCACCACGCCTTCGAGCACACCAAGGAAGTCTTCGTCGTCTGGAAACCCAAGAAGCCGCCGTCGCCGTTCATCACCGAGACCGCGACCCGCATCTTCAAGTCCGTGGATGAGGCGCTCACCTACTTCGAGCAGAACGGCTACTTCACCGCCAAGAACCTCTTCGGCAATTGACGCCCCGACGTTGTGCCGCCGATGTCGTCCTCAACCTCGGTGCCCTTGGGTGGCCCGGCGGTCCCCGCCGGTCTGTCGCCTTCTCTTCATTGGGCCATTTGACGAATCTGCTCCCCCGCGCCACGGACCTGTCTAGGTGTCCGCGCGTTTCGTCTCGGGTGGCGTGGCTCCCGGTGGCGTGGCCATGTACTTCACGCTCTCCTCTGATTCCTCAGAGTTCTGCCTTCGCTTCCGAAGCAGCGTATTCCCTTCGCGCCCTTCGAGTTCCCGTTTTTTCTTCACGACCCACGACTCTCGACTCCCGAGGTATTCTCTTCGTGACTCCGTGACTTCGTGACTTCTTCTCTTCCCTACTTCTTAAACTCCGCCGCCAGGTAGGGGTGCAGCACGCACACCGCCTTGTCGTAGGGCTTCCCGCACTCGGGGCAGATGCCGCGCCGCGCCAGCCCTTCGAGTTCATAGCCGCAGTGGATGCACTTGACCGTCGCGTGCATCAGCGTCGGCGCGTCGTCCGCGGCCTCGCGCGTGGTGGTGCAGCCCTCGAGCGCCTCGGGCCCGTGCTGATTGACGATGAGCTCGACAATGTCGTGACGCGCGCCGCACGCGCAGGCGATCGTGCCCTCCACGGCGAGCCGCGGGTCAAGCTCGCGTTCGCACGCGGGGCACGCCACGCGCAGCGCGGGCGACAACTTCGACAGGTCGATCTCCGCCTCCTCCGCCGCCTGGCTCGCCAGCCCCAGCACGCACTCGGCCGCCGCCGACAGCGCGCGGGAAGTGTCGTCGTCGTTCAGAATCACGATCTCCGCCGGCGGCGTCGGGCCGTAGCCCGCGAAGCTGGTGAAAGGCCTGACCACGCGCGACTCGATCCCTTCGCCCAGGAGCGCGTCGCACACCGGCTGGGCCAGCGCGTGCGGCACGCCCTTCAGCAGCGTGCGCATGTCAGTTGGTCCCCGCGAGCTTGCGCACCGTGAAGTCGAACGTCCGCACCATGTTCATGTGGATCGCGTACACGATTCCGACGTAGACCGCGCCGGCGACCAGCGCGCCCACCGCCAGGGAGAAGCGGGCCGTCGTCAGGCCCGACGACAGCGAGCCGCCCGAATCGCTCACGGTGTCGAAGAGCCCCTCGACCGGATAGACGAGCGAGAACGCGAGCGTCGCGGGGCTCATGGCGTTGAGCACCGGGCCCACGACCGGCAGGCTCTCGCCGGCCTTGAACGCGCACAATCCGATCACCAGCGACGCGATGCCGACCACCGCGACCGTCGACACCACCGAGCCCAGCGTGCCCTTGCTCTTGAGCGACCACTGCAGGCCCACCATCGCGCAGAACGCGATGAACGGCACGATCACCAGCGGCAGCAGGATCGCCGCCTCGGGGAGCACGGCCGGCACGCTGAGCTTGGCCGTGAGGACGGTGGCGTCGCGCATCACGCCGCCTTCGCGCTCCAACCCGCCGAAGAGCACGTAGACGCCCGCGAGCCCGAGCGTCCCAACGGGAACGGCGAGCATGGGGAGGAGGTAGGCGATCAATCCCTGCAGCTTGCCCTTGAGGTACGCGCCGGGCGTGATGGGCGTGGTGAGGATGAGGTCGAGCGTGCCGTCCTCGCGCTCGCGGCTGACGGCGGTGGCGGCCATGTTGATGGCGACGAGCGTTATGACGGCGACCTCACCCCAGACGGTGGCGATGAGGGCGAGCTGGAACTCGTTGATGGCGAGCGAGCCGGTGTGGAAGAAGAAGAGGAGCAGGACGCCGAAGGTGAGCCCGGTGCCGACGAAGCTCCAGCGCGCGATGGAGCGCCCGAGCGTGGCGTTGCGGGCCGAGGCCTCGCGCCAGGAGATGGGGTTGTGGCTGACGGCACGGGGCGGGCGGTGCTCGGCGCCGGCGGCGCCCAGGCCGAAGAGCTTGCGATACCAGGGAGCCCCGCCGTCGGAGCCAAGGGTCTGCAGGCCGCCAGCGCGGACGGTGAAGGTGGAGAGGCCGACGAGGAGTGCGGAGAGGGCGAAGGTGCCGGCGCAGAAGGTGGAGACGGGGCTTTCAAGGAACCAGGAGGCCAGGCCGGTGGTGGTGCCGGCGGGCGACGGGCCGTAGGAGGACGGGTTGAGGAGGCTGTGGAGCGCGAGGAAGGGGTTGACGGCGGTCATCCAGGTGATGCCGCCCGAGGGCGCGACCTTGTTGATGGAGACGAGGTAGCGGTCGATGGCGATGGTGACGGCGAGGTAGCTGACCACGGCGACGTAAAACGCGAAGACGGCGCGCTTGCCGGCGAGGCGCGAGACCGAGAGCGAGATGGCGATGCTGCCGACGCAGACGGCGGCGGCGGCGGCGATGAGGTAGCTCTTGAAGATCGCGGCGCCGGGCACGCCGCCGAAGTACTGGGTGAGGGCCATGAGGGGGAGCGAGCAGACGAGGAGCGCGAGGATGAAGAAGAGGCGCCCGAGGAGGTTGCCCAGGACGATCTGGGTGTCGTTCATGGGGGTGGTGAGGAGGACCTCCCAGGTGCGCGGGTGGGATTCCTGTGCGATCGCGCCGGCCATGAACACGGGCGCGAGGATGCAGATGAGGATGATCTGGAGATACGCGATGTAGGTGAAGCTCTTGGCGCCGGCCTCGGCGAGCTGGCGGTAGGAGAGGGAGTCGCCGCTGGTGTTGATGAGGAGAGACCAGAGGAGGACGACGATGAGGACGGCGAGGTAGCCGGCGCGGATGTAGAAGTGGCGCGGGCGGCGCGAGGCGTTCTGCACCAGGCGGACGGTGATCGGGTTGGTGGGCCCCAGTCGGAGGAGCCAGCGGAGGATGGCGGGCATGGCTAGCTGATGGTACAGGCGGACGGGTGGGTGGGGTTCGGGAACGGGAGGGAGAAGGCGGGAGAGGGGAGTCGGGAATGGGGAGTGGATAAAAGGCAGGTGCATGGTGTCCTCCGGGGGAGCGAGGGCTCGTTTACCCAGGGGGCGGACGGACACTTTGGTGCGCACGGAGGCGGTGATGCGCGCGCGAAATCGCCAAAGTACAAATCGCCACAGCGCTAAATAAGACAAGGCAGGGGAAGGGGTTGCGCGAGGGGAGAAATCGCGCGAAGATTTTTTTCGGGAATCTGGAAAGAGGGGAAAAAGACGGACACTTTGGTGCGCACGAAGGCGGTGATACGCGGGGACTCACCGCGGGGCGCGCCGGTCGTGGGAAGAAGTCACGAGGAGAAGCCGCGCTCGCTCAGGGTCGGCCTACTGATCGGACAAAGCACGGCGTTCGGCATTCGCGGTTCGGCATTCGGAAGTGAAGACCCAGCGTGGAGGGGACCGGAGCGAAGGGGAATGGGGAGGAGCGAGGCGGCGTTCGGAGTAAGGACGCGACGCCTTACCACAGAGGCACCGAAGCTCAGAGGGAACACAGGGAAGAGAGAACGGGGGAAGAGAGGAGGTTGAACGTATTGGCCGCAGAGGGCGCGGAGGAGAGGATGAGAGGGCGAGGGCGGCGAGGCAGGCGGCGGGACGAAATGGGGTCGAGGATGTGAAGGAGGGCGTTAGGCGATTCTTAGAGTCCGACCTGCTTCAAGAGCGGCCTGACCTCGACCGGCACGCCCTCGCGCGATGAACGCCGCACCGCTTCCATGATGCAGAACGTCTCGACTCCCTCTTCCAGCGAGGGCGACGCGTCGGTGTTGTCGATGATCGATCGCGCGAAGTGCTCGGCGTAGTTGGCGAACTCGCCGTAGTGCATTCCGTGGACCTCGCTGTTGAAATAGTAATGGCGTCCGGCGTAGAGAGAATCCTCGACGACCTCCGTGCCGTCCTTGGCCAGGTGCGAATAGCGCATGTCGTGGTACTGGGCCTGGCTGGTCGAGTCGCTCCCGTAGAGCATGAGCTCGATGCAGTTGCGGGCCCGCGGGAGTTCGTGGCAGCCGTAGTGGCCCATCGCGCGTCCCAGCGCGCCCGATTGCGAGAACGCGTTGACGATGTAGATGTCCGGGCCGACCACGCCGCGCTCGCGCCCGAGCGCCGAGGTGCTCGCCATCGCGCTGACGCGCTCGATGGATCCGAGATACCAGCGGAGGAGATCGATCGGGTGCGACAGCCCCAGGAACACCCAGTCGGTACACTTAGCGGCCCAGGGGCTCTTGTCGTAGTACCAGTCCATGCGGTGGATGTAGTGCGCGTCGACCAGTTCGAGCGTGCCCAGGTCGCCGCGTTCATAGGCCGCCCGCTGGCGCCGGAACGGCTCGAAGAACCGCGTCGATTGCCCGACCAGCAGCCTGCACCCCGTGCGACGCCCCGCCTCGAGAATCAGGCGTGCGTCGTCGAAGCTGTTGACGAGCGGCTTGGTGCAGATGACGTGCTTGCCGGCCTCGAACGCCTTCACGATGTGCTCGGCGTGCTGCGCGTCGGGCGTGTAGATCGCGACGATGTCGACGTCGCGGCGTTTCAGCATCGTGTCGTAATCGGTCGTGTAGAAGAGATCGGGCAGCTCTTGCTTCGACGCCTCGATCTTCTCGTGCGAGAGATCGCAGCCCGCGACCGGGCGCGCGTCACTGCATCGCGTCGAGAGAGACAGCAGCAGCGTCCGCCCCTCGTGCAGTCCGAGCACGCCCACGCCGAGCGTCTTGTCGTGGTGGCGCACGGGCTCGATCGGCCTGGTTCCCGGGATGTGTCGGATGAACCCCATGATGGGCTCCTGTTCGGCGGGGGTTTCTCAAACAACCGGCGGAATCGCGGGCGTACGCGCGCGAATTGCGATGGCACACGCCCGGCGCGATCCGGTAGAGTAGAAGTCTGATTCAATGGAGCCCGACCATGCCCGACCTGATGTCTCGATTCATGAAACTCAATGCCGCGCCCGCCCTCCTTTGGGCTCTCCTCTTGGCGATCCCATCGCTCACGGGGCCGGCCCACGGCGCGGGGCTTGCGCGTGGCGCGGGGCTAGCTCGCTTCGAGGGCGGCGCGTTCAACGACGAGCCCAAGGCCAACGACTGGTACACCTCGGGCCCCGATTGCTCGCTCTACGCGGGCGCGGACTTTGACGGCGACGGGCTCGACGATCTCTTCACCTTCAACGCCGGACGCCAGCTCTTCTACTCGCCGAATGTTCACGGCTGGAAAGCCGCGGGCTGGCAGATGATCCTGGAGAACGGCCCGGAGAACGCGCTGGCATTGCAGGGCGGCGATTGGATCGCGGACCTGCCCGGCGAAGAGATCGCGATCGTCGGGCCGCACGAGGTGCGCGTGGTCGGCCGGCCGAAGGACGGGAAGTTCGATCAGGTGGTGACGCTCGCGGCGCCGGATGGAGTGACGTTGAAGGGTGCGTATCGCGACAAGAACGGCCGAGGTCGCGTCTACGACACGAACAGCCGCATCTATCTCGGGAGTGAGCGTGCCGTGGTTCCCGCCGGGCCCGATGAACAAGCTCCGCCGCCGGGGCCGATTGATGGCTTGCTGCGGTCGGTCGGGCAGGTTACGGGAGAGCTCGCCGCGGGTATGGCGAAGGGTGACTGGGAAGCGTATTGGACTCCGCGCTTCGCTCCACCGTACGAACTCGGGGCGACCATCATCGCACGGTTTGACTTCGCATTCTCTCGCCCGCGCCAGAACGGACAAACTGAAGATTTAGCGCTCGTCTACGACTGCCACCTTCCCCACGACCACCATGTGATTCGTGTCGTCTCAGGCTACAAGTCGGGTGATCTCGACTCCGACGCCGACGGCCTGACCGATCCGCAGGAACGCGAGCTCGGCTCCGACCCCCTCGATCGCGACACCGACGACGATTCGCTCCTGGATGGCTGGGAGGTCAACGGCCTGCCGCGCGGCATCGATCTCGGGCCCGACATCCCGCTCTATTCCAAGGACCGCCCCGAGGGCGAACGCGACAAACAGCTGAGCCCGCTGCGCCAGGACGTCATCTGCAACGTGTCGTATTTCGACGGCGTCGATCCCAAGCAGTTCGCCAACGAGATCCCGCAGGTGCAGCGCCTCTACCGCGAACTGAACACGCCGAATCCCGACGGCTCGCACGGCATCTGGGTCCACGTCCGCCCCCTCCCGAAGCTGGTCGCCAAGGAAGATCAGGCGCTCCCGTGGTGGGATGTCGGCGCGAAGTATTTCGCCAAGAACGAGCGCGGCCTCATGCACTGGATGCAGGTCACACCCTGGGGCGGCGGACAGGCGGCCCAGACCGGCGACATGGGCGGGTGCGGCAACGGCTGGGCGGTCTTCGCCCACGAGTTCGGGCACCAGATGTCGCTTGGGCATGAGGGCGATTCCGCCGCCGCGTGGTGCCCGCTCTATCCGTCGCTGATGTCGTACGCCTTCAGCTATTCGTTCGACGGGGACGGGAACAAGATCCATTTTTCGCGCGGGCAGTTCCGCGGCACCGTTCTCGACGAGCGCAATCTCAGCGAGAAGCTCCCATATCCCTACGCCGACCTGAAGTACCTGGCCAATCACCCGTATCGCTTCACGATCAAGGACAACAGCGACGGCACGACGATGATCGACTGGAACCACAACGGGAAGTTCGACGACACGCCCGTCGAGGCCGACGTCAACTACGGCGGGTCGACCAATTGCGGCACGCGCGCGAACGTGGATATCACCGGCACCGGTCCCGCGCTGGCCTACGTCGACGACGTGTGCTATCTCGCTTCGGTCGACCAGACGCGAGATCATGTGTGGCTGCGCGCGTACAAGGGTGACAACGCGTGGAATGATCCGCGCACCATCCCCAGCACGGCGACCGAACGCGAGCCGCTGCTGGTGGGGGGCAAGGACTACGGCCTCATGATCCACCATCACATCTATGGCTGGCATGTGACGAAGTTCACCGGGACGGAGATCGGCGCGACGGTGAAGATCCCCGACGTGCCACCGATCGACCTTTCGGTGTGCCGCGTGGGCGACCGCGTGCTGCTGGTCACGCGCAACCAGGACGACACGCTCGACGCGCGGTGGATGACGTTCAAGGACAATGACTTCAGCAAGCCGGTGGTCACGCCGCCGACGAAGCTGGAGATTCGATCGGTGGTTCCCGCGGGCCTGGGCGTCGAACCGGGTACGAACAAGCTGATTGTCGCGACGGCGTACAACAACTCGCGCGGCGTGAGCTGGTGCATGCGCGTCACCTGGTGCAACGTCAACGGCGACCGCATCCACGAAGAGGAGACCAAGTGGACGCGCGGCGAAGGTTCGGGCAACGGCACAGTGACGCGCCCGATCGTCGCCTTTAGCAACGCCGGGCAGCTGTACCTGTTCCACCAGGGCGGCCCGGGACTGAACGGGCAGATGATCGCCTATCGCACGTCGCGCGTGGGGAACACGGCGCTCGACGAGGGCTGGCTGACGTGCATGCTGTACGACGTGTGGACGAGCTCGCGTGTGCCGATCGCGTTCGCGAATGGGCCGCAGGGCGCGGTGTTCTCGTATCGCTGGGACCCGACCATGCCGTACAACCAGCTGCAGACGGCGGGCCAGGGCTTCGGGATCGATCCGGTGCCGATGCGCGACTTTGACGATGGCGTGAAGATGAGCAAGTGGGGCATCCGCCACTCGATCATGACGATGCCGACGGACGAGCAGGCGAAGTGAAGTGAGAAGTCACGGAGTCACGGAGAGAGTACTCCGTGAGTCGTGAGTCGTGAAGAGCAAGCGGGAGTGGGGAGTCGGGAATGGGGAGTGGAGGATGGAAATCGCCGTGGAAATAGTGCAGACCGTATGATTCTTGCACTTCGCCACTTCGCCACTTCGCCACTTCGCCACTTCGCCACTTCGCCACTTCGCCACTTCGCCACTTCGCCACTTCGCCACTTCGCCACTTC
>JADYYE010000270.1 GCA_020853815.1 Phycisphaerales bacterium
AGCAGCGCGCCCGTCGCCGTCGTCAAACTCAAATACGCGAAGGAAAAACCGGCGGCGTAGGCGAACAGCATCAGCGCCGACAGCCAGCTGCCCCCGCCGGCCTGCGCGCGGCGAAAGAAGCGCACGATCAGCCACAGCACCACCGCCCCCGACGCGAGGCGAATGGTGGTGAAGCTCGCCGCGTCGATGCCCGTCTCCCGCAGCGCAACGCGGCACAGCACCGAGTTGCCGGCGAAGGCGAGCATGGTGAGGGTGGTTAATAAGGCGGTTTGGATAGGCACTATCGATAAATTCCCTAACTGCTCAGAATGGTAACTAAAAACAGGTCACTCTATGTGGCAAGAAAACTCGATAGGAAATGCGCTTCCGCATAACTGTCGAATTGATCATAATTAAGTTGCATATCTTGTGTTAAGTATGCTCATGGAGGAATTAATGGCCGCGGTGCTCGTCTATCACAAGCATGCAACAACCGGAACCATATCGCCTTTTGATGAGGCGGCTCTCTTAGTATCGAGAGCCTCATCACTCCAAATAGTCAGCCCATATATTGGAGTGACCTACATCGAGCGGTTAATTGCTGTCTCAAGAAATTGGTATCTATTGTCCGACGTCGAGGAATGGCTTCGCTCCTTATCGGTCCGTGCAAGGCCGCGAGCTTGGTTGTTTATCAGAAAGAATCTTGACCGCATCCACCATTGCCCAGCCTTACACGCAAAGGTATTAATTGGTGATTCCTCCGCGCTAATTGGTTCGGCCAATTTCACTATTCAAGGAATTCTTGGGCGAACAGAGATGGGTGTTCTCCTAAACGATATTGCTCAGGTTGAAGAACTACGCAGTTGGTTTCATAAGATTTGGCAGGAGACAACGTCACCAACAGTAGATGAAGGCAATGCCTTCGTTCAATGGTTGGACGATGAAGCTCTGTTAAATGTAAGCAGGCGCCCTAAATTTGTTTTCTCAAGTACACAAGTTAAAGTTAGAGCACGCTTAGTTCAAACAGCATCATTAGAACTGCCGTTATCACGTAGCAAAACGAAAGACCCTTTAGACCTCACCACAGTCGCGAAGACGGCAGTAATTGAAGAAGCTCAGCAGTATGAATCCATACAACAAGCAGTCCGGGAAACATTGCGTGACCTTCTGGCCTCTTCGCAAAGCTTTTCTTTTCGCGAATTTCTTGAACGGTTGAAGGTTGAGTACCCTGGCACAACTCTACGTGATGCCTATTTTGGAATCGCACAGTTCTGCACAAACCACATCAGGTCAGTCTTTGGGGAGCAGACGGGGCGCGTGCTTATTCTTGGTGACGATGGTCGATTTCACAGTGCCAATTCTGGCGATGTAAAAGAATCTGTACGTAAATTTGATGCGTTTCTTGTGATCCTGATTCAAAAGTTAGACCCGATTAAACCAAGTCGCCTGCCTAGCGAGGATGAACTGGCGCGGCTGGCCGGCTTACAAATTCCTCAAATCCAAATTTTGATAGGTGAGCTAGTTGATATTGGCTTCTTGATCTTGGACGATATTTCTGGAGAGGTAGCCCGCTATCAACTAGACCCGCGCTTCACTTGGGACGGGCAATTTTTGATGTTTTCAAGAGCCAAAACCGCTTGGGAAGAGAAGAGAATTGGGGAAATACGCTCAACTACAAATAAAGGGATTGAGTTGGTCTCGAAAGGAGACCGCTCTCGTATTTCGAAACCCGAGAAACAAGAACCGAGAATAATTTCTCGAGAACAGAGGAGGCTTCAACAACAACAAGAACTTAGCGACAATGCGCTAGCCACCATCATTAGATTCCTTACCAACAAACCAGGTTTAATGCGTAGTGAGTTGATTGATAGCCTAAATAAAGCGGAGTTTGATCGAAAGAAAGCTAAGCGAGCAATTGAACTCGTTCAGCGCGGTATTGAGATTGGAATGATTGTGCAAAGCCCCTCGGAAACCAAGGACTACATTCTAGAACTTAATCCAGGATTTAATTTTGCAGTAAGAATGACATTCGCCCAGCAGGCTCATGCTGCTTGGGACGACTTCATGGACTCTCGAATGAAAGGTAACGCGTAATCTGTTTGCGGTTTAGATAAAAGGCTTTATTCGCGGAATCTATCATCTTCTTGGTTACGCATAAGGCTCAGCCTGTGAGCCAGTGGGGGTAGCAAACTGGCATCGCTTGATTTCACAAGGAGATAGGCGATGCCGAGGAACAAGGTGCAATTTCAGAAGGGCATAGGTTTGAGTGAGTTTCTGGCGCAGTACGGAACCGAGGCGCAATGCGAACAGGCGTTGTTTGCCTGGCGCTGGCCGCAGGGCTTCGTCTGCCCCGAGTGCGGGCACACAGGCCATTGCGTGCTCGGGC
>JADYYE010000271.1 GCA_020853815.1 Phycisphaerales bacterium
CGCCCGGCCGACGGGATCAGGAGGCCCAGGAGGATGGCAAGGGTGGTGGTCTTGCCGGCGCCGTTGCCGCCCAGTAGGGCCACCGTGGCGCCCCCGGGCACTACGAAATCGATGCCGGCCAGGGCGTCGACCGCGCCGTAGCGTTTGGCAAGCCCTTCGACGACGACGGCCATGGTTCCAGGCGTTTCGGTCACGGTCAGCGGCGGCGAAGGGCGCGGATGCCCTGGTGGGTGGTGTCGGCCAGGCGGTTATCGACATAGCGGCCCTGGAAGAGCGTGAGCCCCAGGTTCTGGCCGGCCTCGATGGCGCCCTGATCGTCGCAGCGGCAAAGAATGGTGCGTGCCGCGCCGCGTTCCAGGATCAGCTCGGAAAGTTTCTCACGTTCCGGTCCCTTGGCGATCGCCAGGAGATCGGGGCTCCAGATCAGCTTGACCAGATCGGCGCCGAGGCGCTGGCGGTTGACGTAGCGCAACGCCTGATGCGAGAGGCTGTCGATGCAGACGCGATAGCCGCGTTCATGCACGAAGTCGCGGGCGAACATGTAGGCGTTCAGGTCGTAGAAGATGTCGGTGCGCTGCAACTCGATGACGATAGTGCCGCGTGAGGCCGAGCGGACATTGTCGTCGAACTTCATGAATTCGGGCGAGAGCAGCGTCGCGACATTCAGGTTGATGCTGAAATCCGAAGTGAGCGTCTTGTCGTCGTGCTTGGAAAGCAGATAGAGAACCCGCCGGTCCAGGGTCTCGGTCATATGCTGGAACAGCCAGGGGCTGGAGGCCAGATTGACGTCGGGGATCAAGGTCTCGCGCAGATCGGCGATCGAGACGAACAGCTCGGTCGAAACCTTCTGCGGCGCCGCCTTGCCGACCAGGGCGCACACCGCCTGACGGCGCAGGAGGTTGGAAAGATCGGCCTGGGAGAGCGCATCTTCGACCCGGCCCAGGAGATCGGGGGTCAGCGGCTGGCCGCGCCCGCGCTGGCTCTCGCCTTGGCGGGCGGCGGTTTCCGCCTCGATCTTGGCCCGGCGCTGTTCCTCGGCGGCGTGCAGGGTCTTCGAGATGGCGATGATCTTGTCGTAGTCCTTGTCGAGATCGAACCAGCTGCAGAACAGCTCGCGCTTGCCGGGAATCTCGTCCATCAGAAGCGGGTCGTCGGCGAACATGAAGTGCAGCCTCGTGATCACCGCCTGGGTGTCGTCCTTGCTGCCCGCCTTGTAGATGAAGACGATGTCGGCGTTGGCGAGTGCGAAGATCTGGCCTTCACCCTTGCGCACCTGCGGCTCGAACCCGGAAGCTGCGGCCCGCACATGCTGCTCGCGCCGGTTCTGGATCTGGAGTTTGGACAGATGGACCAGCACCGCCTGGCGTCCCTTGCGGAACTTCTCCAACCGGTAAAGGTAGTCGAGCAGGAGATTTTCCTGCGTCGAGA
>JADYYE010000098.1 GCA_020853815.1 Phycisphaerales bacterium
CCTCTTCGCGCTGCTTGAGGTATTCATCGAGCTCGGCCTGGGTGGCGAAGGCGGTGCCGTAGACGCGGATGAGGCGGTCGGAGTTTTCGTCGCCGTGCCAGTAGGCGGAGGCGAGTGACATGACGCGCGCGGCGCCGATGCGGGCGGTGGAGGGGACGTGCGGGCCGCGGCAGAGGTCTTCCCAGTTTTTGCCGGGGGTGCCGGTGGCGTAGAAGGAGAGCCTTGCGCCGTCAATGGCCCGGAACGAAAGTGTGTCGGCTTGCGAATTGTCGAATGGTTCTAGTCGAATATGCACTTCATGAACTGACTTTGGGTCGGCGTCTGCCATTGCCTGAAGCGCACGGGTCGCGTTATCCATCTTGTACTTGTTGCGCTCGGTGTGGAGTTTCCACATGCCGTTGATCGAGTCGCCTTCTTCGCGTGGGATGACTGGGAGTTCGTAACGAGTGAACGCGCGATCCTCTTTGATGATCTCCGCCATGCGGTTGTTGATGGCGTCGAAGTGATCGCTGCTGATCTTCTTTCCTTCGGGGACGTACATGTCGTAGAAGAAGCCGGTGTCGGTCGGCGGGCCGTAGGCGAGAAGGACGTCCTTGCCGACGACATCCTGGATGGCCTCGGCCATGACGTGGGCGGCGGAATGTCGCATGAGGTAGAGGGCGTCGGGCGAGGCGGCCTGGCCGGGCTTGGGCGCGGTGACGATCGCCAGCGCCACGTCCTTGTCGATGATGGTGGAGAGGTCGCGAAGCTCGCCGTCGATCTTGGCGCCGATGGCGGCCTTGGCGAGGCCGGCGCCGATGGAGGCGGCGACGTCGCGGGCGGAGACGGGCTTGTCAAAGGACTTCTTGTCGCCGTTGGGCAGGGTGATGGTGGGCATGGTGGTCTCTGAAAAATGGCTGATTTGGTGGTTGGATCGGGGATGAAAGCAAACGACCCGGCTTGTGTTGGCCGGGTCGCGTGTGAGCTGCAACTGTGTCCGCGTCTGCCGGCTTCAGGCGCGGGGTTCCGTCGTGGTCGTGGTCGACGTGGGGGTGATGGTGGGGGTCGTGCCGGTCATGGGTCCAGTATACGCAGGGTCGGGCGGCGGGGTTGCCGGCGGCTGGGCTGGTGAAGTGGGCGGTGCGTGGGACGGGGCGGGTGCGTCGGGTGCCGACGCCTGCGGGACGTTAAACGAGCGTGCCAGCGCGATCGTGGCGGTGATGGCGTCGATGAGTTCGGATTCGCTCTCGATGGGCGAGCGGACGCCGGCTTGAAACGTGACGGAACCGTCGGGGCGGACGAGACGCACGCGGGCCCACACCTTGCTCAGGCGTTTGAGAACGACGGCCTCGTCGCCCGCGAAGCGCACGGATGCTCCTTGTACGGAGCTTGGGCCGGTCGAGACCGCGAGCGGCATGAGCGTGACTTGCCCGGCGGCGAAGACGAGGAGGCCCTTGCCGCCCTGCGAGCGCGGCGCTGACTTGACGAGGTAGACGACGAAGGCGATGCCGACGGCCAGCACGATGAGAGGAGCAAGGAACGAGCCGAGGCGGAATCCGATGAGGATCAGCACCTGCGGGCCGAACATTGCCGCGAGAGCGATGACGACGATGGCGGCCAGTCGCCACGGGGCCATGATGCTGCGAGCGGTGGGCACGCCGCCGACGACGAACTGCTTGCCGGTGTGGATGTGCCCGCACTCCGGGCAGGGGACGGGTGGAGCCAGCCCGGCGAGCGAATAGCCGCACGCGAGGCAGAGGCTCGACGCGGCATCCCACTTCGGATCGGGGAGGACTTCGGTGGCCATGCGAGAGGGTCCGCGCGGCTTAGCGCGAGACGGGCCCCTGGTACTGGGCGTCGCTGAAGCCGAGAACGGGGAAGAAGATGAAAGGCAGGAGAGCGAGGCCGACGCCAAAGCCGGTTCCCTTGCCGAAGGCTTTGGCGATGTCGATGGCCACGACGATCCAGACGACCAGGCTCACGATCGGGATGAAATACAGGACGAGCCACCACCAGGGGCGCCCCGCGATCTTGAGCAATATGTAGGTGTTGAAGATGGGGATGATGGCGGCCCAGCCGGGCTCGCCCGCCTTGGCGAAAGTCTTCCAGAAACCGGCGATGACCAGGATGGCGATGGCAAGGTAGATGACGGCGAAGATGAGTTCGCCGGCGTTATTCGAACTCTGTTGTGCGAGCACGAGGGCGTTCTGCACCATGCGATTCTCCTGACCAGATCGGACGAGGGGCGTCGCGGCGGAGCGTCCACAGCGGCGTTGGCTCGCGGAGCATACAACATCGAGTCACGTAATGCCCGATCAAGTCCGCGGCACGAGCAAGGAGAATCGGCGATTTGACGCCGGGAAGTCCACTCCCATCGCGAAGGCGTAGATCAGGCCGACCGCGAGCGAGACGAGCCAGGCGCCGGGCGGAGCGGCGTCGGCGGGGAGTGCGATGGGCGCGGGCAGGCATGTGCAGATCGCGCCGCCCGCGAACATGGCGATACAGAGCCACTGGTAGGAATACAGGCCCGCGTGGACCTTGGTCTGGGGCTCGCCGCGGTGGTGCTCTTCGACGAAGCGGGTGAGGCCGGTGAGCAGAAGATACAGGCCGACGATCATGGAGGCGGGCGGCTCGGCGGTCCACACGCGCCAGAGCAGGCCGAAGATGAGGATGCCGATCAGGATCGACCAGACCTGCGTGGGCTTGACGGGCTGGCCCTTCCAGCCGGCGAGGGCGCAGACGCGCGAGGTCGGGATGTGATAGTGCAGGTCATGGGGCGAGTCGGAGCGCTCGCCGTGGCAGCAGCCCTGCACGAGGCAGCGGAGGCGGCCGATCGATTGGATGAGCGGTGCGGCGGTGGCGAGCCCGGCCGCGAGAAGCCAGGTCTGATCGGCGCGGGCGATGATGCAGGCAAGGAGCGCGAGCGAGCAGGCGATGATGTGCCCGAAGTATCCGAAAGGACGCGAGAGGCGACCGCCGCCCTCCATGAACTGTCCCCACGCGCCCGCGCCGAAAAGGCCGGCGAGCACGACGATTGCGTACCACATGTGCACGTCGGCGGGGATGAGGAAGCAGGCGATGAGCGAACCGAGTCCGGCGGCGAGCCCGGCGTAGAGCGCGTGGACGAGGATGCGTACCGGGCCGACGCGGAGGGACCACCAGGCGTTGGCGATGCGCTCGCAGGTGAGGATGAACGCGTGATACAGGCGGGCGTGATGGTGGGCGATGAGAAAGAGCGCGACGCCCGCGGCCAGGTCGAGCAGCGCGTGCATGCCGGTGGTCCAGCAGGAGATGGTGATCGCCATGGCGAGGATCCACGCGAGGCGCCAGAGCCCGCCGCGGCGTGAGATCAGCCAGGCGCAGGCGAAGGCCCAGTAGACATGGAACGAGGGGAGCGCGACGCGTCCGTCGATGCCGTCGGCCCGTTCGAGCGAGAGCAGTCGGCCGAAGGGTGATGGATCGAGGAAGGGGCGGGGTGGTGCGAGCACGGGGATCGCGAGGTAGCACCAGAAGGCCATGAGCATGGCGGCGATGGCGCTGGTTTGGAAGCGGCGCAGATCCCGCGAGCGGGCGGCGAGCAGTGGGGCGGCGAGCGCGAGCGGATAGGCGAGGACGTACATCGCTTCGGTCCAAACGACGACGGGTGCGCCGGGCTCGAATGGGAGTTCGACGCTGGCGGCGCTGGGCGTGGGGAGATGGCCGATCGCCTCGTAGAGGATGGCCCAGGGGAGGAGGATGGTGAACCACGCGGCGAATCGGGCGGGGAGCGGGGGTCGCTCGTCGGTGTCGGGCGCGAGCGAAAGCAGGGCACGGCGTTGCCGCGGGCCGAGGCGAGCGAGCGTGGCGCGATGCTCGTAGCCCATGACGAGGGCCGCGACGGAGAGGGCCGCGATGGGTGTGATGATCCACAACGCGGGCGCGTTGCCGGTGATGAACGCGGCGCCGGCGCACGCGAGAACGAAACCGAGATAGATCGGGTTGTCGGCGAGCGCGAACGGGCCGGTCTCGACGCGGCGCATGGGCGGGAAAGCGTTCATCGGGAGCGCCTGGGCCTTACGCCAGAGTTCGAGCATCGCGAGCGCGGCGGGCGCGACGCCGATGATTGCGAGAAACCAGCCGAGGATCGGCCAGTGAACTCCCGGCGGCGAAGCGACCGCGAAGTGCGCCCACGCCGCCAGCCCCGCGGGGATCGCGGCACAGAAGAGCACGGCGTAAAGGAACTTCCCGAGGTTCATGGGTCACCCGCGATTCGCGGATCGCTCGCCCGGCGTGGGCGGTCGCCCGAGCTTGGCGATGAACCGTCGAATCGTACCTCCTCGTGGATCGCCCAGCCTTGTTCCGGCGCGGCGAGTGGGCGAGTGAGCGTGCCGCGGCTGAGCCAGCGGCGTTCGCGTGCCGCGAGCGTGCGTGCCGGCGCCCACGAGCGAAGTCCGGGGATAATGGAGAGGAGAGAGTCCGCGAGCGATTCATCGCGGAGCGTGCGTGAATCCGAGAGTGTGAGCGAGGCGTGACGGGACTTGATCAGGCCGAGGCTGACGCTGGGGTCGGCCGATTCGGCTGGGCTCGTTGTCATCCGCGAGGCGGGCGCTTCACTGGGATCGCTCGCGTCCTGTGAATTCAAGAGCACCAGCGTTCTTGGAACGGGACCTTCCCAGCGCAGCCAGACCATCGACGATGATGTTCCGATCCATCGCCCCCAGTGCATGACGTCGATCGGCATGTCCCACGGCCTGAGGGTCATGGTCAGGCGTTCGGCGTATCCGAAGCCGCGGATGGCGAAGTCCGGCGTGCGCAGGTCGACTCTTGCGTGCTGATGTATGGGTCCCCAGTCGATGAACCCGTCGTCGTTTTCGAGCAGACGGTGGGGCGGCGGGATGGGCGTGGGGTGCGGCGGGTTCGGCTGGACGGGTGAGCAGCTGATGGAGAGGTCGAGCGAGTCGCAGGTCCAGGACGTGCCGCGGGCGGAGGTCAGGGGCATGTCGCCGGCGCTGATCGTGGCGTGGTGGATGGGAGAACGCGAGGTCGCGGTGGTGTGGGTCGCGGTGGTGTGGGGCGCGGTGGAGGCGAGGATGGCGCCGTAGTGGAGGTGGATCAGGCCGTAGCGGAGCACGGCGGCGTGAACGATGGCGGCCCGCCCGTCGTCGTCCACCACGTCGAAGTACCACTTGTCGAGGAGGAACGCCCTCATGTGTCCACTATAGCACGCACTAACTAATCGTGCCCGTGATTTTCGAGAATCCTCGGATTGGTTGTTGACGGATATATCGCTGACCGATATATTGGCGTCGGAGGTCAACGCTCCATGCTGACAGGAAACGAATCCGCCGAGCTTGTCGTGCTCTCGCTGCTCTCCGAGGGGGCGAGCTATGGCTACCAGCTTACGAAGGACGCGGCCGCCAGGTCCGAGGGGCATCTGCGCCTTACGCCGGGCGTGCTGTATCCCCTGCTGCGGCAGCTCGAGAACGAGGGGCTGATCACGAGCAGTTGGGACACGGTGCGGGCCGAGGACGCGGAAGACGCGGGCGAAGGCCGCAAGCGGAAGTGGTATCGCCTCTCGCCCAAGGGCAAGCGGCGACTCGGCCAGCGTGTGGCGGCGTATGAGTCGCTGCGCCGGGTCATCGACGCGTTCGTCGGCGTCAGGCCGCGTGAGGAGGGGACGCGATGATCGCGCGTCCGGAGAGCGCGGCGGGAGGATCGTCGCTCGATCGGGCCGGTGAGCCTGATTCACGCAGCGAGCCGGCGTCGATCGCGGCGTGGCTTCATGCGCTTTCGCGGCGCATGAACGTGCCCGCGTCGGAACGCCAGGCCGTGTGCGATGAACTCGATGCGCACCTGTGCCAGCGTGTGCAGGAACTCATGCTGTGCGGTTTGTCCGAGGCGAAGGCAACCGCGGACGCGATTGAAGAACTCGGCGAAGCGGACGAACTGGCGGGGCGGTACACCCAGGCGTATTCACACCCACGAAGGAGACGCATCATGCAGATCGGAATGCTCGGGATCGCGGGGGCGGCGGTGGTGACGGCGATCGTGACGTTCAACGGGCCCGGGAGTGTGATCCCCTCGTCGGCGTTCCAGCCGGCGCGAGAGGAGCCGCCCGAGGCGCTGCGCGACATCAGGGTCACGGCCGATCTTTCGCTGCGCTGGGATGACTTCTTTCAGGCGATCGGGCAGGGTGCCAAGCTTCCCGTGTTTGTTCACTGGCCTCAGCTGCGGGCGATCGGCGGCGAGATGCCGACGATTTCGCCCGACAACGGGATCGGCGTGGATTTGCAGGGCTTTGCGCTCGACGCGGCGATCACCATGCTCAACGACCACGCGAATCTGACCGACGACATGGGGCTGGCCTACCGCGTGCAGGACGGAAGGATCATCTTCTCGTCGCAGGCGTTCTTTGATCGGCAGGAGACGGTGCTTGTCACCTATGACCTCACCGCGGCCATCGGCGCGAGGAAGAGTGACATTGAAGACGGGGCGACGACCCATGAAGTGGTCGACAGTATCAAGCAGCTGGTGACGTCGCTGGTGCATCCCGATCTTTGGGCCGAGAACGGCGGCGACCTGGCACGCATGCAGACGTATGGAACCAAGCTGTTCGTGAGCGCGCCGTCGAGACTTCAGCCGAAGGTTCAGTGGGTGCTCGCGGAGATGGCGACGGCCGGGCCGAAGGACCATGCGGTTCCCGGCGCGGGGGCCAACATCGGCGACAGGCAGATGCGCGTCTTTCCGCTCAAGCACGTCGCGGCGGGCGAGACGCTCGGCGTGATCAGGTCATTGCAATCGCTTCAGCCCGTGGACTTTACGAAGGCGACGAGCGACCCAGGCACGAACTCGATCATCGTGCAGGGATCGGCCGACCTGCTCGCCCTCGTGGGCGCCGCGATCGACGCGATCGATCGGCCGGCAACACAGGATCGCAAGCCGGTCTCGATGCTCGATCCTCGCTTTCAGATCAGGGCCGCGGGCGACGGCGGGCTGGTGATCCGGGCGTCGGACGGCACGGAGCTTCGCTGCGAGGAATTGAACATCGACCCCGAGGCGGGGATGCAGGCGGTGCCGGTGGGGGCCAAGGGGGAGCGCGTGCCGATGCTGGGTGATCTTCCGATCTTGAACAACCTGTTCACCACGCCCGCGCGGGCGGTGCCACTGCGGGAACTGCCGCGAGAGTGATTGATCGAGGCCATCTCTCGCACGAACGAGCGGCGTCGGAAGGACGCCGTTTCTCATGGAGCGAGCCCTGCGGGAATCGGTCTGCGCTGGCACGCTCGCTCTGTTCCCGATCGCGGGATAGCACGGGTCGATCAGGGCGTCCTTCACGGGCTTTTCACGGCACGGGTTCGCGGGCACTGGCCCTCGCGGCGCCCGCGGCGACGACACGGATGGGATCCCGGCGCACACCCGCCCGCGTGGTCGTATGATGTTCGCGTGATCTGTCCAAACTGCGGCAAAGACAACGACAAGGTGATCGACAGCCGCGCATCCGACGGCGGGAAGGTCGTGCGCCGGCGGCGCGAGTGCCTCGAATGCGGGCGACGCTTCACCACCTACGAGCGGGCCGAGCCCGCGGCCAGGCTCATGGTCATCAAGCGCGACGGCACGCGCCAGCCGTTCGATCGCGACAAGGTTCTCCGCGGCATCCA
Organism: Phycisphaerales bacterium; assembly: GCA_020853815.1. Lineage (GTDB taxonomy): Bacteria > Planctomycetota > Phycisphaerae > Phycisphaerales > UBA1924 > JABWBC01. The sequence goes on from JADYYE010000098.1 coordinate 7,617, forward strand.
GGTCGCGTGCGGCAAGCGTCCGATCGGCGAGGACGTGAAGGAGCGGTCCGCCGACGAAATCGAGGAAGAGATCCATCGCCAGTACGACCGCGAGGTGCCGTCGCGGGCGATCGGCGAACTGGTGAAGGCCAAGCTGCGCGATATCGACGAGGTCGCGTACATCCGCTTCGCGAGCGAGTACGACCAGTTCAAGAGCCTGGAAGAGATCAAGAGCCAGATCGAGTTGCTCGGCAATCGCGTGAAGGACGTGAAGGACCAGCAGAAGCTGTTCTGATCGGGGCGATCATGGACGGATCGACGCGGAAGTTCGGAAGAGTGGCGACCGGCGCGTTGGCGTGCGCCGCGCTGGTGGGGTCGCTCGCGTCGTGTTCGCCTCCGCCGCCCAAGGCCGCGCCGTCCTACCCGCTGGTCGATACTGCGATCTACGACGATCGGGCGCGGGAACTGATCCGGGAGCGGGGCATCGAATTACTGGCGCACGGCGCGCAGCCCGCGTGGTGGACTTCGCTGACGGAGTTGTCGGGCAATGTCGCGACGATCCCCGCGTCTGGCGCGGCGGGCGACTTGCAGGTCGCGCTGGCGCTGGCGGGCCGAAACGCGAAGGCCGCGGCGACGGAGTTGCTGGGGACCGAGCCGCTCACGATCGAGTTTGTTCACAGCGCGTGCCGACGGACCGACGCGGGGCAGATCGAAGCGATGGTGCTGGCGCGGGCGCTGGGCCCGGCGCGGGCCCAGGTGCAGGCCGTGCCGATTCCGGCGAGCGAACAGACCAAGACGGCGGTCGGCGACGGGACGGGGGCAACCGGGGCGGCCTCGCCCGGCACGCCAGCGCTTCCCGATGGCGTGGAGCGCCCTGCGTGGTGGTTTGAAGCGCCAAAGGTCGGCGACGCGACGATCGAGGCGTGCGCGATGGGCGACGGCCCGACGCTGCGCGAGGCGCGCAACGCCGCGCTGGCCAAGGGAGCGGCGGCGCTGTCAGCGGCGGCGGGCAAGAGTGTGAGCGCGGGCGAGACCCAGCGCGTCGCGACGGCGCGCCTGCCCGACGGGAGCTACCGAGCGTTTGTGCTGATGAGCGTGTCGCGGCGGTAGTGGGGGAGGCTTGAGTGGATCCCCGGCGTCACTGGTCACAGCGGATCGCGATACCTGTTCTCCTCTGGACGTGCGCTTGGCTTTTTGTCTGCAGTGTCACATCGCTCGCGACGGAGTATTGGTGGTGTCTGCCGCTGCTGCCACTGGCGCTGTGTTTGCTGGCGCTGAGCGTCATAGGTAGGCCCGCGCGCCTCGCCAAGCCGATGGCCATGATTTGGACGATCGCATCGATCGGGTTCGTTTCATGGCAGGCTGTCGTCTTTCCTGCTGAGTGGTTCGGAGCGCTGGTTGCGAGCGCCGTGTTTTTCGTTCCGGGTTGCGTCGGTTTCTGGCTTGCCGCGAAGCACCACACGCAGTGGCTGCTCGAAGAGTCGATCGATGTGCGTGAGAATGTCTGCGGAAGCTGCGGCTACTCGCTTCGTGGCCTCCGCTCGGCGCGCTGCCCCCGAATGCGGGCATGACGTGCGGCTATCCCCATGACCCGAAGTGTGCCCAAACTCCAGGATGTCGGCGCTCGCCTGCTCTGCGTGTGGGGCGTTGCGTGGGGGGGCTATGGACTGACGATCCCCGAGCCGTTTGTGCGGGTGTTCGGCTTCACGCTCGCGGTGGTGTGCGGCGCTGCGGTGTTCATGCCGCGGGTTATGCCGTCGTTTGTGATCTGGTTCTCCGCGTTGATGGGCGTGTTGTCGATGTTCGTTGGCGTGGGTCTGGCCGGGGCGCAGGGGCTGGCGGTGACCGGGGCGATCTCGCTGCTGGTGCTCGGGCCGCCGGTGTTCGGCGCCATGATGCTGAACCGGCTGCACAGCCCCAAGCCACCAACACCCGGTGTGTGTCCCAAGTGCGGCTATTCGCTCGCGGGGCTTGAGTCGAACCGCTGCCCGGAATGCGGCACGGAGATGGGCGGCGGGCAGGGCTCGCCAATGAAAAACGCCGCGGACTTGCCGCGGCGTTGAAGCTCGGCTCGCGTGTCGGCCCGCAATCAGCGACGGCCGATCACATGTGATTGCGGCACGCCGCCCAGTGGCAATCCTTGCCGATGTTCTGCGAGATCAGGTCTTGCAGCGGCACGCCGGCGTCGTCGTTGGTGGTGATGAAGCGCTGCTCGAACTTGGAATGCCCCATCAGCGAGAGCTGTTCGCGCGGGTACAGGCGATAGTTCTTGCACTTCTGCCCGGCACGGATCGTCTCGTGCCCGACCGCGCCGGAGCTGTAGCGGGTCAGCGAGTCGACGAGCTGGCCCGCTCGATTGCCGAGCGACACGCCGTCGGCCTGGTAGAACGTGATGGTGGTGCTCGCGGGGACCGTGAACTCGCCGTCGCCGGAGCTCCATCCGCCGTGCCCGGAGAACACAACCGAGCTGTTCGAGCGGGCCTGACTGTTCAGGGCCGCGATGCGATCAGAAACTTTTCCCATGACTTCTCCTTTCCAGCGTGTGGAGAGAGGCAGAGGTTACCGCGCCGGGCGCGGCACGGCAAGAATCCAGCGCGATTTCCGTGCCGTGCGTCACGGCCTGGCCGCGTTGATACCGGACATGCAAGTTCGGCATTCTGTCTGGCCGCGAATCCGCCCATTCTTGCGCAACTCTCACTCGGCCTGGATCTCCAGCACGCCGCCGGAGAACCCCTCGCGCAGCTCAACCTCAACGCGCACGCCCTCGGCCTTCACCGCGTCGAACGCGACGTGATTGAACGAGTCCTTCGCGACGCCCAGCGGCCCGAGCGTTTGGGGCTCAACCCACTTGCCGCCCACGCGCACCAGCACTTTCGCGGACTTGGGCACGCGGCACTTTCCGCCCGCCGGCTCGTCGTCGAACCAGTACACCAGCACCTTGCGGACCTCGCGCGCCGAGTCGAACTCGTGCTCGGCCCACTCGCTGGTGCCGCGGTGGTCCCACCAGGTCAGGCGCGGGATCGAATGATCCGCCGAGTTCTTCGGCACCAGTCCGTCGGCGATCGCGCGGACCGTGTCACTCCCGAAGCAATGCGAGGCGCTGACCTTGATGTTCTTTGCTTCCGGCGGCACGGTCCATGCGTGGGCTTCGGGCTTGTCGGAGACGGTCGGGAACGCGCTCACGCGCAGGCGGGCCGCACCCATTGGGATGAGCGTCACGGTTTCGATTGGCTCGCTTGTCTTGGCGGGGCTGTCCTGCAAGAGCCCCACCAGGCCCTGGTAATCCTGCTTCCATTCGGGGATGCGTCGCGCCTTGGCCTTGATCGAGATCGGCACATTTTCCTGTGTGAACGGTGTGTTGCCGGCTGGCGTGGAGCCCTTGACCACTTCGAACCCCGCCGCGGCGTTCTTTGCGTCGAGCACCAGCCCGTAGTTCCAGGGCGATTCGGGCCAGATTTCATCGCCGGGGAACGACGGAGGGCCATCGGATCGCTGGTAGCGCTCCTTGATCTGGAGTGAATACGTCAGCGGGCCGCGATCGACCGACACGCTGTTGTGGTTGCCCTTCCAAGTGCGGATTCGGATGCTCATCGGGAGTGAGAGCGTGAGCGTGTCGCCCTTCTTCCACGAGCGGCTCACGCGGATGAACCCGCGCGAATCTGCGGGAGCGTTCTTCGCAGGCGCCGCCGCCGCGTCCTTGTTGACGGCGACGCTCGGGTTCTCGCACCATGCGGGCACGCGCAGGTACACCGGGAACTCCGCCGCCTTGTCGAGGTCGAACGAATAGACGATGGTCTCTTCGAACGGGTAGTTGGACGAGGTGGTAATCGTCGCCTTTGTGCCATTGCCCACCTTGGCGGTCACGGTGGAAGGCGCGAAGAAGACAGCGGCCAGGCCATTGTCGCTCGTTGCCATCCACTGGGTCTGCACGAAGTTGGGCCAGGCGTGCCCGAAGTTGTGCTGGCAGCAGCGGTGGGCGTCGGCCCGCATCTGGTACATGTTGCCGGCGTTCTGAAGGCCCGGCGCTTTGCTGGACCTGTCGGACTGAACGTGATTCGGCGCGGTGAGGTAGCGCAGCCCGCTGAAGTCGGCCATGACCGCGGCGGGGAGCGAATTGAACGCGACGTCCTCGGCGCGATCGGCCCAGATCGGGTTGGCGGTGATGGACACGAGCCGCTCGCACGACAGCATCATCTCCGCCATGCCGCACGTTTCGACCGCCTGACGCGGGTCGTCGAATCCGGGGCGGCAGTTTTCGTCGCTCCCGAACATCCCGCCCGGCACCTGGCCGTACATCTCGCGGATCTGCCGCCAGTTTCGGTCCGCAGCGTTCAGGTGCTTCGGGTCCTTCGACTGTTGATAGAACGTCGCGGGCCCGCCGAAGGCCTGCGACATGTTGACGTTGTGCCAATCGGGGATGCCATCGGTCCAGTTGATGGTGTGCGCGTGGACACGCTTGGCCAGGTCGAGGAGGAACGCGTCGCCCGTGTGGTTGTAGAGCCAGTACACGCTCGCGAGGTTGTCGGCGGCCCGCTGCTGCTGCCAGTACGGCGGGAAGAGATCCTTCTCGGGGATCGTCATCTGGAACTTGAAGTAGCGCGTCATGAGATCGATCACGCGCTGATCGCCCGTCGCCTCAAAGTACGTCTGCAGGCAGTTGAGCATCACCATGTTGGGCCAGAGGTCGAGCGGCCCGTCGGTGCTGCTCACGGTCGCCTTCGCGCCCTTCCCACGCGGGCCGAACATGCCCGACGCGTCCTGGCTGGCGATCGCGCCCTCGATCCAGATGCGGGCCTCGTCGATCTGGGCCTTGTTGTCGGTGAGGTACGCCGCCGCGATGAAGCCCTTGAGCCAGTACGGGACTTCCTCCCAGCCGTATTCGCCTTGGCCGTCCTTGGACAGCCACGCGTTCTTCTCTTTCTTCAGGAACTGGCTGATCTCGGTGAGATGTCCGTGGAAGCCCGCGGCCTGGAGTTCGATCTGCTTCTTCAGCCAGCCCTCGCCGCGAACGCTCCCGATCGGGAGCTTTACGAGCGGCGAGGCGATCAAGGGCTCGCGGTTCGAGATGTAGTGAGAGTTCCGTGTGTCGGTCGGCGGGTGCGCGACGCACGTGATCTCATCCGCGCCGAGCGACGGAGCGCACAGGCCGGCGCTGCACACCAGGCCTGCGGCCAGGGAGGTCGTGGCCGCGAGCGACCGTCCGCTCGCGACGGAAGTGGTGGGGTTCTTCATGCCGCCAGTCTATTCACTCGGCGGTCTCGCACGCGTTTTCCAAAGGCGGTTCACCGCGGCATCGGAGATTTCAATCGCTCCTTCGCCGGTTCGTGTCCCTCTTTCTCTTCTCTATTCTCCATCCCCAATGCCTGACGCCCGATGCCGGATGCCTCTCAAAAACAACCAAGGCCGCCTTCGCGACCTTGGTGATTGAGTCAATCAGATTGTCAGCACGGGCTCAGGCCTTCTTGGACTTCTTCTCGCCCTTGTCGGCCTTCTCCGGCTTGGCTTCGGCCTTCTTCTCGGCCTTGCCGCCGAACTTGCCCTCGCCCTTCTCGGCCTTGGCCTCGGGGGCCGCATCGCCCTTCTTGGATTTCTTCTCGCCCTTGGCTTCGCCCTCGGCGGGAGCGGCATTCTCAGCGCCCGCGGCCGCAGCCGAAGCCGCGGCGGGCTCGTCGCGGTGCAGGTCGAGCTTGCGGTCGGCCTGCACATGCACCTTGACGCTGGCGTCGAGGTCCGAGTCGAGCTTGATGTGGACTTCGTAGGTGTCGATACGCTTCATCACCTGGTTGATGCGAACGTCGCGCGGCTTGACGGCATAGCCGCCCGCGTTGAGTTCGTTTGACACGTCCTGCTGGGTGATCGCGGCGTACAGGATTCCCTGGTCGTTGCACGAACGCACCAGTTTGATCTCCACGCCCTGCAGCTTCTGCGAGAGCCCCTCGCGCGTGCGGCGCTGCTCGGCGAGCATCTTCTGGGCCTCGGCACGCTTGCCCTGCAGTTGCTGGATCAGCTCGTCGCTGGGTTTGGTCGCCAGGGCGCGGGGGAGGAGGAAGTTGCGGGCGTAGCCGTTGCGGACGCTGACGATGTCGCCGACGATGCCGAGACTCTCGACGTTTTCGACCAGGAGGAGTTTCTGCGTGCGGGGCATGATGCTGTCCTTTCGGGCTCTCGAGGAGCCGGGAAGTTAGGAGTCGCTCGGCCGCTATCCCGGAACACCCGGGCACGCCGCCGACCCCAACGGTGAAAAACACGGAATGGCCCAATCGGGAACCCGACGGGGCGCAAGGGGAAGATCTTAGAACGGGATGTCGTCGTCGGCCACGTTCGCGGGCGCGGGGGCCGAGGACGACGAGGACGAACCCTGACGGGAACCGCCCTGCGACGAACGCCCGCCGCCACCGCCACCGCCGCCACCTCCGCCCTCGCGGCTGTCGACGAACTGGAAGCTCTCGACCACCACGCGGAGCTTGGAGAACTTCTGGCCCTCCTTCTCCCACTGGTCGAGCTTGAGGCGGCCTTCGATGAACACGGGGCGCCCCTTGGCGAGGTACTGGGCCATGACCTCCGCGGTCCGGCCCCAGGCCTCGCAGTCGACAAAGGTGGTTTCCTCGCGGTTTTCACCCTCGGGGGTCTTCCAGCGGCGGTTGACAGCCAGGCCGATGTTCGCCACCGCCTGATTGCCCGACACGTGGCGCAACTCGACGTCGCGCGTCAGGTTTCCCATCAGAAAGACGCGATTCAGATTCCCGGCCATGGCGATCCTCCAGTCTCGACACCACCCGACGCGGATGGACGATCGATACCGATCATTATACAAACATTCAATCGCAAAGGCGAGCGACACGAAACCGGGCTTACTGGGGCGCGGGCTCGGACGCCGGAGCGGCGGCGGCAGCAGCAGGGGCGGCGCCCTCGGTCGCGGGCTGTGCGGCACGCTCGCCACGCAGCTTGATCTCGACCTCCAGCTCCTTGCGGCCGTCGAACGACGCGATCTCTTCGGGGGTGTATTGATCGGCGCGGACGATCAGCGTCCGCATGATCTTCTCCGAGAGGTTGCAGTCGCGCTCGATGTGGGCGAGGTCGGTGTTGGGGGCCTTGAAGTAGACGAGGATGTAGATGCCGCGCTTCTGGCCGGCGATCTCGTAGGCCAGGCGGCGCTCGTCCCACTTGCGGAGGGCGACGATCTCGCCGTGCCCGCGGGCGATGATCTCCTTGATGTGCTCGACGGCGCTGCCGAGATCGGCCGCGACCGCCTGGGAGAGGAGGAACATCGCCTCGTACTGATACACGCGCTTCGGGGTTGCCATGACTGTTTCCTTGCTGATCCTGAGTGAATGACTCGGTGTGTGTGACTCGATTGAAAGACTGTTTACGACTCGGAACGACGCGCCCCGGGATCGATCCCGGCCTTGGGCGCTTCGGTTGGTGAATTGGAACTCGAACCACTCGCGTCGGGCGAACGGCTTGGGGCACGCCCCGGCCCGCTCTCTGGCTTGTTCTCCGCCTTGTTCTCGGGTTTGGTCTCGCTGGGGCGCTCGCGTTTCGGACGCGCGGGCGTCTCGGGCGCGTTGCACGAGTTCATCGCGGCGTCGACGCCCTTGGAGACGAACGTCTCGCACGCCTTGACGCCTTTGTCGATCGCGCCGCTGAACGTCGCCCACTCGTCGTCGGACAGACGCGAGAGGACGAAGTCGGCCTGATCCATGAACTCGGGCTTGCCGCCGGTTTCGCCGACACCCACGCCCAGACGCAGGCGCGGATAGTCCTCGCGCCCCAGGGCCCGCTGGATGTCGGACAGGCCATTGTGCCCGCCCGTCCCGCCGGCGGGGCGCATGCGAAGCGCGCCCAGCGGCAGGTAGATGTCGTCGGTGATGACCAGGAGGTCATTTTCCGGCGACAATTTGTAGAAGCCCACCGCCTCGCCCACGCACATCCCCGAGCGATTCATGAATGTCGTGGGCTTGAGGAGCAGGCATCGCTCGCCACCCACCTGGCATTCGACCGCGGCCGCGTTGAAGCGGGCCCGCGGCGTTTCGCCCGGTGCGTGCTTGGCGGCCAGGCGATCGACGACCAGGAACCCGGCGTTGTGCCGCGTCTTGGTGTACTGATTGCCCGGATTGCCAAGGCCGACGATGAGCTTCATGGACGCACGAACCCGATCGAAGAAACCAAAGGAGAGAACAAACGCGAACACGGGCCTGAACGAACCGTCCGGCGCCGGTGGTGGACCCACCGGCGCTGGACGTGCGGGTGATTACTTCTTCTTGTCGCCACCGGCGGGCTTGGCGTCCTTGGCGGCCGGGGCAGCGCCCTTGGCGGCGGGAGCGCCGGCCTTCTTGTCGCCCGGTGCAGCGGCGCCTTCCTCGCCCTCGACCTTCTTGGCGGTGATGACTTCGGGCTCCGCCGGGCCGCCCTCGGCCGCGGTCGCTTCGCCCACCACGATCTCCTGCTGGATGATGACCTGGGCCAGGATGGCGTGCTTGTCGGTGATCATCTTCATGCCCTTGCCGGGGAGGGTGACCTCTCCGGCGGTGATCGCGTGCCCGACGTCGAGCGTGCCCAGGCTCACCTCGATGTACTCGGGCAGATCGGTCACGACGCACTCCACCACGACCTCGTTGGTCGGGTGCATGAGGATCGCGCCGGCCTGCTTGAGGCCCGGGGCCTCGCCCACCAGGTGGATCGGGACGCGGGCGCGGATGCGATCCGTCAGGCTGACCCTTGCGAAGTCCGCGTGAACGATCTCCGTGCCGAGGTAGTCGAACTGCACGTCCTTGAGCAGCACGGTCTGCTTGTCGAACACGCCCGCCAGGTCCATGCGGAAGATCTTTTCGCCCTTGTTGATGTGACGCTTGGTCTCGCGCGCGTCGACCGAGAGCGAGAGAGGCTCGGTGCCCTTGGAGTAGACGACGATGGGCAGGCGGCCCTGGTCGCGCTCGCGCTGGCTGTACCGCGTCCCGAGACGCTCACGCTTGCTGGCCGAAAGAACGGGGGTTGATTCACGCATGGCAGTTTCCTTCCGTCGTACCGGGCCCAATTGTTCGGGCCTTGTTGTTTGTGCCGGGTTTCTGGCCGGCGTTTCACTCACTTGACGTCGAGCGGCCGATCCGCCGTTCGATTTCTCTTCTTCACCAGACCACCCGACCACTTGACCACTTGACCACTTCTTCTCTTCACTCCGTCTCTTCGTGACTCTGTGACTTCTTCCTACCTCTTTGTCCCCGCCGTCTGCTGGAACAGCGCCGACACCGACAGGTTGTTGGGGATTCGGTTGATCGCCTCGCCGAGCAGGCGGCCCACGCACAGCTCGACCAGCTTGGGACGCAGCGAATCAACGCGCGGTCCCAGCGGGATGGTGTTGGTCACCACCACCTGCGAGATGAGCGGGCTCGCCAGGCGTTCCATCGCCGGGCCGACGAGCACCGGGTGCGTCGCGGCGGTGATGACGCGCCTGGCGCCGCGATCGAGCACGAGCTTGGCCGCCTCGAACACCGTGCCGGCGGTCGAGATCATGTCGTCGAACATCAGCACGGTGCGGTTCTCGACGTGGCCGATGAGGTTGCCGGTCGTAACGGTCGAGCCCGAGAGACGGCGCTTGTTGATGATCGCCAGCTCGCCGCCGAGCAGGTTGGCCATGCCCTCGGCGACCTTGACGTTGCCGACGTCGGGACTGACCAAGCAGAGTTCGCCAAGGTCTTTGCGGATCGAGGTGAAATACTCGACGAAGACCGGGGTTGCCGAGAGGTGGTCCACCGGCAGGTCAAAGAAGCCCTGGATCTGGGCCGCGTGCAGATCGATCGAGAGCACGCGGTCCGCGCCCGCGGCGGTGATGATGTTGGCGACGAGCTTGGCGGTGATCGGCACGCGTCCCTCGTCCTTGCGGTCCTGGCGCGCATAGCCGAAGTAGGGCACGACGACCGTGACGCGGGCGGCGCTGGCGCGCTTGAGGCAGTCGATGAAGACCAGGAGCTCCATCAGGTTGTCGTTGACCGGGTCGCACGTCGAGAGCACGACAAAGCAGTCGCGCCCGCGCACGTCCTCGTCGAGCTTTACGATCAGCTCACCGTCGGGGAAGACCACGGTCTTGGCCAGGCCGAGCGGGATGCCGATGTGCGCGACCACGCGATCCGCGAGGTAGCGCGAGCGGCTGCCGCAGAAGATCCTCAGGTTGTCGCCGTTCCCGCCCGCCATGCGTTCCCCCTCACGCGTTTCCGTGCTTCGATGAGGCCTGTGGAGCAGAAAGTCCCGCGCCGCCTTGGTGCTGGTGGAGACCGACCCCAGCCCGCCCGCCACGTGCCCGATAGATCCCGTCGACACGGCTCAGCTCCTCCGGTGTGTTGATCGAGAGGATGTCCTCCGGCGGGACCGCGTCGATCACCTCGACCCGGGCCCCGTCGGCCAAGAGCAGTTTCGGAACGTCCGTCAGGTAGTACTCACCGCTGCGCTCGTTGCGCCCCACCCGGGCCAGGGCCGAAAAGAGCAGCGACGCGTCGAAGCAGTAATAGCTCGGGTTGACCTCGCGGATCGCCAGCTGGGGCGGCGTGCAGTCCTTGTGCTCGACGATCGCGACGAAGCGCCCGTCCGGGCCGCGCACGATGCGCCCGTAGCCGGTGGGGTCGTCGATCACGGAGGTCGCGAGCGTCGCCGACGCCCGCGCGGCGCGATGGCACGCCAGGAGCTTGGCGAGCGTCTCGCTGCGGATCAGCGGCCCGTCGCCGCACAGCACGAACACGTCGTGCCCGCGCGACGCACGCTCGCCCGCGAAGTTCTCGATCGCCGACTGCACCGCGTGCCCGGTGCCGAGCTGCTCGCTCTGCACGGCGAACTGCACCTTGGAGCCATACGACGCCAGCGCCTGGCGGACCAGATCCTGCTTGTATCCGACGACAACGACAACTTTGGAGCAGCCCGCCTCGAGGCACGCGTCGACCACGGCGCACACCATGGCCCGCCCGCCCACGGGATGAACGACCTTGGGAAGGTCGGAGCGCATCCTCGTGCCCTTGCCGGCGGCGAGGATGATCGCGCTGCACGATGTGCCGGTCGTCGCGTTGCTCATGGCCGTGCCGATTGGGGTCGCGAGCGTGGGAGGGTGCCGGGGCACTTCGGTTCGCGGGCGGGTTCAGCTCGCGCCGCGCTCCCAATGGGAAAGCTGGTCGACGAGGATTTGAACCTCGACTAACAGAACCAAAATCTGCTGTGCTACCGATTACACCATCGACCAGTCGATGGACCCAGAGCGGCGCCTCCTATCCCCGGGCGATGTCGCCCGCCGAACCCAAGACCACTTCCCGTCGCGGTCCCGAGATCGCGCTCCAGAAGGAGCGGGATTCCGGCTGCCGCGGCACAGAGTGCCCGCGAAAACTCGCGAGCGGGAGCGAGACCTTCCCACAGCCGCTGAGAGAAGACCCATGATCGTGCCTCGGTCCGCGGAGTGGCTGCCGCGAGGCGTCCGTCACGATCGGCTCCGAAACCGACAGGCGGAATGATTGGAATCCCGCGCCACGGAGTCAATCCATCGGGGTTTGTTCGCCCGATTCTTCCGAGTCATCCGCCGCATCCCCCGGCAACGCTGGCGGCGGGCCCTCAACCGCGTCCCGGCTGATGACCTCGTAACACGTCGCCAGCAGGCCGACCAGAGGAAACGACGCGCCCGCGACGCCCTGGAACGGGCTCGGGCCAAGTCGGCGTAAGAGCGGGTGCTTCACGGGCGAGTGCTGGCGCACGAAATCCAGCGAATGCAGCCCGGGCCCCGCGTCCCAGAACTTGTCGAGGCACTGGTCCAGCGACGGGGCCTCGCCCTCGCCGGGCAGGCGGGGCGCATAGACCGGCACCGCGGAGTTCCCGGCCCGCGCCACGGACCGGCGTTGGCGCAAGCGCTCAAGCAATTCCGCCGCCGCCATGCCCCGCATCGTGAACATGTGGAACGGGTCTTCGCTGAGCCGCTCGGCGAAGAGCATGGCGACGCACACCGCGTGCTTGCACCAGTGGCGCCCGCCCTTGAAATCATCGCACGTACACGACACCTTCACGTCCGTCGGCTCGGTCGGGAAGAGGCGAAGCCCCAGCGGCGCGAAAAGGTCCTCGATGTTGGGCGGGAGCTCGCCCGACAGCAGCTTGGCGGCGTGGATCGCCTGGTCCGACATCGCCTCGACGATCCGATCCCATTCGTCGTGTGAGAATGCGGTGAGCGAGAGCACCGTGGTGTACGGGCGATAGGCGCGGCCCTGCACGCTGGCGTCGACGCGACCGACCTCGACCGACAGACGTTTGGTCTGCCCGTTCTTGGCGTAGTCGATGCCCTCGACCAGGTGCTGGCCCTCGCCGGCCTGCTCAACGAGACGAACCCAGCGCTGCGCCGCCCACGACGCGTTCTGGTCGCTGAGCAGGAGCTTCACGCCGCCGCGCACGCGACGCGGGCGCAGCAAGGGCTGCTTTCGCGATCGATCCGAGAAGTTCGGGACGTTGGTCACGCGGCGATTCTCGGGGCTGAGAGCAGGTGCGGCGGGTCCCCGGCCGCGCCGGGGCAGAACCGAAATGTTGGCGTCCAACGCCTAGATGTCCAGCGTGGGAGGTTGTTCGGGCCGGAGAGACAACGATCATTCTTCGACAATCGCGTCCTGACGAAGCGTGAGCACGTCGCGGAGCTGATCGGTCGACAGCTCGGTGAGCCAGCGCTCGCCGCCGCCGATGATGTTCTCCGCCAGCTCGGTCTTCTGCTCGATCATCTCGTCGATGCGTTCTTCGAGGGTGCCCTTGACGACGAACTTGTGGACCTGCACCGTGCGTGTCTGCCCGATTCGGTAGGCGCGGTCGGTCGCCTGGTTTTCCACCGCGGGGTTCCACCAGCGATCGAAGTGGAAGACGTGGGTTGCGGCCGTCAGGTTCAGGCCGACGCCGCCGGCCCGCAGGCTCAGCACCAGCACCGGCTTGGAACCATCCGCCTTCTGGAATGTCTCGATGATCTCCTGGCGCTGGGCCTGCGTCGTCCCGCCGTGCAGGAACAATACTTCGCGGTCGAACCTCGCCTGGATCATGGTCGAGAGCATCGCGCCCATCTGGCGGAACTGCGTGAAGACGAGCGCCTGCTCGCCCTCGGCCAGAACCTCGTCGAGCAGTTCCAGGATGCGCACGCACTTGCCGGAACGCTCGGGCTCGATCTGGCGTGCGGGGCGGCCTTCGTTCGCCTCGTGATCCTTGAGCAGCTGGCCGGGATGGTTGCAGATCTGCTTGAGCTTGATGAGCGCCGCCAGCACCAGGCCGCGGCGGTGGATGCCCTCCGCGTTGTCCACCTCGGTGAGCATCCGGCGCACGCACGTCTCGTAGAGCGACGCCTGCTCGCTCGTGAGGTGGCAGTAATCGCGTGTCTCGAGCTTCTCGGGAAGGTCCGCGACGACCGTCGGATCGCTCTTCAAGCGACGGAGCACGAACGGCCTGACCAGCCCGCGCAGCTGATCCGCGCACGACTTGTCGCGGTATCGTTCGATCGGAACCGCGAACCTCGAGCGGAACGTGTGAGCCGAGCCCAGGTAGCCCGGGTTGAGGAAGTCCATCACCGACCACAGCTCGGACAGGCGGTTCTCCACGGGCGTGCCGGTGAGCGCCACGCGCCGCTCGGCGGAGAACCCGCGCACCGCCTGCGACTGCTTGGCCATCGGGTTCTTGATGTACTGCGCCTCGTCGAGCACGATGCGCCCCCACGAGACCTTTCCCAGCACTTCCTTGTCGCGGTGCGCCAGCGAATAGGTCGTAACGACCAGGTCGCTCTGCTGGGCCGCGTCGATGAGTTCCTGCCCTGACTGACGCTCGAGCCCGTGATGCACCAGCACGCGCAGTTCGGGGCAGAAGCGGCGTGTTTCGTGGAGCCAGTTGCCCACGACCGACATCGGCGCGACCAGGAGCGTGGGCAGCACCTTGGGCGAAGAGTCGCCCACCGCCGGCTGGCCCTCCGCCGCCTGACGCTCCAGCGCCAGGAGCGCCAGGAGCTGGATCGTCTTGCCCAGGCCCATGTCGTCCGCCAGGCACGCGCCCAGGCCCAATCGCTCGAGGAAGCAAAGCCACGACAAGCCGCGCACCTGGTACGGGCGCAGCGTGCCGCGGAAGCTCCGCGGAGTTTCGAGGATCTCGATGCCCTGGCCCGCCTGGCCGTTCAGCATCGCCGCGACCCAGCCGGTCGCCTCCAGCCCGACGACGGGGATGCCGGTCTGCTTCAGGTCCGTGCCGTACGCCATGCGCAGCGCGTCGGCCACGCGCATCTCGCCGCCCGGGTTCTCGCGGATGAAGCGGATCGCGGCCTGGACGTCCTCGGGGCGCACCTCGACCCATCGCCCGTTCACGCGCACCAGCGGCGTTTTCTTCGCCGCCAACTGCTCGAACTCGTTGAGTGTCAGCGACGTGTCACCAAGCGCGATCTCCCAGCGGTATTTCACCAGCGCGCCCATGCCCAGCTTGGGCGTCGCGGCCGTGGACGAGCCCGCGCTGGCCGGGCCGCCCGGCAGCGTTGGATCGCTCTCGACGCGGAGGCGCGCGCCCAACCGCGCCATCGGCGAGTCCCACCACTCGGGAACGATCACGCCGAAGCCCTGCTCGATCAGGATGGGGCGCTGCTCGCGCAGGAAGTCATACGCCTGCTTGGTGGTGAGATCGATCGACGACGGCTGCGCGTCTTCCAGCGCGCCCTCGAGCACGCGGTACAGACGCGACGCGCGCCCGAGCTCTTTGAGCAGAAGCTCCTGAGGCGCGTCGACACGCTTGCCCTCGACCGTCAGGTGCTGCCCGGGCAAAAGCCAGATGTCCTCCGCGTCGATGAGCAGCGTCGGACGATCGACCGATTGCAGGTGGAGCGAGATCGTCCACTCCGCGTCGTTCTCGCCGCCCGAAGCGCCGGCGCCGGCGCCTCCCGGGAGCGTGTCGGGGATCGGCTCGGACAGGCGCAGGCACAAGCGCCACGCGCTGCTCACGCCGCGATCATCGAGGCCCGCGACCCAGGTGCGCACGCGCCGGATGGTGTCCTGACGCGACGCCGACGTGCTCGGGACCGAGGTCGCGTCGCCCAGGAGCCCGCTCAGCCAGCCGACCTGCGCGTCGCCCTGGGGCGAGCGCTCGCCCAGCGCGCCGATCATGTCCTCGCGCTTGAGCGTCTGTCGCGCCAGCGCGTCGATCTCTCGGGTCAGGAACTCGCGGACGATGAGCGCGGGGTCGTGCCCGAGGTCATCCACGCCCGCGCGGGCCGCCGGCGGCATGGCAGAGATCAGCAAGCTGAGCCGCTCGGCCGTCGCTTCGTCGCTGGTCCAGGGAGCCCACATCGCGGTCAGCTCGCCCGACGCCTGCTGGCACAGCATCGGCACGAAGCGCTCCTGCGCCAGCAGGTGCCCGGCCATGCGCGCGCAGGCCGCGAAGAACTCGACGGACTTTCCGACGGCGAACGACGCGTGCTCCTGCTCAGACGCATCGACCAGCGCATCGAGCGTGGCTTCCGCGTCGCCCGCGGGGACGACGACCGACGGCACTTCAAATGTTCCCACGCCGTCGGCGCCCGTGGCGGGGTGCCCGAGCGCCAGCGCCGCGCGCGGCGACGGAAGGGGCTTGCCGCCCGCCGCCGGGAGCTTCACGACCGCCTGCGCCGAGGCGAGCTCGCGCGACATTCCGCACTCGCGCACCAGCGTCGCGAGAGATTCGGCGTTCAGAGCGAATGGGTGCGTGCGCTGCTCGCTCGGTGTCGGCGTCGCGCCGAATCGCGACAATTCCTCCGCGAACAAACGCAGCCCGCCACCGGACCAGCAGGCATGAATCACGGCTTGCAAGGCTCGCCCCCGCGGAAAAAGCCCCGCCGCGGCCTGCGGCGAGGGGGTGAAATGAGGGCGCAGGGACTCGAACCCTGGACCCGCGGCTTAAAAGGCCGATGCTCTACCAACTGAGCTACGCCCTCATGTCGGACCAGTGCCCATCATAGGTCGCACCCACACGCCGCCGACACCCCGCGTCGATCTTCTCGGCACGCCGACGATCCGGCCTACCCGCCGCCATCCCCAATGAAAACGCCCCGACCGCTCGGCCGGGGCGTTGAGGAATGACGAGGGGACCGCGGATCAGAATCCGGCGTCGATGCCCAAGGGCGTGCCCAGGGTCTGGAACGCGCCGGGGAAGAACCCGTCCGAGTGCGTCATGCTCGCGACGATCGGTGACGAGCTCTTCACCGTGATGCCATAGAACGCATCGACCAGGCGGGCCGAGCCGGTGATCAGGTCGTGGACGTTGACATCAACGGTCTGGCGGCTGGGGAGCGACATGCGGAAGGTCTCGGTGCCCAGGCCGTTGTCATAGAAGAGCGTTACCTCGCACAGCACCGTGGCCGAGGTGGGGTTGTAGAGCTTAAGCGATTCGGTGACGGCGCTGCCCGAAGCCGGGCGGAAGCCCTCGCCGAAGCCCCACAGCGAGTAGGCCTTGTCGCTGAGCATGGTGCCCAGTCCTTCGCCGAAGGCCAGGGCCGAACGGCTGACCGTGATCGGCCCGCTCGCTTCGTAGCTGGCGGCGTAGTTGAGCCCGGTCGGGAACGAGGGCAGGGTCGAGAGGTCGAGCGTCTTCCGTGCCTCCGCGGGGACGGAGAGCACCCAGCGATACGCCGAGCCGTTCGAGAAGACGAAGCTCAGGGTGACGCTGACTTCCTCGGTGTCGGTATTGAGGAACTGAAGTTCCTCGCGGTCGGAAGTAATGCCCAGCGAGCCCTCGGGCAGGACGCCCTTGGTGGCGCCGCCGCTGGCGTCGCCCGCAAAGCCATCCGCGGCACGGTTGGTCGAGTCGTAATGCGTCATGGCCGCGACGAGCTCGGCTCCATCGGAAACGACCCGCACGCCGTATTTTCCGGCCGGGACCGCGTCCTCCGCGTTGAAGTTCCATCCGCCGCGCCGGAACGCGCCCAGCTCCTGCGTCAGCACGATCGGCGAGCCGCCGCCCTCGGGGTAGAGGTAGGTGGTGATCTTGGCGGGCTGGTTCGTCACGTTGGTGAACAGGATCAGATCGGTCACGCCGTCCGTCCCGTCGGACTTGGTGACGCCGCCGAAGGTCCACGAGTTTGACACACGCGTGGTGAAGGCCTCGCCCACGGCGGCGCGGCTGCCGGCCAGGATGAACTGGTCGTAGTGGCTGAACGTCGCCGCCACGGGGAGCTGGCTGCGCACTTCCAGCGAGTACGGCGTGTCCTTGCGGACCAAGAGCTCGTTCCTGGCGTACATGCCCGGATCGGTGATCGTGATGCCGCCGCGCTCGCCCGCGCCGAGCGTGAAATCGGCGATGACCTCGTCGCGCTGTGCCGTGGGATCGCTCGGGTTGTACTCGTAGCGGGCGATGACGACGACCCGCGACGGATCGTCGTTGGTGTTGACCATGGGGATAAAGGTATAGGTCTCCGAGTTGGCGTACCCCTCGGGGTAGTACTCCCGGTACGGCAGTTGCGCGATCGAGATGCTGGTCGAGCCGTCGGGCTGGAGGAGCGTCTCGTCGGCCGGGGCGGCGCCGTCGGTGGTCAGGTGCCCGCCGCCGGTGCCGTCGTTGAGCTGGTCGTACAGGTTGGACACCAGCGTGGGATTGTCGCCGACGAAGATGAAGTATCGGAACGAGGTCGTGCTGGCGTTGCCGCCCGCACCGGTGAGCGAGCCCAGGTCAAAGCCGATGGCCAACAGGCTGTCGGAGGAAGCGCCGTTCGGATCGTTGCGGGGGAGCGACAGGAGTTGCTCGGGATCGCGCAGGTCCGTGAGCGTGCTCAGGATGTTGACCGTGGCGCGGGTCTCGCCCGACGCCGCCGCGAGCGCGACCGTCAGCCCGTCGGGGTACAGGTTGTTCTCGAACGACGCGCTGGCGAAAGGCCTGGTCGCGTCGAGGTCGTTATTGGTGAGATCGGTGCGCGGGAAGAGGTTCGCGCCCATGTTGGGGTTGAACGCTTCCATCCACATGACGTCGTTCATCGCGTTGGCGGTGGTGTTGGTCAGACGAACGTCGATCGCGATGAAGGAATCGTTGACGCCGAAGGAGAACGTGCGCTTCACGCGCAGGCCGTTGGTCAGGCCCTCGGTGACCACGCGCCGGTTGAAGGCGTCGCTCTGGTCCTCGATCGCCATGGGCATGTCGATCTGCGAGACGCCGGCGCTGGAGGAGTTCTTGAAGTAGGTGCCCGACGCCGTCGCCCCGAAGTAGGTGGTGGGCGTGGCGTTGGTGTTCGAGGAGTTGAAGAGCAACTCCGTGCCGCGGAAGGAAAGCCCCGTCGCCGGGTTGGTCGTGCCCGAAACGAGCGTGCCGCCCGAGTTGACGCCCACCCCGAGGGTGTTCCCCGTCGCCGAGAGCGCCGGATCGGTCACGCCGGCGAGTTTGGTGATGACCAACGAATAGTCCCCGGTTGTGGCGGCGAATTGCCCCGTCGTCACGTTGAACGGGTCGTAGTCCATGTTCGAGTTTTCAGAGACCGCGACGTAGAAGATCCCGCCGTCAACCACCAGGAAGTTCTGGAGCAGGGCCCCGCGGGAATTGGTGAGCGAGGCGCGCGTGATCTCGGTGCCCGCGGCGTTGAACAGCCTGACGCCGAGGTCCACCGGCCCATCGGGCGTTGCGCTGATCGAAAGCGTCGTGCCGCTATCGAGGGTCAGCTTGAAAACGTCGCGATCCAACTGACCGAAACCGCCATCGCCGATGAACGCCTGAACCATGGAGATTTCGTTGTCGATAAACGCCTTGTCGAGACTCTTGGCCGTCTCCGGCGTGTCGTTGGATTCGAACGCTCCGAAGATGTTGTTGGTCAGCGTGAGCTGCAGCTCCCAGGCGATCAGCTCGCCGATGTTCCCGCCCGCCTCGTCGGTGACGATCAGCGTCCAGGTCCCCAACGCGGTATAGCCGTCGAACGTCGAGAGCGGCTGGTCGGGCTTGTACGAGCCGCTGAACGGCGCGACGCCCGCCGAGATCGGCGTGGCCACGTCGTCGTCGAACAGGGTGTTGGTGAAGTCCTGCCCGTTGAAGCCGCGCCGGTTGGCCAGCACCACGCTCCGCCCGTTGGGCGCGACGAGCGTCAGGATCAGGTCGCTGTCGTACTCGTGCGTCAGGTTGATCTTGATGTTCGCGTCCAGCACCTGGCGCGAATCCGTCACAACCAGCGAACTGCTGGTCGAGCCCGTCGAGCCGCTCGCCGGGATGCGCAGCGGCGTGGGGATGTCCGCGTCCAGGATCAGCTGGTCGTTGCCGATCAGGTCCACGTCGAGCTTGAGGGTGTAGAGCCCGCCCGACTGGGCCGAACCGCTCTGCGCGACCTCGGCGTCGTAGGCGCTGTTGCCAAAGCCGCTCACGCCGATGTAGTACGTGCCGCCGGTCGTCACGAAGAAGTCGATGTAGGCGTCCTTGCCGAAGAACTGGTCGTTGATGGCCATCTCTTCGCCGCGCGCGTTGAACAGGCGGAGGACGGAGTCGAGCGTGCTGACGGTGGGCAGGCGCTTGGCGACGATCTCGGCGGTGATCTGCCCACCGCGCGGGATATCGATCCGGTAGAGGTCGACGTCCTTGCTCGTGTACACGCCGTCGCCGATTGTGGCCCCGGCGAAAGTCGCGCCGCCCGAGGCGGTGAACGTCGTGAGCGTGGCGGTCGCCAGCGTGTCGTTGGACTCGTTGCTCCCCGACACGCCCACGACCTTGAAGTTGTATGTGGCGTCGGTCCCCGTGCTGGGATCGCCATTGAGCAGGTTGCCGTTGAGGTCCTTGAAGTAGTCCGCGTCGAGCACGAGGCGATACTCGTCGAGCGGCAGGCGCTGCTGCGGGAAGCCGCTGGTCAGGTTCAGCGCGATCGTGACCACCTTGGAGTCGGTGGGGGAGAGGGCCACGCCGGCGATCGGCACGACCTGGTCGTCGCTGGTTCCGTAGGTGTTGTCCGCGCCGTTGCGGACCAGCGAGACTCCGCTCGCCGACAGCAAGCTCCCGTTGATCGCCTTGTTGAACTGGACGGTGATGGATCGGATGGGGGTGCCCGTGGTGTTGCTGATCTGGCTGGTGACCGGTCCCGGATCGACGCGATGCACGATCGGCCCGTCCTTGCCGATGATCTCCAGCGCGCGGTTCACGTTCAGCCGCCCGCCCGACACCACCTTGCCCTGCAAGGCGGGAAGCGGGTCGACACTGTCGATCAGCGCCTGGCGGATTTCTTCGGGCGATGCGTTCGGCTTGTAGCTCTTGAGCAGGGCCACCGCGCCCGCGACCGTCGGCGAGGAAAAGCTCGTGCCGCTGATGTACGTGTACGCCGATCCGATCGCCGTGGTGTAGTTCCACACGCCCGGCGCGCCCAGGTCGACGGACTCGGCGCCGTAACTGCTGAAACTCGCCATCGCGTCGGTGTTGTCCGTCGCGGCCACCGCCACAAGTCCTGGCAGCTTGTACGACGCCGGATAGTCCGTCACGTTGGGGTTGTCGTTGTCGAAGGACGAGTTGCCTGCCGCGGCGACGAACACGCCGCCGGAATCGATGAAGCGCTGGATCGCGTCCTTCTCGGGCGAGAATCCCTCGGGCGCGTCGGTGTAGAACGCGCTGTCAAACCCGCCGTAGCTGTTGTTGGACGCGACCAGATTGTCCCCGCGTTCGCGCAGCATGGTCGAGTAATCGTGCGCGCCGATGATGGCCGAGAGCACGAGACTTCCGTAACGATCCGCGATCTTGAGCGGAACGAGCCCGACATTCCACGCGACGCCCGTCACGCCCAGGTTGTTGTTTCCGACGGCGCCGACGACGCCCGCGACCGCCGTCCCATGCCCCATGACATCGTCGGGGTTGTTGTCGAGGTCACCGAAGTCCCAGCCGTTCACGTCGTCGGTGAACCCGTTGCCGTCATCGTCGATGCCGTTGCCCGCGATTTCGCCGGGGTTGATCCAGATGTTTGCGACCAGGTCCGGGTGATCGATCTGCACGCCCGTGTCGATGATCGAGATGAGCACATCCTGCGAGCCGATCGTCTTGTCCCACGCTTCGGTCGCGTCGATGTCGGCGTCGATCACGCCGTCCTGCCCCGCGATGTTCTGACCGACGTTTTGATAGGTGTACTGCTCGACGAACTGCGGGTCGTTGGGCACGCGAGCGGTCTTCGAGATGCGATCGGGCACGATGCTCGTGAGCGCCGGAAACTTGGCCTGGGCCCGCGCGATCGCCTGTTCGGTGACGATCCCGGTCGTGCGCAGCGCCGCCCAGCGCCCACGCCCGATGCCGTAGGCCATGTCCGCCGACACGCCCATCTCGGCCGCGATCGCCTTGGCCGTCGTTGCCGCCACGTCCATGCCCAGGCGCTGATCGAACGACAGGATCCATGATCCCGCCGCGACGTCGATCTCCACGCCGCGCCACGCCATCTTCGTTGGCGCGCCCAGCGGATCGCCGCCGGCGCTCTTCAAGCTCCACGGGTCTCCCGCCAGAAACAGGCGGCCTTCCAGTGACTCGATCAAATTCACCGGGCGACCGGCGACGGAAATGCGTTGACGCGACATTCGCGAACTCCAAAAAACGAATCCAAGGGGAGCATCGGGCGCCCAGAGCGCGGCCAGCGCCGCCACGCTTCCCGCGCAACAACGCAACCAACCCGGAGTCAGGACCACGCCCCGACACCAGGCCCGGTGGACCGCCGCCCGAAGGCACTCACGACGGACAGGCCCGACATCCATCATTGTCACAGGAAATCGCGCCGGGCACAAGTCTACCCCGGCCCCAACCAAACAAAGTTCAAGAAATTCCCCAAACCCCCATGCCTGCGCGACTTGGCCGCGGTCCGACCTCGACCCAGCAAGGAACTTCAGGAGGTGCTGGGGCGTGGCGCTCCGCCCTTCGCCGCCGCCGACCGGGCCGCGCATTCCGCCAGAAGTGCCGCATGACGGGCGCTTGCCCCCTGGTTCGCCCGGATGCAGGCCCGCCCGGCTTCCGCCAGCCTGCTTCGGCCCTCTGAATCGCCGATCCACCGCGCCAGGTCCTGGGAAAGCGTGCCTCGGTCGGTCCGCCCGATCCCGCCGGCCGACTCAAACTCCCGCACGATGTTCGCAAAGTCGGACACCGCCGGCCCGATCAGGGTCGGCCGCCCTAGGGCGATCGGCTCAATCGGGTCCGATCCGTATTGATCGCCGAACGACCGCCCGACTACGACCAGGGTCGCGAGCGAATAGGCCTGGCGCAGTTCGCCGATCGAATCGAGCAGGAACCGCCCCGACGCCGCCCGCCCCGAACCGGGCTTGCTCCGACGCACGCACTCGGGCATGGCCGCCGCCGCTTCCTCGAACCGCTCCGGCTTTCGCGGGGCGCACAGGAGTTGCACCCCCGTCGGGCACGCCGCGTGCAGCAATGCTTCTTCGCCCGGCCCGGTGCTCCCCGCGACGATCAGCGGCCTGGTTCGATCAATCTTGAGCGCCCGCGCCAAGTCGTCCGCGCCCGCCACGCCGTCCTCGATCTTCGCTGCGTCCCACTTCATCGAGCCCGTGATCGACAGCCGCTCCTTGGGCACGCCCATCGCGAGGAATCGCTCGGCGTAGTCGGCGTCCTGCACCGCGGCGAACGACAGCGCGCGGAACGTCCGACCGATCACGCCGCGGATTCGCCGGTAGCCCTTGAACGATCGCTCGCTCAACCGCCCGTTGATCACGCCGACCGGAATCCCTCGCGTGACGCACGCCCCGACGAAATTGGGCCAGACTTCGAGCTCGACCAGCCCGACCGCGTCGGGGCGGACCGCGTCGAGAAACTTCGCGACGCTCCGCGAGAAATCCAGCGGATAGCGCACCACCGCGTGATTCGCCGAAAACAGGTCCGTCGCGCGCTTGAGCCCGGTGTCCGTCGTTGCGCACACCACGACCTCGCACGACGCCGCCAGCACCGGCACCACCTGGCGCAGCGCGTTCACCTCGCCCACCGACACCGCGTGCAGCAGCACGCGCGGCCTTTGCGGCGCGGGGAGCGCCGGCGTGTTGCCGAAACGCTCCGACCACCCGCCACGCTGCTTGCGGGCCCAGAACGGGGCCGTCACAACGCCCCCCACGGCATAGAGCACATCGAGCGTGTTCACGGCGGTCTTCGACATCAGAAATGGGCAGGCCGGGATTCGAACCCGGGACCCTTCGCGTGTAAGGCGAATGCTCTAGCCGCTGAGCTACCCGCCCCGGTACGCCCCGCCGCCCGCGCGACAGGATCATGGTGCGTACCACAGTTTAGGTCTTCGCCCCCCGCTGGGCATCGCCCCACGCAAAGGCAGCCCGCCCCGGCGAACCCGCCCTCCCCGGGCACGAAAAACCCGAGGCGGGCCTCGGGTTAGCAAGTCTGTGAAGCCGAAGCGACTACTGATGACATCCCATCTCGAACTGGAACGAGAAGGCGTCATAATCATCGGCGTTCACGAACGTATCGCCGTTGTAGTCGGCCGCCGGGTCCGAGTCCTCAAACCAGGCGCTGAACAGGTCATAGTCGTTGCCGTTGACGAAGCCGTTTCCGTCAACATCCGGGCCGCACCCTTGGCACCAGTCGAGTCGCCCGTCCATTGGATGGACATCCATCCACCAGTCGTCGTCGATCTCCGCCCCGTCATCCTCGCCGTTCACGTTGCAGTCCTCTCGGAGTTCGATGAAGTACTCGAAATCGCCGACGCTGGGCGGCTGCGCCAACGCGAGCTCATCGCAATAGAGGCGCTCCGCGCCGCTCAGCCGGGGTCGGACTCGGTAGAAGCCGTGCATCACCGCCGACCCGCTCTTTCCCTTGATCTCGATCTCGCGCGACCAAGGCTCGTTGGCGGCCCGCCGCATCGTGATGTCGACCAATGACGTGCGATCCTGGTAGATGCCGCTGACCAGTTCTTCGAAGTAGATCGGTTGGCTCGCGTTCCCCGCGGCGGCGTCGGTGCGAACCGGCCCGTAGAAGCGCAGCTGGATGCTCTTGCTGGTGATGGTGTTGGTGTCGGGATTGGGACGGATGAACTCGGTGACGAGCATTTCCTGGGCCGTGGACTGGCTCGCGCTGTTCTGGGGCGAGCAATCGACGTTGTACAGGTGGAACGGCACCAGCCCGATCGCGCCGCCGCCGAGTCCGGAGCTGGCAATGTTGTAATACGGAAACCCGCTCGTCGAGGTCGAGATGGTCGTGCTCCCGATGACGACATCGCCGGTCCAGGTCTCCGAGGCGTCGTTGGCGTTGATGATGACCTGGCCTTTGAGCCCCTGCGCGCCGAGCTTGACCTTTCCGGCCAGCGAGCCGCCGATCACAAGGCTCCCGTCGAGCGTGGTGTCGTCGATGAGCGAGCCCTCGATGTCGATCGCGGGGTTCGAGCCGTTGGCCAGTACGTCGCCGCCGAAGATAATCTCGGTTTCGGCGTTGCCGGTGGCTTTGAGAATCCCATCCTGAGCGCCGGTGCCGACGAAGACACCGCTGTCGGTACCAGACTTCTTGAACTTGCTGGCGATGATCCGAGTCTTCATGTTGGGATCGGGCTGGGAGAAGTTGTAGAGCGCAAAGCAGTCGATCTTGCGGATGCTTCCATCGGTGACGGTGGTGTCGTAGGTGGTGTCGTTGGCGACGATGTAGGCGTTGACGTAGCCGTCCTCGCGCGCCGCGCCGCTGGGGTACTTGTACAGGATGTAGTCGATCCCCTCGTTGGCGCGGATCATGGGCTCGCCAGTCCCAGCACCGGAGAACTGGGCGAGGTGCGTGCCGAATGTGATCGTGCCGATTTTGCCGCGCCAGGCCCAGATGGGCGACAGTCCGTAGCCGGTAATCCTCGCGCCAGCGTCGATGAGGTCGATATCGCCATTCTGAACCTCGATTCGGGCCTTCATGTCGCCGGCGGACTTGATGCGCTTGATCGTGCCCGAGTTCAGGGTGATGTCACAGGTGTCGCTGAATCGCCCACCCTCGATCACGAAGACGGGGCTGCTGGTGGTCCCGCCGGGAGAGCCGACCTCGAAATCGCCGTAGATATCGTCCCCGACATCGAAGCGGACGAGTTGGTTGACTCGGATCGTGTATTGATTCTCACAGTCGTCGTCGTCCGGGTCGCCGCAGGGTTCTCCGAAACTGCCGACAATCCCGCCGTACAATATCGATGTCGTCAGGCCGTTCGAGTTGTCGTGGTCACCTAGTGCCTTGGCGACGATGCCTTTGAGCATGCCGCCCTTCTTGACTGGAATGTCGTCCGCGTTTACGAAGTCTGGGCCAGTCGTGTTCTCATCGCTTCCGATGTAGAACGAGACGACTCCTGAGTTCGGCCCGCCCACGAACGTGATTTTGGGGATCGTGGTGGAGTTGTCCGGCGGCAGGATGTCGACGAACCGGGTGGCAAGCTTGAGCGAAACCTCCACCGGATCAGTACCGCTGACCGACTGGACCGGCGTTAGAAGAGTTCCGTTGTTGTCGTACTCCTTGATAGGGATATCGGCGAGGGCGATGCCCGAGCAAGCGAAAGAGATCGACGCGCACGCGATTGTCGTTTTCATGTACCAAACTCCTTTCGTCGCCTCTGAAGCACAATGATGCCAAGTCCCAAAGCCACGCCGACTTCCCCAGGTGCCGGAATGGCAGACGCGATTCTGAAGCCATAAAGCCCTGTAGACGAAGGGCTTGTGCTTGTAACTTCGTAAATTGAATCACCCCCATGCCCAGTACCAGCCCGACTCCCAATCATGGTTCGCCCGAGTGAGGGACCCGATTTGGGGGCTGCTCGCTCCGTCCACTCCGGCGCACCGCCGCTGGTGTCGAGGAGTCCCCAAGGCGAGAGGGAATCGGGATAGCTTCCGAGGGGGACGAGGTATTCGCCGCCGAAGCCGTCGGTCCAGCCGTAGCTGGTTTCGCCGACACCGGGAGGGCCGGGGATCGGATCGAAGTCCGAGCCGTTCTTGTTCAGCCACCACCCGCCCTGGCCTTGTCCGTCGCGGTTTGGGTCGTAGTGGCTGGCCTTCAGCGCTTCGTCATAGGTCGGGAGGTAGTACTTCGCGCCGGGGAGGTGTGTGAGCCCGTCGCTGAATGAGCCGTCGGCGTTGTCGCCCCAGGTTGAAACGTCGTACGCGCCGTACAACAGCGACGCGGGATCGCTGGACTTGCCGTTGTTGAGCCAGTTGCAGTACAGCGCGGCGTCGCGCCAGGAGATTCCGAAGACCGGGCGCATCGCCGAGCCCGGGAGCGTGTCGAGCGTCCATTGCCGCCCCGGGCCGTGATAGTTTCGATCCGGCCCCGCGCCCCACTCGATCGGCCCCAGCCCGGAAAGGAAGGGCGGGAGGGAGTTGCGGTCCACGCCGTAGAAGGTGTTGGCGAATTCGAGGTACTGGGCGGTGGTGGTCTCGTACTTGGCCATGCGGAAGGTGTAATCGACCCTGCCGCGCCCGAGCGCGGGCGAGTTCGGGTAGTCCTCCCAGTTGGGCTTGTTGAAGGCCTCGTTGCCGGGCGCGCCGACGGTGACGAAATCAATGCCATAGTCCTGGGCGAGGGCTCGAGATGTCAGAACGGAACCGGCGAAGATGGCGAGGGAAACCGCGACGATGGGGGCTTTGGTGTGCATGGTCTCTCCTTTGTACGGACCAGCACCTTTATCGGTCGTAGGAAATTGGGATCGTGATGTCAAGAATTGGTAAATCGCAGCATCACGGCCCGGCCCACCCAAAACCCGATCGCCCCGATCGCCAGGAGCACGCCGCCGGGGAGGACCATCGAGTCCCAACCTTCCGCGCGCCACAGGCCGTTCTCGATCGCGATCGTCGCCCACTTGAAGGGCGACACGCTGCTGATCTGCTGCATGAGCCTTGGCATGAAGAAGAGCGGGATCGACCCGCCGCCGATCAGCGCGAGCACCAGGAGCAGCGCCCGCCCGAGGCCCTGGGCCGCGCCCTCGCTCCGCGACAGGCCCGCCAGCAGCATCATCACGCCCGTGAACCCGATCGACGACGCGAGCACCGCCGCGGCCATGATCGCGGGATTGCCGATCCGCACGCCCATGAGGCGAGCCACCAATAGTAATATTATCTGCACGAGCACGCACGACGCGAAGCACGCCGCGGCCTTGCCCAGCAGGATTTGATTCCGGCTGATCGGCGCGACGCACAGACGCAGCAGGGTGCCGCGACGCCGCTCCTGCACGAGCGAAACGCCGAACGCCATCACGCAGCCCATCAGCCCCCACACCACACCCTGCGGGAACGAAACCGCGAACGAGTTGTTGGGAGAGTTGGGGTTCATCCGGAGTTCGTGCATCGTGACCGTGACCGGGCGGAATCCGCCGCCCGCCGATTCTCCCGTGCCGTCCTTGCTTTCGCCGCCGGACTTGCTCGTAACTTCCTTGGTCAGCGACGACACGCTGTCGAAGAACGTGCCGAAGACCCCCTTCTGCAAGGGCGACAGCCCGCTCGATTTCGACACATCCTCGCGCGCCGAATCCAGGAACGAGTTCATCATCGACGAATCGGTGAATGTCCGCGCGAGCTGCCTGAATCCAAGCTCGTTCAGCCTTCCCTCGAGGAGCCCCGCCTCGGCGGTGCGCTTCGGGTCCACGATCGCCTCGAGCTCCATCCCGCCACCCGAGAAGACCTTTCTCGTCGATTCCTGAAACCCCTTGGGCACGATCACGCACGCCGCGGCATCGCCCTTCCGCACCAGTCCCTCGCCCGCGGCACGGTTCTCCGCGATCTTGGCCTCGATCCCGCCCGCCTTGCCCAGCTCATCCACGAACCACGCCGATGCCTCGCCGCCGTCCTCGTTGACCACGGCGATCGGCATCGCGCTCTTCTCGCCGCCTCCGCCGCCGAACACATAGCCGAAGAAGAGCGCGATCAAGAGCGGGAAGACGAACGTGAAGAACGCGTCGGCCCGGTCGCGAAGGAGCAGGCGGAGGTCCTTCATCGCGATGCGGATGATGGCATTCACTCGGCGCCTCCATCGCGCAGGGCGCGCCCCGTCAGGTTGAGAAACACCGACTCAAGGTCGGGGCGATCGATGCGGAGGCCCGAGCGCACGCCGCGTTCGATCAGCTTCGCGACTTCGCCCGCCGGATCGCGCGTCACGATCTTCTGCTCGCCCGTCTCGTCGTGGTACACAACGACAGAATCCCCGCCGTGGGCCTTGAGCAGTTCGTCGATCGTGCCCACCGCGAGCATGGAGCCGCGGTCCATCACGCCCACGCGGTCGCACAGTTTCTGGGCTTCTTCCATGTAGTGCGTCGTGTAGACGATCGTCGTGCCGCGTCCCTTCAGCGAGCGCACGAGCTCGATGATCGAGTTCCGCGACTGCGGGTCAACGCCCGCCGTGGGCTCGTCGAGCAGCAGGACGTCCGGCCCGTGGACCAGCGCCGCCGCCAGGTTGAGCCGGCGCTGCATGCCGCCCGAAAACGCTTTCGAGCGATCGCCCGCGCGATCGCGCAGCCCGACCATGTCGAGCGCCGCATCGACCGCGGCGTTCAACTCGCGTCCGCTCAGGCCGTACAGCCCGCCGAAGAACTCCAGGTTCTCGCGGGCCGACAGGTCCTCGTACAGCGCCAGCGCCTGGGGCGCCACGCCCACGCGCCGGCGCAGCATCGGGTCGTTCACCAGCGACTTTCCGTCGATGTGGACGTCGCCGCCCGAAGGCGAGAGCGTGCCGATCACCATCGAGATGGCCGTGGTTTTTCCCGCGCCGTTGGGTCCCAGCAGCCCGAACACCTCGCCGCGCGGGATGTCGAGCGACAACGAGCGCACCGCCTCGCGCTCGCCAAACTTTTTGCTCAGCCCCTCGAGTCGGATCATGCGGGCATGGTACGAAAAAGCAGCGGGGGAGTTTCATGGCCGAATTGCGGGCGAGTTTGTGCTTCGGAGTCTCACGGCTGGTACGCCGCGAACGCTGAATGCCCTTCCTCCTCGCCTTCTCGTTCCCTGTCTCGCTGCTTCGCTCTTCGGTCTCGCTCTCCCCTTCCCGCCGCTTCCTAAACTCTTCGCATGACCACGCCGCCCACCACCGCCCGCGAATGCCGCGTCGGCGATCTCCGCATCGGACCCGGCCGCCCGCTCGCCATCATCGCCGGCCCGTGCGTGCTCGAATCGCTCTCGCTCGGCCTTGAAATCGGCGTTGCCATGCGCGACGCCTGCAAGGCCCTCGGGCTTCCCTACATCTTCAAAGCGTCCTTCGACAAGGCCAACCGGTCCAGCATCCGCTCGCCGCGCGGCCCGGGCCTCGAGCGGGGCCTGGCGTGGCTCGCCGAAATCCGCGAAACACTCGGCGTTCCCGCGACCACCGACATCCACGAGCCCGCGCAGTCCGAGCCCGCCGCCCGCGCCCTGGACCTGCTCCAGATCCCCGCGTTCCTGTGCCGACAGACCGACCTGCTCTGCGCCGCCGGAGAGGCGGCCGCCAAGCACAACCGCGCCGTCAACGTCAAGAAAGGACAGTTCCTCTCGCCCGCCGAGATGAAGGGCGCCGCTCGCAAGCTCGCCGAGACCGGCTGCGAGAACCTCCTCTTCACCGAGCGCGGTACGTTTTTCGGCTACGGCCGGCTTGTCAACGACTTCCTCGGTCTCGGCGATCTCATCAACCTCGACTCGCAGGGCGGCCCGGTGCCCGTGTGCTTCGATTGCACCCATTCGACGCAACTCCCCGGCGCGGGCGAGCAGACCGGCGGCCGCCCCGAGCGAGCCCCGCTCTTGGCCCGTGCCGCCGCCGCCGCGGGCGTCCACGCGCTCTTCATCGAGTGCCACCCCTCGCCCAAGTCCGCGATGAGCGACGCGAGCACGATGCTCGACCTCGCCACCGCCCAGCGGGTGCTGCGCGAGGTCGCGGCCATCCGCATCGCGCTGCGGAGCATGACATGAGTGTCGAAGCATTCATCCTCGCCCAGTCCGCCCGCGTGCCGACCGGTGCCGCCCTCGGCATGATCGTCGGCGTCATCGTTCTCATCGTCGCCATCGCGGTTATCGCGACGTACGCGACACGCAAGGCCCGGCGCGAACTCCTCGAAAAACTCCGCCAGGTCGGGCTCACCATCATCGAGAAGCCCGACCTTGCCATGCAGACCGACGCCTACGCGCTCATGCGCATGAAGATCACCAAGGCCGAACGCGGCGTAAAGATGATCGCCCGCGGCATCGTCCGCGACCGCGACACCACGCTCATCGAGCACATGCACATGGTGAGCACCGGCAAGTCGGCGCACGCCGTCTACTGGACCTTCGCCGTCATCGCCTGCCCCGAGCATTGGCCGGTGATCGTGCTCAGCGAGGAGCACCTGGGCGACAAGATCATGAAGCTCTTCGGGAAGGACCGGAGCGACGTGCAGACCGAGTCCAGGGCTTTCGACGATCGCTGGCGTGTCGAGTGCCCCGATCCCGATTTCGGCACGCTCGTTCTCTCGCCCGAGGTGCAGGCGTGGGCCAATTCGCTCCCGCGCTCGACGCGGGTCTCGATCGGAGGCGGGCAGATCAACATCGCCTGCCGCTCGCAGCTCACCGCAAAGGCGGTGGATTCCTTCGTCGACGCGCCCAGCGCGCTCGCCGCCCTCTTGCCGCCCGAGCTCGAGGCCTATGGGGCAAACTGATCGCCTTCGCCTTCTGAAATCCCTGCGTATTCGGTGGCCCGCCTCTCCGAGGCGGGATTCCTGGCCCAAGAGAGGCGATCTTCGCACCAGGGCTCGAACTGTCCAGAGGTTCCTTCCGCGAGTTCGTCCGCCCGGAATAGCTCGATTCCCGGCGTGCGATCTTCTTCCCCTGATGCCAAATGCCCGGTGCCTTCAGCGAAACAAAAAACCCCGCGTCGCCGCGGGGTCGTGGAACACTCGATTGAAACGAATCGAAGTTGCGTCAGTTCGCGAGCCAGAACGGGCGCGGTGCCTTGGCGTCCGCCGGGTTCACATGAACCGTCCGGCCGCGGAACACCACCGTGCCGTTCGCCACGGCGTACAGCGTGTTGTCGGAGCCTTCCTTCACGTTGAAGCCCGCCTTGAACGGCGTGCCGACCTGACGCACGATGATCGAGCCGGGCTGGGCGACCTCGCCGCCGTAGAGCTTGATGCCGCGGTACTGCGGGTTGGAGTCGCGCCCGTTCTTCGTCGAGCCCTGACCCTTTTTATGTGCCATGACGATCACTCCGCTTCAAAGATCAACCCAAACCGGCGGCGAACATCCATCCGGCCGGGCAGAGACTGTAGCCCACTTCCATCGGCCATTCCAGCGGTGTCCCGAACCCCACCATCACGCCCGATTCATCCCCTCGACGGGCCAAAGTGCGGGGCGGGCAGCGAGATTCGGCGGCGTTACCGGAGTATCCAGCGCGACTCATTCACCGGCAGGGCGGAGCTGTCGTGCCCATCCAGGTCGCCAGGAACGTCGTACCGCACCATCATCGTCTTACGCAGCAAGACCTTGCGCATCTGGCCGGACTTGGCATCGGCCACCTCGATCGGGCGCGTCTCGCCGCTGAAACCCATCGCGTAGATCGACAGGTCGCGGGCCCGGAGGTTGTCGGCGGGCCACACCACCAGGCCTTCCTTGGCGTTTTCTTCGCCGCGGAGGATCATTCCGAGGATGCTGATCTGGTCCTGAAGGAACGGGTTCCCCAGGCGTTCCAGCAACTGCCGGGTCACGTCCGCCGGCACGCTGCGCCCCGCGCGCATCACGGGCACGTCCTCGCCCGCCATCTCGAAAATAGGGGCCAGGAGCAGATCTTCCGACGACGAGTTGGTCACTTTGTACGTCAGGTAGAAGTACGAGCGGGGACCAACGCCGGGCGTGTCCACCGTCGCGATCCGCAAGGGCCCGACCTCAAGGTCGAGTTGCCAACGGCGCGGCACGGGGTCCGGCTCCGGGGCCGCCTTCACCCACGCCACCACCGAACCGAGCAGGGCCACCACGAGCAGCATCACCCTTGTGACGGCGGCCCGGCGGGTAATACGCGAGAGCATCGAAAAGTTCATGCCGACTCCAAGGGTCGCCAACCGTCCCCAAACGCCTCCCGGTTCATAGGACCGGCGTATTCGGGGGACAAATCTCGGGCGGCGGATTCCAATCCTGCCGATCCCCAAGGTTCGTAGTCTACTGGTTGGCGGTTGCCGGTCAAACGCGAGGTCCGAAGGACTTCGCCGGAGCCGCCTGTCGGCGCGACCGGCGCCCGCCCGTCCTTCCGAGGAGTCTTTCGGCTGTCCCCGCCCACTTCATCCTCGCCCCGCACCGACCAGCCCCGCGTGATCCGGGTGCAGGAATCGCAGCGACTGGCGGCCATCCGCCGCCTGGTCAATCAGTCGGGCGATCGCGACGCCTCCGCCCGCCGGCTGATCGCGGCGGCCCCGGCCCACGGCATCGACCTTGATCTCTTGTGGGCCTCGCTCTCGACGGCGGGCGCGATTTCCCAGTCCTGTCTGGCCGTCCTGGGCGCGGGGCGCACCGCGATGACGTTTTTGAGCGAGCCCGGACCGGAGGGAGACGCCGCCCCGCTCGCTGCCATCGCGGAGCGTGCCGCGTGCCTGGACGCGGCGTGCCGGGAACTCGCTCACCACCCGGGCAAGGTCGGCACGGGCGTGATGATGGCTCAAGGCCTGCCGGACCCGGGCGAGTCGTGGTCGATCGAGGCGTACAAGCGGGCCGGCTTCACCCACGTCGGCGACCTTTCGTACCTTCGCCGCGCCATTTCAGGTTTTCCCACCATCCCCGAACCCACCTGGCCGGCGGGAATTCGTGTCGTTCCGTTCCACAAGTGCTTCGGCGACGATGGGCGCGAACGCCTCGCGGAACTCCTCGCCCGAACCTACGAGGGCACGCTCGACTGCCCCGAGCTCTGCGGCCTGCGCGATCCCATCGACGTGGCGGACTCGCACATGGCGACGGGCGTCTTTGACCCTTCGCTCTGGCTCATCGTCCTGAACCACGACAAGGCCGAGGGCTGCGTGCTGCTTTCGCGCAACCCCGAGCTGCGCGGCGTGGAACTCGTCTACTTCGGCTTCACGCCCGCCCTGCGTGGGAAGGGGATGGCGCTCCCGCTCCTGCAGTACGCGGTGGGGCGAACCCGCGCCCAGAGCGTTCTGGAGCTGACGTGTGCGGTGGACGACCGCAACGAGCCTGCGAAGCGGTTGTACGAGCGGGCGGGGATGCGTCGTTACTCCGGGCGTGTCGCGTTCGTTCGCCCGCTGCGTGCCGGGGTCGGGACGGTCGAGCAGCGCGCAAGTCGTTCGCCGGGCGTCTGAACAGGACTTTTGCACAAGCTTTGCGCAGGCGCGCCCGCGGCGCGTGGACAAAGTTTTTTCTCGCGCGATAAGTCCTTGTTTTTCAGGATTGATCGCCCGCGCGGGGGTCCTGTGCATGGACTTCCCGCGTTGAACCCGGCGCGCCGCTCCACTACGTTCTTGGTCCTCGGTCAAGGACATGACCGGCTGACGACGCGATCGGATTCGCTCTCGAACGAAGTGCCAGTATTCGGTTGGGCCGCGTTCCCCTCGGGGTGCGCCGGTGGTTCTGTCACTTCGTTCGGAGCGGCCCGCGCCGCGGTGGGTGGAAGGACTCCGTGTTGAAGGTGGGTGGCGGGGAAGTCGCGGGCAGGGCGGCCGGGTGGCCGCACGCGCTCGTGGGTTTCCCGTCCGGGCGGCGCTCGGCGCGGAGGGCGGGTCGGCGTGGAGACGCGGACACCATCGAACATCTCGGCTTTCACCGCCCGCAATGGCCCGGCCCGCGACGGCCCGGCTCGCGAAGTTCCGGCCCGCGACGGCTCCGCGCCAGACGCCCAGGCTCGACCGGGCGCACGTTCGGGCGATCACTCGCCCGCCCGTCACGACGATGGCGTCCGCCGCCTCCGCGATCGGCTCTCGCGCGAACTGGGCCCCGCCCGATTCGAGCGATACTTCGGCCGCCAGCCCCGCCTCGATGTCCACGACGATCATGTCGAGATCACGGTTCCCTCCGCGTTCGTCGCCGAGTTCATCGGGCGACGTTTCGCCCCCATGATCCGGCGCGCCGCCGCCGAAGAGCTCTGCGAGAACGGTGACGTGCAGCTCCGCCTCCGCGTCGAATCCGACGGCGCCGACCCCGACGATTCCGCCGCCCCAAGCGAAGCCAGCGCGATCGACACGAGCGTGGAGCCGGCGTCCGCGGGTTCTTTCGTTCAATCGCTCGTGCCGCAGCCGGCCCATCCCATCGAGCTTCCGCGCCCGCCCCGAGTTTCGCCGCGCGCCCGAGAGGCCGCCCGCGTGCTCGCGTCGCTCGACGACTTCGTCGTCGGCGAATCGAACCGCCTCGCGTACGCCGCCGCGCTCCGCCTCATCGACGCGGCGGACACGTCGCTCCAGCTCGTCCTGATCCACGGCGGGTGCGGCGTCGGCAAGACGCACCTGCTCCAGGGCGCCGCGCGGCGCTTCCGCGAAACCCGCCCCGGCGCCGTGGTCCGTTGCACCACCGCCGAGGACTTCACCAACGCGTACATCACCGCGATCCGCGACAACCGCATCGACGAGTTCCGCCGCCAGTACCGCGGCCTCGATCTCCTGTGCATCGACGACGCCCACTTCCTCTCGGGCAAGGAACGCACGCAGTCGGAACTTCTTCACACGCTCGACGCGCTGAAGCTCGACGGCGCCCGCGTCATCCTCGCCAGCGACGAGCACCCGCGCGACGCGCAGAAGCTCAGCCAGCAATTGCAGTCGCGATTCCTCGCCGGCATGGTTGCTCGGATCGATCCTCCCGACGCTGATCTCCGCGCGGCGCTCGTGCGCGCCATCGCCAGGCGACGCGCCCTGCTCGTGGACGACGGCGCGGTGCGATTGCTCTCCGATCGCGCCGGGCGCTCCGCGATCGGCGACCAGCCCGCGTCGGTGCGCGAGCTCG
This sequence comes from Phycisphaerales bacterium, assembly GCA_020853815.1. Taxonomy (GTDB): domain Bacteria; phylum Planctomycetota; class Phycisphaerae; order Phycisphaerales; family UBA1924; genus JABWBC01. The sequence continues at coordinate 42,380 of JADYYE010000098.1, forward strand.
AGGGCATGATCACGCAGGTTGAGGCGGTCGCTCGCGTCCTGCCCGAGCTGGCGATCGGGGGCGTGATCGGCGCCGCGGCGGTGGGGCGGGCCCTGGGAATCGCGGTCGACGCCGCGCCCGTCGCGCGTCCGCGCCGTCCGATCCAGGCCGAGCTCATCATCGCCGCGATCTGCGAGGAATTGGCGATCGACCGCGCCACGTTCGTGGGCCGATCGCGCCACACGCGGGCCGTCCTCGCGCGTTCGCTGGGCTCGTATCTCTGCCGCGAGCTAACCACGATGAGCTATCCCGAGATCGCGCGGGCGCTGGGGCGGCCCAACCACTCGACCGTCATCACCGCCGACAAGCGGGTCCGCCAGCAGATGGACACGACGACCGACCTTGCTCCCGAGGCAGGCCCCAACTACGCGGGAGTTTCGCTCCGGGAACTCTGCACCCGCCTTTCGCGCACGATCGTCGCCCGCGCCGCGAAGTGAGTACCGCAGTCCCTGGGTGGCCCGGCGGTCCCCGCCGGTTCTTGTATCGTTTGCGCGTCTATCCCGCATCCGCAAAGCCGGCATGGGACGGGCCATTCTCGTTCTGTCGACGTGACTTCACCTGCCTTCGTGCCACCAACCACGTCTTCGTGGTTGGTGCCCTTCATTCGTTCGAACTCACCGCGCGACGTTGCCGTCGTTACTTCCCCACGCAGCTTCCGACCGCTCGCGGTTCACCACTCCCCACTCCCCATTCCCCTCTTCGTTCGTGGCTCCGTGCCGTCTTCCGCCGCCTTCTCGCTGGCCTTGCGTCCCGGTCGTGCCGATGATGATGTCATGGGCGCCTCCGAAATCCCTCTCTCCCGTCCCGATATCACCGCTCTTGAAGAGGAGTTCGTCCTGCGCGTCCTGCGCTCCGGGCGGCTCTCCATCGGGCCGATGGTCGAAGAGTTTGAGGAGGCCGTCGCCCGGCGCGTCGGCTGCCGCCACGCGATCGCCGTCAATTCGGGCACCAGCGGCCTGCACATCATGCTCCGCTCGCTCAACATCGGGCCCGGCGACGAGATCATCACCACGCCCTTCTCCTTCATCGCCAGTTCCAACTGCATCCTCTACGTCAACGCCACGCCCGTCTTCGTCGACCTCGACCCCAAGAGCCTGAACATGGACCCCGACAAGGTCGCGTCGGCCATCACGCCGCGCACCAAGGCGATCCTCGCCGTCGAGACCTTCGGCAATCCCGCCCACATGGACGCCTATCGCGCCATCGCCGCCCGCCACGAAATCCCGCTCATCGAAGATTGCTGCGAAGCGCTCGGCACGAGCTATCGCGGGCGCCAGGCCGGCTCGTTCGGGCGCATCGGCGTCTTCGGCTTCTATCCAAACAAGCAGATCACCACCGGGGAGGGCGGCATGATCGTGACCGACGACGCACGCCTCGCCGATCTCTGCCGCTCCATGCGGAACCAGGGTCGCCCGCTCGGCTGGTCCGCGCCCACTTCCGGCGGCGCGCCGACCGGCTCGTGGCTCAAGCACGAGCGACTCGGCTACAACTACCGCCTCCCGGATATCAGCGCCGCGCTGGGCGTCGCGCAGATGAAGCGACTCGACGAGATCCTCCGGAAGCGTCAGGCCGTCGCCCAGGCCTACATCGAGCGCCTCGCGGGCAACGCCCACCTCATCATGCCGACCATCGACGAGCACACCGTCATGAGCTGGTTCGTCTTCGTGGTTCGCCTCGCGACCAGCTACAGCGGCGACGAGCGCGACCGCATCATCGCCGGCCTGCGCCGCCACGACATCGGCGCATCCGATTACTTCCCCTGCATCCACCTCCAGCCCTTCTACCGCGAGCAGTTCGGGTTTGGGCCGGGGATGTTCCCGATCGCCGAGTCCGTCAGCCAGCGCACGATCGCCCTGCCGTTCTACAACGACCTTTCCGAGCGAGAGATCGACCACGTCGTCCAGACGCTCGACGTCATGATCTCGCGCGAGAACCTGAAACGAACCTAACCCGCCCGGGAACCCCGGGGCTTGTCTGAGCGGCGATGCGGGCTATCCTTCCCTCCCGCCGGTGGCTCCGCCCCCGCGCTTTTTCACGAGGTCTTCCTATGCCCGCGACGTGCCATTTCACCGGTAAGAAAGTCAGCTTCGGGATGAAGCGCGCCTGGCGCGGCCAGGCGGTCAAGAAGGGCGGCTTCGGTCTGAAGCCCACCGGCATCACCCGCCGCAAGTTCCGCCCCAACCTCCAGAAGCTCACCGTCCTTGTCGACGGCAAGGCCCAGACCGTCCGCGTCTCCACGCGGGCCCTCCGCCAGGAAGGCTTGGTCGTCAAGCCCCTCAAGCGGAAGTACGGCTACACCCGCCAGCAGAAGCTGGCCGCCGCGCACGCCTGAACCTCATCCCCCCTGCCTGAATCTGAACCGGAACGCCGCCCATCGGTGTTCCGGTTTTCGTTGCGCGATACACTCACCTCGCGTGAAGTGCGACAAGTGCGACAACGAGGCGACCGTTCACGAGATGGTCGTGAAGGGCGGCGTCAAGACCGAACGCCACCTCTGCGAGCACTGCGCCCGCGAACTGGGGCTCAACCCCGGCGGCGCCACCCTCGGACAGCTCATCACCAAGTTTGTCGTCGCGCCGCAGGGACAGCCCCTCACGCCCGCCGGCAAGCCCGCCGCGCCCGCCCGCCCCACGCCGCCAACTTCTTGCCGCGGCTGCGGCACAACCTTCGCCGATTTCAAGCAGACCGGTCGCCTCGGATGCTCCGAGTGCTACGCCACCTTCGAGACCCAGCTCGGCCCGCTCCTTGAACGAGCGCACGAGGGCGCGACGCACCACATGGGCAAGAGCCCCAAACGCTGGGAGGAACGATCCGCGCGGGCCGAATCCGATGCCGCACGTCGCGAGCGCATCGATGACCTTCGCCGCCGCCTCGAGCAGGCCGTAATTGCCGAGCAATACGAGGCCGCCGTCGTGCTGCGCGACGAGCTCCGCAAGATCGAGGCCCAGGGCACCGTTTAGGACCAGACGCCACAGGACGACACGCCGCGGGACGAACACGATGACCAGCGAGGGATTCATCCCGTCCTACGAAACAGGCACCGAGTGGCTGCGCTCCGCCGGAGCATCCAGCGACGTGGTGATGTCCTCGCGCGTGCGCCTCGCCCGCAACCTCGCCGGCTGGCGATTCGGGCACAAGGCCGGGCACGGCGATCGCCAGAAAGTCCTCGAAATCTGCCGCGATCGCATCGCCGCCGCGGGACTCTCGAGCGTCGGCGCGCCCGCATCGCCCGCGCCGACAGCACCGTCGACGCCGCCCCAGGTCATGTGGATCGACCTCCGCGAATCGCCGCCGATCGAGAGACAGCTCCTGGTCGAGCGCCACCTCATCTCAAAGCAGCACTCCAAGGGCAAGCCCCTCCCGGACCTCAAGGCGGGCGACGTCGAAACCACCGACCCGCGCGGCGTGGCGATCGCGCTCCCCGACGAACGCCTCTCCATCATGGTCAACGAAGAGGACCACCTGCGCATCCAGGCAGTCCGCGGCGGGCTCGCTCTCGCCGAGGCCTGGGCCGACGCCGATCGCGCCGACGACCTCCTCGAATCCAGGCTCGATTTCGCCTACTCGCCGCGCTTCGGCTATCTCACCTGCTGCCCGACCAACGTGGGCACGGGCGTGCGCATGAGCCTCATGCTCCACCTGCCCGGCCTGAAACTCACGGGCGAGATCGAGAAGGTCAAACGCGCCGCCGGCGACATGAACCTCGCCGTCCGCGGCTTCTATGGCGAAGGCTCCGAGGCCGCCGGCGACTTCTACCAGATCTCCAACCAGACCACGCTGGGCAAAGGCGAGCAGTCGATCCTGAACGACCTCGCGGGCGAGATTATCCCGAAGATCGTTGAGTACGAGCGCTTGGCCCGGCGAAACCTCCTCGCCAAGCGCGGCGCCGCGCTCGAGGACCAGGTCTATCGCGCGCTCGGCCTGCTCACCCACGCACGCCTCCTCACGGCCGAAGAGTCGATGCAGATGCTCAGCCACGTGCGCCTCGGCGTCGTGATGGGCCTCGTCTCCGACGCCGACCTCGCGAGTGTCAACGCGCTGATGCTGCTGACGCAGCCCGCTCACCTGCAGCGCGTGATGGGCACGGAACTCGACCAGGAACAACGCCGCAACGCGCGGGCCCAGCTGATCCGCCGCCGCCTGCTGAAGACGGGCTGATCCCGGCCCTGCACGCCGCAGATAAGCGAGTCCGTGAGCGAATCCGAGCGCTGGTGTTTCGCGAGCTTCGCGGGTGTGTAATGTCGTTTGCTCCGGGTGGCGTGGTCAAGGCCCGGCTTTGCGGCCTTGACCACGATCTGGGTTGGCCCGCGCTCCGCGCCGACATCTTCTTGGTCTATGGCCCTCATCGCGCGGCGGGCTCGCCTCGATCAGGAGCCCTACTTGAGGGAGGGCACCTCTTTGGATTCGACTTGACGGCGTCGGCTCGGAGCGACGAAAGTCCCAACGCTGCCCCGTGCTTGAACGCCTTTGATCCAATTGAATTCCGCCCCAAAATCAGGTACAAAGCGCTCGTGGGCGACTCCGACTCCCCAACTTCGGCCGCAGCGCAACGCGACCTTGATTCGCCACGCGTGAGCGCACCATCCAGCGGTGATCTTCCTTCCGCCCAGGTCGAAACCAAGCCGATCGCGTCATCGCCGAGCGAGCCAGACCCGATTGAACCCGTCCCTGTCGAAGCCGGCCCGCGCGACGCCAAGTTCATCTGGCCGCCCAAGCCGCCCGCGCCCGACGCGGAGAGACTCGGCACGGCCGAAGGTCGAGCCGCCGCTCGCGACGCCAATTTGCAGGCGTGCTCCCTGCGTTCATCAAGCTCGCCAACTCTCGAGCGCGATCGAGGTTCACCGTCTTTGGACGCCGGACCTGAGGCTCCGCGAAGGTCCGGGTCGACCGCCCCATCGCGCCACCCAGACGCAAAGCGTGACTTCGACTCCGATTCCCTTGACACATCCATCGATCTGCAACCATCTCCCGCCGCCGCGCCCGTCTTCACCTGGCGCGATGTGCTCGAAAGGCTCGAACGCCGCTGGTTCGGCCTGATTCATCGCTCCTGGCGCACCCGCGCCCTCGCCGCGGGCTGGCATCCCGACGCGCCCGACACCTCCTGCCCATCCTGTGGTGAAGACGTCGGACGTTACGAGCTCGACACCAACCAGCGTTGCTCGTCTTGTCGCGCACGCCGCCTGGCGTGGGACGCGTTTGTCCGACTGGGCCATCACGATGGCCTTCTGCGTGACGCGATTCACGAGATCAAGTTCGAACGCATGCGTGCTCTTGCCCTTGACCTTGGGCGGGAGCTCGGCCGCGCTGTGCGCGAGCGAATGGACGCCGCCGGGCTTGGGGACGCGGGCGTCGTCGTGTGCCCGGTGCCGACCACCTGGCGCCGCCGCATGAGCCGCGGCATCGACCACGCCGGGATCATCGCCACCGGTGTTCGGGATTCGATCGGAAATGCCAGGCTGGTGCGGCTGATTCGGCGCGTCCACAGGCCGTCGCAGCGGGATGTGCCTCCGAGCCTGCGGGCGATGAACGTCGCCGGGGCGTTCAAGGCCTGGCGGTCATTGCCGAATCAGGCTGAGCTGGTTGTGGTGGTGGACGATGTGCGGACCACGGGCGCGACCCTCTCGGCCGCGTGCCGTGCAATTCGGGAGATCACCCGGGGAATCCCGGTCTGGGCGGCGTCGCTGGCGGTGGCGGGCGGCGGTGGGGGCCCGAGCGGGGCGGCAGGAGGGTAAAATCGGGTTCTCAACCGGCGGGCGCAAAGGCTTGAAATGCCGATAGTTGAGAGAATTTCAAGGTTTGCGATCGGCCGCGGCTTGACCCCGGGAGGATCGTCGATATTCTTCCCCTCGCCAGTTGACGCACGGCACGCGGCCGGATGGCCGAAGGTGTCGTGCCCTCTTTGACAAGTGAACAGTCGGGATCCGCGCGAGAATGTGCGGTGCATGGATCG
>JADYYE010000272.1 GCA_020853815.1 Phycisphaerales bacterium
CCGGGCGCGCTCGATCCGCTCGTCAAGGAGATGGTCTATGTCGCGGTCAGCGTCACCAACGGCTGCGGCTACTGCACCGCGAGCAACTCGGCGGCGGCGCGCAAGGCCGGCATGACCGAAGCGATGTTCGCCGAGCTGATGGCGGTCGTGGCGATGGCCAACGCGACCAACCGCCTCGCCAACGGCTACCGCGTGCCGATTGACAAGGCGTTCGAGGAGGGGTGAGAGATCGGAGATCAGAAGGCTTTCGGCAGGCCCGTTGCGCTCAGCGGAAATCTTCGTCCGGAACGCCCGCGAGCTTCGCGAGATGTCGAAGCAGCCCAAGCTTGAGCGGGCGGTTACCGTGAAATGGAATAGACAGCCGAACAACGCTTCCAGGCTTGCCGTAGATGTGATGGCTCCCGGCAACGCGCAATAGACGCCATCCGTGCCGTTCCACGATCCGCGCGAATTCGCGGCCGGATAACGTCTTCATACAGCGATTTCGACAATTCGTTCCTTGCCTCCAGGCGCGGGCGTGGTCACGTCCACCGACAGACAGGCCTCGATCGCTTCCCGCACGTTACGCAGAAGCTCGTCCATATTTTCGCCCTGCGTGGCGCAGCCGGGAAGCGCAGGGACCTCCGCCCAATAACCGCCTTCCTCTGCCTCATGCACAATGACCTTGATGTTCATTTCGGGCCTCCTCAGAAATGAACATACGCGCTTGCCGGCTGTGCGCAATCGGCCGCCCTCACGTCTCCGCCGGCGGCGCGGGGGCGGGCGGCGTCTCCGGCGTCATGTATTGCGCGCGGGCCAGCTCGGCGAATTGACCGCCGACGCGGACGAGCTCGTCGAAAGTTCCCGACTCGACGACGCGCCCGTTCTGGAACAAGAGAATGCGGTCGGCCTTGCGGATCGTGGCGAGCCGATGCGCGATGACGAAGGTCGTGCGCCCCTGCATCACCTCGTCGAGCGCCGCCATGACGAGCTTCTCGGTGCGCGCGTCGAGCGCGCTCGTCGCCTCGTCGAGGATGAGGATCGGC
>JADYYE010000099.1 GCA_020853815.1 Phycisphaerales bacterium
GGCCCTGAGTTCATCCCCGCTCCGCTTCCCTGCCCGGCCGTCCGCCCTCCGCCCGCCCGCCATCCGCCCGCCCGCCACCCGTCCGCCCGCCGCCCGGCTCCCGGTCCATCCGATACGTCGCCTCGCACCCCGGCGCCTCGGTGACGCTCACGCTCGACACCCACGCGCCATCGCCCAGCCTGCCCCGCAGACGCCCCACGAGCGCGTCGTGGATGTGCCGCGCGATGTGCTCGGCCGTCGGGCTCCGCGCCGCAAACGCCGCGTGCTCCTGCAGGTTGCAATCGGAAAGATCGGCCAGAATCCCGCCCAGCGATTCCTGCACGAGGTGAAAATCGCACACGAACCCGTCCGCATCAAGCTCCGCGCCGCACACGCACGCGCGGACACGGAAGTTGTGCCCGTGGATCGGCTCGCGCACGCCGCCGATCAAGAGCGCGTGGGCCGCACAGAACTCGCCCTGGACCGAAAGCTCGTACATTCCCCAAGGATAGGTGCAAACCCCATCCGGGGGTTCCGTTGTGTTCAGTTGATGTTCAGACCAGCCCGGCGTTCGACGCGCTCCACGCTCTCAATCGCCGCTCTTCATCTCGCCGAACATCGCCGCCAGCTTCGCGCGTCGGAACGCAAAGATGCTCTCAAGGTCCGGTCTGATGAACCGGTCGTGCACCCACCGCCCGATCATGCTCCCCGCCAGCGGCGTGAGATACCGCACGCGATCCGTCATCCGCGTCCCACCCTCGATCTCCTCGAACACATGCTCGTGCCACCACAACCGGTACGGCCCGCGCAACTGCCGATCGACAAAGCAACACGGCGGCTCGTACACCTCGATCCGCGTCCGCCACCGCATCGGCACGCCACGCAACCTCAGCGAGTAATCGATCAACGCGCCCGCACGCATCTCGATCGGGCGTGCCGTCAGAACCCGAAACCGCAGCATCATCGGCGTGATCGCGTCCAGGTTGAAAGCGTCCTCAAAGAAGCGGAAGACCTCGCGCCGCGGGCGGGGAAACTCCTGCACTTGCTCCAGCGTGCGCACCAAGGGCGACGCAAGCAAAGACGCCGGCGATCCGCCCGGCGCCAACCCGCCGCTCCGTTCCGTGATCGAATGCACCGCTGAGTTTGACGCCACGAACAACCACGCTCCTTGGCGAGACGTTCGCCCCCAGGCTCGCGTTCGTGCGCGTGGCGGCCGCGGATTCGCGTCTCAGAGCTCGATGTCGCTCCGCTCTTCCTCGCCCGCGCCCGCACCCGCGAACTCCGACACGAGGTAGAACCGCTCGATGCGTGCGTCAAACCGCTCTCCCAGGTGGTCGAGCATCTGGTACGAGCCTTCCATCGTCCCCCAGGGATGCTCCAGCGGGCAATAGCTCGAGTACTCAAAGAATGCGCCCGGAGCCAACTCGGGCTGCTGGCCCACCACGCCGTCGCCCTTCACTTCGCGCCGCGCGCCGTCGCCGTCCACGATGATCCAGTGGCGCGAAAGAAGCTTGACGCGCACGTCGCCCTCGTTCGAGACGCGGATGCGATAGCCAAACACGAACTTGCTTTCGCCGGGGCGCGAGTGATCGGGCAGAAACGCGGGGTGAACGCGCACGCGCACGAATCGGGTCACGCATTCCGAGCCGTGCTTTGAACTCATGCGTAAGAGCCCCCGTGAAACCAGAGACAGCATACATGACCCGCCGCTATTTCGTGGCAATTCCCGGCGAAAAATCCTCCCACGGATGTTATTCGCCCGAGGCCCCGCCGAGTTCCTTGTCATCCACCCGCTGGATCGACGCCCCCATGGCGCAAAGACGATCCTCAAGTCGTTCATATCCCCGATCCAAGTGGTAGACGCGGTTCACCACCGTCGTCCCCTCCGCCGCCATCCCCGCGAGCACCAAACACGCCGACGCTCGCAAGTCGCTCGCCATCACCGGCGCGCCGACCAGATTGCGCACCCCGGAAACCACCACCGTCGGTCCTTGCCTAAACAGCCGCGCCCCCATCCGCGAGAGCTCCGCCACATGCAGGAACCGTTCGGGGAAGATTCGTTCCGTAATCACCGAATTGCCGTCTGCAAGGCACAGCACCGCCATCAATTGAGCCTGCAAGTCCGTCGGGAAGCCCGGATAGGGCTGCGTGGTCACCTCCACCGGCTTCAGCACCCGCCCGCACGTCACCCGCACCGACGTGCGCCACGGGTCCGCCTTCGGATCCAGCGGGCGAACGTCGATCCCGATCGCGCTCAGGCGGTCCGTCACTGCCAGGAGCGAATCCAAAGGACAGTTCTCGACCACGATATCGCCATTGGTCACGCCCGCCGCCATCAGGAGCGTTCCGGCCTCGATTCGGTCGGCAATCACCGTATGGTCCGCCCCGCCCAACTGGTCCACACCCTCGATGGTGATCCGCGGCGAGCCGGCCCCCGTAATCTTCGCGCCCATTGCGGTCAGCAGCCGCGCCACGTCCACGATCTCGGGCTCGCACGCGGCACACTCGATGATGGTCGTTCCCTTGGCCAGGGTCGCCGCCGACATCACGTTCGCCGTGCCCAGCACCGTCGAGCCCATCGGACCGCCCAGGAAGATGGTGGTCCCGCGCAGCCCGCCACGCGGCGCCTTGGCCGTGATGTCGCCGCCCGAAAGTGTGATCTCCGCCCCCAGCGCTGCCAGCCCGCGCAGGTGCAAGTCGACCGGGCGATCGCCGATCGCGCACCCGCCCGGCATCGACACCCGCGCGATCCCGCGCTTGGCCACCAGGGGCCCGAGAACGCAGATGCTCGCCCGCATCGTCCTCACGATGTCATACCGCGCGTGACTGCTCCCGCCCTCGCCCGTCTGAAGCCGGAGCGTCGTTGCCTCCTGCCCCTCGTTGACCCGGTGGCACCCGAGCTCGGCCAGCAGCCGCAGCATGTTCCGAATGTCCGCCAGATCGGGCACGTCGCGCAGGACGACCGGCTGGTCGGTCAGGAGCGCCGCCGCCGTCAAAGGCAGGGCCGCGTTCTTGGAACCGTTCACCCGCACGCGCCCCGTCAGCCGCCGTCCGCCCTCGATCACGAACGTATCCACAATCCCCTCCTTGGCCCCATCCCGGCGCGATCGCCCCGGCACGGAAACGACTCTGCGATACAGCGAACCCCGATGCACGCGGGGCGTCCCTCGCCCGGCGCGCAGGTCCGATCATACATCGGCGTTCCATGATTCCGAGCATCGAATCCGGGCCCCAACGCCGCACGCCCCGCCCAGCCCGCACACCCGGACCTCCATCCCCCCGCCGCGCGGCCGGATTGGTTGACGGCCGCCCGGACGTTTTTCAGCGTTTCCATGTTGGGACCGGCCCGGCGACCCGGGGCGTGTGCCGGACCGCGGCGGACCAACGACGCTTTGGAGGAACCGACCTATGACGACGAACGCGAATCGAATGAACCTCAGGCTGGTCGCCGCAGCCGGCATCGCCGTGGCGGCCATGGCCCCCACCGTGCTGGCCCAGTCCAACGGCGACAGCACCGACCGATACGCCAACCTGCCCGCCACCCTCACCCTCACCGGCGTCGTCCGCGACTTCCAGGAACGCTCGATCACCAACGGGCACCCTGACTTTGAGCTGAACCCCTCCGGCGGCTTCGGGCACTTCCAGGGCATCGTCAAGGACGAGCTGGACGCCGAGGGCAAGCCCGTCTTCAACAGCGCCGGCTACAAGACGAACACCAACTGGAAGGACGCTTCGGGCCGCAACGTCATGAAGCCACGCTCCTACATGAGCGCGCTGCGCGGCGACGTGAACGGCGCCCTGGCCACCACCACCGGCGGCCAGGCCACCAGCGGCGACCGCTTGGCCCAGTGGTTCCGCGATGTCCCCGGCGTGAACATGTCCAAGAACCTGGACATCACGCTGGTCCGTCAGACCAACTCCAACGTCTACACCTTCAACGACAAGACCGACAGCACCTTCAAGTCCCTGGGCGGCTTCTTCCCGATCAACGGGCAGCTCTACGGCAACTCCAAGAACGAAACCAAGAACTTCCACTTCTCCTTCGAGCTCGTCACCGAGTTCGTCTACAAGAAGGGCTCGGGTCAGGTCTTCACCTTCACCGGCGACGACGACGTGTGGGTCTTCGTCGACAACAAGCTGGTCATCGACATCGGCGGCATCCACTCCGCCGTCAGCCAGACCATCGAGCTGGATCGCCTGAACTGGCTGGAGGACGGCGGGACCTACAAGCTGAACTTCTTCTTCGCCGAACGCCACCGCACCCAGTCCAACTGCCGCATCGACACCACGATGCAGCTGCGGACCGTCGATCCGCCGGCCACCACGGCGATCTTCGACTGATCGCCGGGCCAACGCCGGGCCGTCCGTCCGGCCCTGACACACGCTCCGTGACTGCCGCGACCCGTCCACCCCGCCCCGGGGGTGACGGGTCGGCGGTTTTTTGGCCCGCGCGCCTCGGAAAATCCCCCCGAATCGGGGGGGGTGGCGGTGCAACCCCAGGCGTGGTACGATTGAATAATTGAGCAGGAGTTCAAACGTATGGCCACCGCACGCAGGAACACGCCCGCCCGCCGGACCCCGAAGCCCCGCGCCGGAAAGGACTCCGGCTGGGTCCGCTCCGCGGCCCAGGTCCGAGCCCTGGTCTCCCCCGCCCGCCAGGAGATTATCGACGCGCTCGACGCCGCGGGGCCCTGCTCGGTCTCCGCCCTGGCCGCCCTCGTCGGGCGCGCCCCCGACGGGCTCTATTTCCATCTCCGGCGCCTCGAGACCTGCGGCCTGGTGAGGCAATGCGAACGCACCCAGGAGGGCCGTCACGCATGGACCACCTACGACGTCGCCGAACGCCCCGTCCGACTCGACTACGACGCCCTCCCCGCCGACAGCGTCGCCGCCGTCATCGCCGCCGCCATGCGCCTCGGACTGCGCGACTTCAAGCGCGCCATGCGCAAGGGCGGCGTGACCGTTCGCGGCAATGACCGCGACCTCTGGGGCGCCCGCATCAAGGGCTGGATCACTCCCGCCAATATCCGACGCATCAATCAGCTCCTCGGCGAGCTCCGAGACCTCATGCATAACCGTGGTCCGGCCAGGGGCACCAGGGCCATGAGCGTCAGCTTCATCCTCGCGCCCGCCGACATCCCCGATCGCGTCGCCAACGCCGCCGTTCGCCCCGCCGCTCCGTCCACCCGCCGGTCCAAGAAATGATCCCGTCGTGCGCGTCGCGCGAGCCTCGGTGCATCTGAAAAGGAGTCCAGTCATGCCGCAGCGCCGGTTGTCGTTCATCGGTCTGAATCCCCGCCCGAGCCTGGTCAGCTGGAGCGCGATGCTCGCGGCCGTGGCGGCGTTCACCATGTGCGCCGTCGCGCCATGCACCGCGATCGCCGTGCCCGTCCGCGCCCAGGCCGAACCGCCCAGCGCCGACGAGGTCGTCGCCAAAGTGCGTGCCGCGCTCGGGATTCAGCAGCTGTCGGGAGCCAAGGCCGTCAAGCTCCTGGCCAAGGGCGCGTACCTCGGCTCGCCCACCGAGACCACGCTCGCGGTCGACGCCGCGGGGCGCTTCGCGCGCTCCGTTCAGGGGCCGATCGACATGGCCTGGTCGTTCGACGCCAAGGACCTGTGGACCCGCGACCTGGGCGGCGAGGTCTATCGCGTCCTCGCCGGAGACCGGCGCGATGCGATCTTCAACGCCTACGCCCTCTCGGGCTACTTCTTCTCGCCCGCGGCCAACCTCGCCTATTCGCTCGCGCCCGCCGGGGAGGGAGAGCCGCCCGCGATCATCATCCTCGCGGACTCGCGCCCGATCCGCGTGGAGATCGACCCGGCGACGTCGCTCCCGCGCGGATACCGGGCCGACGAGGGCGGCCACGCGCGCACCATCGAGATCGCCGAGTGGCGTGAGCAGGCGGGCCTGCGTATCCCCGCCCGCGCCACCCTTTCCGCCGACTCGGTCTCTGAACCTTACGAAGTCGTGCGCGTCGAGATCGTGGATCGCGCCCCCGACGAGGCTTTCACCAGGCCCGAGGCCGGCGTGGCCCACGCCACCTTCGATCCCGCCGCCCCCGCGATCCTCGGCGTCGAACGCGCCCCGACCGGGCACCTCCTCGTCAGGGCCGCGATCAACGGCCAGGACTGCGGCTGGTTCATCTTTGACACCGGCGCGGGCATCAACTGCGTCTCGAAGGCGGTCGCCGAAAGGCTCTCGCTCCAACCGGTCGGCTCGGTCCCCGCGCGGGGCGTCGGCGGCGTCACGCACTCGCCCCTCTTCCGCCCCGAGTCGCTCGGCGTCGGACCCATGACGCTCCACGACGGTGTGCTCATGCAGCTCGACCTTTCCTTCCTCACTCTCCCTCTCGGACGCGAGATCGGCGGCATCGTCGGCTTCGGATTCCTGATGCGCTCTGTCGCCGAGATCGACATGGGACACGCCACCGTCGCGCTGCATGATCCCAGCGCGTACACGCTCGCCGCGGGCGAGTGGTCCGGCGTCGAGATCACCGACCGCGTCCCGGCCGTCCGCGCGAGCTTCGACCAGGGCGAGGGCCTCTTCCGCCTCGACACCGGCGCCAACACCGCGCTCACCTTCCACGCGCCCACCGTCGAACGCATGAAACTCCTCGACGGGCGCGCCACGACGGACACGATGCTGGGCGGCGTGGGCGGCGCGATCAAGGCCAAGGCCGGCACCCTCGCGTGGTTTTCCATCGGCGGGCAGCGCCTCGAGAAGCTGGCGGCCACGTTCGCGCTCGAAAACAAGGGCGCGTTCGCCAACCCGGACATCGACGGGAACATCGGCGCGGGCATCCTTCGCAACTTCAAGCTCGTCTTTGACTACCCGCACCAGCGCATGGCGTTCATCAAGCACTGAGCGACGAGGGCCACGCGTCCGTCGTGGCGCGGCGCCTATCCGTCATCGCGCGGCATGAGCAGCCACATGACCAGGTACACGAGGATGCCGGGGAATGCCGCCGACACCACCGAGACGAGCACGAAGAGGACGCGCACCAGCGTGGCGTCCCACCCGAGGAACTTGGCGATGCCGGAGCACACCCCCGCCAGCATCGCGTTGGACATGGATCGCTTCAGCGCCATGCGAGGTTTGTACCACAGGCGCCATCGCGCGTGCAATGCCGCGGGTTCTTCGAAGCCCGGGCCTCGCGGTCCGGTTTGGGCCCGTGGCCCTGGGCCTCGGCGCGAGCGTGGCCCCGACTTGGGCTCTGGGCGGCCCTATCCTTTTCCCGTGCGCCCGTAGCTCAGCTGGATAGAGCGGCGGTTTCCTAAACCGCAGGTCAACAGTTCGAATCTGTTCGGGCGCGTTGGGCACCCGCGCGCCTCTCTCAACCGGACGCCCCCCAGCCGTTGCGCTTGACCACTCCGCTATTCCGCCGCTTCGTTCCTCTCTTCACTTCGTCCTTTGTCTCTGCTCCTTCAGCATCCCTCCTCGAACGCCTCGGCGAACGCGTCGTAGTCGTCGCCGTTCACATAGCCGTCCTGGTTCACGTCCGCGTCCGGCGATCCATCCTCAAACGCCTGCGCGAAGGTGTCGTAGTCGTCGGCGTTGACGAACCCGTCATCGTTCAGGTCGGCGTCACACCGATGCTGATACGCGCCCAAGGTGCCGGTGAAGGCCGTTCCGTTGAACCCCACCCGCGAGTGCGGGGTGGGAAACCTCCGGGCGCTCCACAGCTCGCCCCGGTCATCCAGCTCCAGGCCGGACGCGCCGGTCGCATCCAGGAACGGCAACGCCCGCGTGTACACCCCTCCGGGATCAACCATGGAGCGCCACTCGTGCTCGTTGTTGAACGAGCCGTCCCACACCGTCGAGTATCCGTGATCGCTGATGTTGACGTAGACGCCGTCGTCGAAATCATGGAGGGCAAGCCAGGCCGCGTCGTTGTCACCGTATCCCAGCCAACGCACGCCGTTCCGATTGCGGAACGCGAACACCGAGCCGCGCGCGACCAGCCCCGCTCGGGGCGTATACCACGCGAACGCGCGATGCTCGCGTGTGTTGACGCCGACATCGAGGAACGACGAGTTCAGGATGGTCCAGCGCATGTCCGCACGCACGCCGAAGAACGCCCGCGATCCGGGCCCG
The DNA here is from genome assembly GCA_020853815.1 of Phycisphaerales bacterium. Taxonomy (GTDB): domain Bacteria; phylum Planctomycetota; class Phycisphaerae; order Phycisphaerales; family UBA1924; genus JABWBC01. The sequence goes on from JADYYE010000099.1 coordinate 8,075, forward strand.
TCGAGGTCGGCGATCACCTGGCAGGAATCCAACAGGATCGCCCCCGGGCCGGGCGCATAGTTGTCCGCGAAGACCGCTTCTTCCGACGCCGCCCGCGCGCCGCTCCGCGTGTAGCGAAGGTCGCACCGCACCATCGCCAGCCCGCTGGGATAGAAGAGGTTGGCCTTGCCCCCCTCGACCACGCACTCGACCGCGCGGACCGGATACGTCCGCCAGTCGGATTCGTCCGACGGGTACGACGTGTTCTGCGGTCCGATCGCGGCCCCCAGGTTGTCGTCGTCGAACTCAACCACCCGGCAACGCCGCATCTCGAAGTCCCTCACCAGCGGCCCGTCGGCGCTCGTGTGGCACGCAAACCCCAGACACCCGCGCCCGCCCAGGGGCCGGGCGTCGCGCCCGAGATAGGTGTACTTGTAGGCGACGCAATCGGTCAGGCGTGCCCCTGTGATGTCGCCCACGCCGGTGTAGAACACATAGCACGAGTCGTCGTTGCACCCCCACACAGCGCCGTTCTCCTCGCGGTTGTTGGTGTTGGGCGTGTAGTAGTTGACCCAGCCCGAGCCGTGAAACCCGTTGTCGATCGCGACATGATTTCGGAGGACGCTGTCGCGGCAATCGAGCATCTTGAACCCATAGCCCCAGCCGGGCGTCGGGTCCGCCCACAGGTAGGAGTGGAGGCCGTCCACAACGACGTTGGCGACGCCCGCCGGCGCGCCGAAGATCGTCAGGCCGTCAACACCGAGGCGCGAGTAGGCGATCTGATGCTCCGTGGGGTCGTCTCCCGCGAGGTTGACGGTCAGGGTGTCGCTCGCGTCGCTGAACCAGAACGAATTGGGCTCGTTCAACACCTCTTCGGGGCCCGCGGCCGCCCTCAGAAACCCGTAGTGCCGGCCGTGCTCGTCGACGCTGGTGTCCCAATCAACCACGACCGCGCCGGGCGTCACGGCGGGCTCGATCGTCGTGGACCACACGCCCGCGCCGCCGCTCCACGCGCCGGTGATCACGCGATCGCCGCGCAACACCGCCTGGGCTTCGCCTTCCCACTGCGCCACGGTGATGTTCGAGAGCCCCTCCAGGTACAGGCTCTCGCGGAAGGTGCCGGCGAGAAACGCGCGGTCGCCCGCATCCATCGTGGCCTGCAATCGCGCCAATGTGCGGAAGGGCGCGGAGCTGCTCCCCACGCTCGTGTCGCTTCCCATCGAGGCGTGGACGTAGTAGTCCGCCGCGGGCAGGTTGCACGACCACGACGCCGCGAGCAGCCACGCCGCGAAACAAGGACGCCTTCTCGCCACTTCTCCGCTCCCGAATTCGCCGCCGCCGCTCGTGACACCTCCGTCGCGTGCTCAATCGGCACGCCGAACATACTCGGAAAGCGGGCCCGAGACAATCATGGTTCGGAGGGCGATCGGTAGATTCCGAGTCGATTCTCCGTTCGTGTTTGCGTGGACCTTCGCGGGCCCGTGGTCGTCGGACATCAGTGTTGTCCGGCGTCAACGTGGTTCTGGGGCTTTGAGTAGGCGAGTGCCCGGTGCGTGGGCCGGAGGGCTCCCGTTGCTTCCCGGCACGCCGCTTGTATGGTCTACAGCGGAGTGAGCGAGAGTGAATCCAAGATCGGCGGTCTTGCCCTTGACGCGTCGTGGGGTCGGAGGAGGCTCCGCGCCGCGCCAAGGCTTTGGCGTGCCTGGGCGCTGCGCGCGGCGCTGCTCGGCACGGCCGTTCTTCCTGCGGTCACGGGCTGCTCCAGCGCGGTTGCCCATCGCGACCGCGGGCCGGTGGTGACGGACGGGCCGACGTGGGCGGGCGTGCTTGCGTCGGCGGAGCCCGCGGGCTGGGAGGCCTCGCGTCGCGACGCCGCTCTGGCCCCGCGCGCCGGGGATTCGGACTACCCGCTCGGCCAATGGCCGCGCCCGCCGCAACCCTCGCTCCACCGCGTGCGACACCTCTCGATCCCACGTTCGCCGAATACATACCTCTTCCCGCGCGAGGAACGCATTTCCGAGCGAGGCGTGACGATTCGGCGATAGCCCTTGCTTCATGGGCGGGCTGATCGAACCGGTTGAGCACATGATCGCCGGCGTCATCCGTTCTCACATGATTCCGCGCCACTACCATGCTTCGCCGGAACCGCCAACCCTCGGCGCGGGTACAACACCGGCCCGTTCATCTCGATCGCGATTCTCTGCATGACCCAGACGCTCGATCAACCCGCCACCCCCGCCACCCCGGCCACCCCTGCCGCCGCCGCTGCGGGGTCGGCACCCGTAGCCGAGTTGCGCGCCCTCCGAAAGGTCTACTACAAGCCGGACGGCTCGGTGATGGTCGAGGCCCTTCGCGGCATCGACGTCACCATCAACCGCGGCGAGTATGTCGCCATCATGGGCGCCTCCGGTTCGGGCAAGTCCACCCTGATGAACGTCCTGGGTTGCCTCGATCGCCCGACCGACGGCCTGTATCTGCTCGATGGGCAGGACGTCGCCGCCATGAGCGACGACGACCTCTCCAACTACCGCGGGCTGAAGATCGGCTTCATCTTCCAGGCCTTCAACCTGATCCCGCAGCTCACGATCGAGGAGAACGTCGCCACGCCGCTCTTTTACCAGCGCGTGCCGCGGGCCGAACGCATCGAACGCGCGATCGAAACGCTCGGCAAGGTCGGGCTCGGCGATCGCCTCGGACACCGCCCGCGCGAGCTGTCGGGCGGGCAGCAGCAGCGCGTCGCGATCGCCCGCGCCCTGGTCACGCGCCCGGTCGTGCTCATGGCCGACGAGCCCACGGGCAACCTCGATTCATCCACCGGCCAGGCGATCCTCAACCTCTTCGAGGAACTCCACACGTCGGGCATGACCATTCTCATGGTCACGCACGATCCCGTGGTCGCCGAACGCTGCCTGCGCGTCGTGCGCCTCAAGGACGGCCTGATCGAGTACGACCGCCAGCAGCCCGGCTATCGCGGACGAAAAGCCGCCTCGGTCCAGGCGAATCTAAACGCCAACGACGCCGTGCAATCCCCCGCTCAATCGCACTGACCGCGCCGGCCGAACGTCCGACACCCGCCTCTTCGCCGAACTTGAACGCCCGAAGGCCTTGATCGTTCGCCGTGTGTACGATATACAACGGACACCGTGCGATGGATCGCGTGGTCGGAGGAACGCCGTGGCTCACAAGGGCGGCCAATTCCATGAGGGCGCCGACGCCCGCTTCGGGGCGGATGGTGACCTCTTCCTATCCGAAACCGCCGACGACAGTATCCCGCCGGGCCTCGCGCACGCGATGTCCGGCTCCACCGCCTCGATCAACGACGGCCTGAACGCCAAAGTTCTTGTCCTCAACAAGCTTTACGTCGCGATCCGTGTCGTCTCCGCACGCCGCGCGTTCTGCCTCCTGCTCAACAACATCGCCGAGATCATCCACGTCGAGCGCGAAGGCGAGGGGCACCGCTACACCAACTACGACTTCGCGACCTGGGCCGAGCTTTCGGAGGCCCGCGCGAGGTTCGAGCGTGAACAGCATGACTGGGTGCGCACCGTGCGCGCGGAGCTGGCTGTGCCGCGGATCATCCGCTTGCTTGGCTACGACCGCCTGCCCGAGCAGACGGTGAAGCTGAACCGACGCAACCTATTCGCGCGCGACCGCAACCAGTGCCAGTACTGCGGGCGTTTGTTCCCGACGTCGGACCTTTCGATCGACCACGTCATGCCGCGCACGCAGGGCGGGCGCGATTCGTGGGAGAATCTCGTGTGCGCGTGCATCCGGTGCAACGCGCGGAAGGGCGGGCGCACGCCCGAGCAGGCCGGCGTGAAGCTGATCCGCAAGCCCGAGCGTCCGAAGCGCAACCCGCTCATCACGATCCGCCTGGGCAACGAGAAGTACGCGTCGTGGAAGGCGTTCTTGGATCACGCGTATTGGAGCGTTGAGCTGGGTTGAGCGGCGAGCCCCGGTCGAGGGTACGCCCGTTAGCAACCTATCTCGAAGTGCTCGGCGAATGCGTCATAGTCGTCGCCATTGACGAACCCGTTGGCGTTGAAGTCCGCGCCCGGGTCGGCCATTTCAAATAGCTCGGCGAAGGCGTTGTAGTCGTTGCCGTCGACAAAGCCGTCGTGGTTGAAGTCGCCGGGACAAAGCGGGCGGGTCCAGAGCAGGGCCTCGTAGCGATGGGTCAGCGTGTTGAGGCCGTAGCCGCTGACGTAGATGTTGATCCCGTCGGTAGAGATGCCTTGGGCGTGACTGTCTAAGAACCCCGCGGGGAGTAACGCGTGCAGGTCGATCCACGAGTCGGCCGTGCCGCTCCACAGGCCGGCGTGATCGTACCCGCCCATGTCGCCCACAAAGAAAGCGTATCCCGCCTGCTGCGAGCCGCTCGCGGCGGTGGCGAAAGAGTACGTCGCTCCGGCGGGGTTGAGATCGACCCACGAGTCGGCCGTGCCGCTCCACAGGCCGGCGTGCCATTGGCCACCCACGACCGCGTATCCCGCCTGCTGCGATGAGCTCGCGGCGTGGGCTTCCGACGCCGTCGCCCCGGCGGGGTTGAGATCGA
>JADYYE010000100.1 GCA_020853815.1 Phycisphaerales bacterium
GTTGGGTGCTGGACCAACTGCGGGCCACCTACCTGGCCGACAAGGCGGGCGTCGCGCGGGCCATCGAGGAGTTCGTGAAGACCTGCTGCGGCCGCGTCGCAGCCTCAAAGGCCCAGCCGGATCGCACCCGAGAACTGGCCGACCTGAACAAGCGGATCAAGACGACGGTCGCCCTGCTTTCGGACAGCGACCTCGCCGACGTTGGCGAACTGCGGACCGCGCTCGTCGATCTCAAGCGGCGACGCGAGACCCTCGAAGCCGACGTGGCGAACAAGCCAGCGTCCCCCAGGTCGATCGACCCCGAGCGCCTCCGCGCCTGGGCACGCGAGCAGGTCGCGGGGCTCTCGCAGGCCCTCAAGCCCGGCACGCCGATGATGGAGGCACGCGCGGCCGTCCACTCGTTTATTCCGAAGATCGAGATCGACCCGAACCGGAAGGTGGGTACGCTCTACCTGCCGCGCGACACGTGCAGCGCCCTTCAAGCAGCGTTTATCAGACGGGATACGAGCGCATCCTCCACCCATTCGTGGACCGTCGAGAGCGCGGCCCGCGCCGGATCGCCGAGGTGATCCAGCAGAGGCGTCTCGTACGGGCTCACGATCGAGATGAGGTCCGACACGTCCTCCATGATTTCCGGCAGGTCGGCGCCCGCCGCGTACGTTGCTTTCCCGGTGAATGCCATGCTTCAATCCTCCTTCGTTGGCGCGGGGTCGCCGCGCGTTCCCCTGAACACGAACATGAACACGAGTGCCAAGCGAACTCAGGCGTTGCGGCGCATCCGCAGGTAGCGGAGGAGCGCGTTCCGATCGCCGCTGGCGCGGGCCTCGTCGAGGGCGCGGGCCAGGGCGAGGTCCTCGCCGCTCCCGGCGTCGGGCGCCATGGCCGCGGGCTGCGCCCCCTTGCGGAAAAGGAAGGGCTTGCGGCGTTTGAGATCTCGGAGGGCGGCGCCGGGGTCCGGCGCGTCCATCCCCGCCATGGCCGCCTGCGCCAGCATGACCACGGTCTCGATGTCGACCGCGTCCAGCGCCTGGGCCTCGCGCTCGAGGCGCGAGCGCAGCTCCGCCCGCCCCGCGGCCTTGGTTGCCTCGTCGAGCTGCTTCTCCAGTTCGGCGAGGCGATCCTCGGCGGCGATGGCGCGCCGTCGCCACTGCAAATCCTCGGTGACCAGCGGGCCGCCCGCGCCCTGCGACTCGGGCGCGCCCTCGCCGCCCCCCGAACCTCCCGATCCGATCCCGCCGCCGCCCGTTCCTCCGAGTCCTCCGTCCGGCATGACATGCCTCCTTTCGTGATGAGTGAAGAAACGTGATCCGCTTTCAAACGTGATGAGCGCTCAGCCGATGCCCGGGTCGCCGGGCGCGTAGCCCAGCTCGGCGAGCACGCGTTCGCGTGGGACGCCCAGCTCGACCTTGCCCTGGGCGGCCCGGACCTCGCGGGTGATGTCCTCGGGGAGCGGGTCGTTCCACTCCAGGCGCACTCCGCGCTCCTCTTCGGTGGTCGCCAGCGCGCCGGCGTGGTCGAGGGCGGCGAGGATGAGCGAGCAGACCTGGGCCATGCCCCGGCCGTAGGTGACGCGCTTGCGCTCGGTCTTGGCGAGCACGCCCATGAGCGTGATGCGGAGGGCGTTGGCGCTGGAGAGATTTCCGACCTTGGCGCGGACGACGCCGCCGGCGAGGGGCGGGATGCCCGAGACCTTGTCGAGCGCTTCGCGGACGCCCTCGATGTGGGCCTCTTCGCTGGGGCAGGACGAATCGCCGCCGAACTCGCTGATGTGGGCGTCCATGTTGTCGGTGGTCCAGAGCTGTCCGGGCGCGACGGGCGCGGTGTCGAAGCCATCGAGGCCCTTGGCGAGGTACATCTTGAAGCTCTGCATGGTGACGCGGCAGGCGCGATCGGAGAGGCGGGTGTTGAGCTCGTCCTGGAGGGGGATGAGCGGCTCGACGTCCGACAGGCCGCTGTAGTGGAAGGGCTGGGCGATGTTCTGGATGTGGACGACGGGGATGCGTCCCTGGGTCCAGGCGAGGTCTTCGTCGATGACGAGGCGATCGTCCTCGTAGAGCTGGCGGCGCTCGGCGCTCAGGACCTCGAGGGTCGCGGAGCGCTTGCGGGCGGCGGGCGCCTGCCAGGCACGGCGGATGAAGGAGAGCGGCGAGGTCGATGTTGATTCGACGCTGTTGGTGGCGTGCTCGACGCTGATGAGGTAGGCGGAGAGGTCGCGGTAGTCGCGCGGGCTCGTGATGGCGATGCCGCGGCGCGGGTCGATCGCGTCGATGCGGATGTCGTCGAGGATGGGGAGGAGGGCGTCGAGCGCGTGGTCGTCGCTGGGATCGACGGGCGCGGCGTGGTGTGGCTTGGCGCGGACGGCGAGGTCGACGTGCCCGAAGACGTGGGCGAGGAGGGCCATGTCCTGGAGGAGCGAGATGCCGCCGGACTGCTCCCAGACGCGGTCGAGGAGGCGCTCGATGAGTCGGCGCTTGGATGGGTCCTTGGCGGTGGAGATGATGGTGACGGGCTTGCCGAAGATGAAGTCGACCATGGCCTGGACGCGCCAGGCGATGTCGTTCTCGATGACGACCTCGCGGCGGAGGACGGCGCGATCGTCGAGGGCGAGGGCGGGATCGCCGAGGACGCGCGACGGGAGACCGACCTCTTGACCTTGGCGGTACCAGCCGCGGGGCGAGGCGCGTCCGGCGGGCGTGAGCGGATTTCGGAAGTACGTCCAGAGCTTTTCGAGGCGTGGGATCGCGGTGGCGCGATGTTCGTCGAGCACGAGGTTGAGCAGGGCCTCGTCGAGGCCGACGTTCGAGAATGCGCTGAGCCGGTGGGCCATGGCCGTCCTCCTTGGTGGTCCTCGCGTGGCGCTGGGTTGGCCGGCGATGGACGTGTCACCCAGGGGGCGGACGGACACTTTGGTGCGCACCAGGGCGGTGGTAAGTAGGCACTAGCCACGAGGCACTTGGCACTAGGAAAGGTCATAAGACAAGGCCGAAGAGGGGGTTGCGCGAGGAGGGAAATCGCGCGAAGATTTTTTTCGGAAATCCGGGAAGAGGGGAAAAAGACGGACACTTTGGTGCGCACCAAAGTGGTTGTAAGCGGGGACTAACCGGGAGGAGCGGGAGTGGGGAAGAGAAGACGTTCAACGCAGAGAGCGCCGAGGGCGCGGAGAGGAGGCGAATGCGGAAGACCGCTTCCTTGGCCCTCGAGCGGGTTCACTTGGAGTCGGGCGTCATGTCGCACGCCCGGGCAATGGGCAATAGGAACCTCTGAACAATTCGAGTTCAGCCGCGAGGTCCGCTTCCAGTGGGCTGAAAAACCGCCTCGGAGAGGCGGGCCACCAAATACTCAGAGGTTCCAATAGGGAATGGGCAA
>JADYYE010000101.1 GCA_020853815.1 Phycisphaerales bacterium
ATGTCCGTCGAAGACGTCTTCTCGATCAAGGGCCGCGGCACCGTCGCCACCGGTCGTATCGAGCGCGGCATGGTGAAGGTCGGCGACACCGTCGAGATCGTCGGCCTCCGCTCGGAGAAGAAGTCGACCGTCGTCACCGGCGTCGAGATGTTCAATAAGACGCTCGACAGCGGCATGGCCGGCGACAACGTCGGCGCCCTGCTCCGCGGCGTTGAAAAGGACGACATCGAGCGCGGCCAGGTGCTCTGCAAGCCCAACTCGATCCAGCCCCACACCAAGTTCAAGGGCCAGGTCTACGTCCTTACCAAGGAAGAGGGCGGGCGTCACACCCCGTTCTTCTCCGGCTACCGCCCCCAGTTCTACTTCCGCACCACCGACGTGACCGGCTCGTGCAAGCTGCTCGGCGGCGCCGAGATGTGCATGCCCGGCGACAACGTCGAGATGGAAATCGACCTCATCGACAAGCCCGTCGCCATGGAAAAGGGCGTTCGCTTCGCCGTCCGCGAGGGTGGCAAGACGATCGGCTCCGGCACCGTGACCGAGATCATCGCCTAATCGACCCACGCCGGTCGGGGGGACACCCTCGGCCGGACTTTTCAGCGCCCTCCCGTTGCGTCGGGGAGCGGCCAAAATCCCGGCCAGGAACAGCGCGACGGGGCTTCCGTCCCTCGCGCCGTCGCTTGACCGGCCTAGACTTGAGCCGTCCGTCCGAGTGCCCAAAGGGGCGCTCGGACGGCGTTGTCTGAAGGGACCCGCCGATGTTTGGCGGCACGCCCGACAGGCCACGGCGATCGACGGGGACCGTCGTCGCACACTCCCGGGCACGGACCGCCCGACCAGTGGAATTCACGCGCGGCCAGCCGCGCCTCGCACCGCCTTGGGCGAACCCCAAGGCCCTGAAAATCGAAGTGACCCTATGGCGAAGAAGAAAGCAGCGGCCCGCGAGTACCTCTGGCTCCAGTGTACGGAGACCGGCGATCTCAATTACCGCACCGAAGTCAACACCAAGGGCGGCATGCCCGAAGGCCTCAAGGAAGGCCTGAAGAAGTACTCGCCCCGCCTGCGTCGTCACACCCTCCACAAAGTCAAGCGGAAGTAAACCAGTGCCGGAACACGGCTCATCCAATCCGTCCGATACGCCGGTAGCTCAATTGGCAGAGCAGCGGATTCCAAATCCGCAGGTTGCGGGTTCAAGTCCCTCCCGGCGTGTTCCCGACTCCGACCAGGGCGGCGGCGGCTCCGCGCCCCACACGCCCGGCGGCATGGGCGTCTATCGCCCCGGCCAGGGCTATTGGGTCCGCGTCCTGACCGCGTGCGTCGCGGGCCTGCTGTTCCTGGTCACCGCCGCCTGGACCGCCGCTCAGGTGAAGGCCATCCCGATCCCCATGCAGTCGTGGGTGTTGTCGCTCAAGGGCGTCGGCGAGGCACCCGCCGCCACGGGCACGGTCGACCTCATGGACGAGAGCCCGGGCACCGGTCCCTTGGCGGTTCGCATCGGGTCCGCCACCATCGTGTCTTACGCGAAGGCCGGCGAAAACCTCGGCAATCTCACCATCAAAGAGCCGCAGATGGTGAGCAACCACGAGCCCGCGGACGTGGGTGGTCAGGCGGTCGTGGTCGGCGGCAAGCGATTCACGGTCGCCACCGCCGTCGGCGTCCCGCTCTTCAACATCCTGTACCTTCAGGCCGGCGTCGCCGCCGTCATCCTCATCATCGGCGTCGCCCTGATCTATACCTTCGTCGGCGTGAGGCCCAAGAGCTCCGAGTTTCTGATCGCGACCGACGGCGAGATGAAGAAGGTCCACTGGTCGACCAAGCGAGAAGTCTTCGGCTCGACCTGGGTGGTCATCGCCGCCTGCTTCCTGATCGCCGGGCTCCTCTGGGTCTTCGACTTCGGCTTCGTCACGGTCTTCCAGAGCATCAAGCTCCTGCACAAGTAGCCCGCCCGGCGTGCATGAGCCATCCCGATTCGTGCGTTCGCTTCACCAACGCCACTCGCCGCATTCGCGCGGCCGGCGGAGAACTTGGACATGACCGACACCGCCCATCGTGAAGGACTCCTCGACGCCGACGGCCCGCTGCGCCAGGAGGGCATGAACTGGTTCGTGCTCCGCGTCGCGTCGAACAAGGAATCGAGCGTCCGCGAGACCCTGCTCCGCAAGGTCCAGATCGAGAACATGGCCCACCTGGTCGGACGCATCCTCGTCCCCACCGAGAAAACCAAGACCATCAAGGCCGGCAAGACCAAGATCACCGAGACCAAGCTCTACCCCGGCTATGTCTTCGTCGAAATGAAGCTCGAGCCCGACGGACGCATCCCCCAGGATGTCTTCTTCCTCATCAAGGAGACGACCGGCGTGGGCGATTTCGTCGGCACCGCGGGGCGCCCCACCGCGATGAAAGAGCACGAGATCGAGAAGATGCTCGTCGACAGCCGCAAGCCCGAGGACCAGCCCTCCGTGCGCATGGTTTTCGAGAAGGGCGAGCACGTCACGATCAAGGAAGGCCCGTTCCAGGGTTACGAGGGCACGGTCGACGAACTGCTCCCCGACAAGGGCCTGGTCCGCGTGCTGGTTACGATCTTCGGGCGCCAGGCCCCGATCGAGCTCGAGGAGTGGCAGATCGGCAAGTCCGAGGGCGTGTAAGGCCGACCGCCTCGAAAGCAGACATCGATGGCCGCGGGGTCGTCGCGCCGTCTCGCCGCATCCTGGCGTCGTGAAATGATGGCGAAAGAGAAAAGCCCGCGGCCCAGGTCCGTGGGCTTTGGTGGTTCAGTCAACTCGGGGAATCGAAGCCCGCGGCTGGCCTCCGGCGAAGCATGAACTCGCCGGCCTTGGCCTCTTCCGCGGCTTCGTGTCTCTTCGCCGGCGCCTGATTCGGATTTCGGTTGAAACCCGCATTCCGCCGCGAAGAACTCTTCGCGATCCACCCCGCCTACTTCTCTTCCTTCACCTTGAACTCCGCGTCGATCACGTCGTCCTTCCCGCCCGATGGCTTGGACTCCGTCGTCGCGCCGGCGGCAGCGGCCCCGCCCCCAGCTCCGCCCGCAGCCCCACTCGCGGCCTTGGCAGCCTCGGACTCGTACACCACCTTGCCCAGCTCCTGCGCCGCCTTTTCCAGCTCGCTCATCGCGGCCTGGAGCGCCGCCTTGTCGTCTTCCTTGATCTTGCCCTCGACGTTCGAGATCGCCGACTCAATCCGCCCGCGAACATCGCCCGACACCTTCGCGCCGTACTCCTCCAGATGCTTGCGCGTCTGGATCACCATCGCGTCGGCCTTGTTCTTCAGGTCGATCAGCTCGCGCCGCGCCTTGTCCTCGGCCGCGTGCGCCTCGGCGTCGCGCTTCATCCGCTCGATCTCGCTCTTGTCAAGCCCGCCGCTGTTGGTGATCTTGATGTCGGCCTTCTTGCCGGCCTTGGTGTCGGTCGCCGTCACCGTCAGGATGCCGTTGGCGTCGAGGGCGAACTCGACCTCGATCTGCGGCATGCCGCGCGGCGCCGGCGCGATCCCCGCCAGCTCGAACTGCCCCAGCGTGCGGTTGTCGCGGGCGAACTCGCGCTCGCCCTGCAGCACATGGATCATCACGCTCGGCTGGTTGTCGCTCGCCGTCGAGAAGACTTCCTTCTTGCTCGTCGGGATCGTGGTGTTCTTGTCGATCAGCTTGGTCATCACGCCGCCGAGCGTCTCGACGCCCAGGGAGAGCGGTGTGACGTCGAGCAGGAGCACGTCCTTCACCTCGCCCTTGAGCACGCCGCCCTGGATCGCCGCGCCGATCGCCACGACCTCGTCGGGATTGACGGAGCGGTTGGGCTCCTTGCCGAAGATCTCCTTGGCGATCTGGGCCGCCCTGGGCATGCGCGTCGAGCCGCCCACCAGCACGACCTCGTCGATCTTCGACGCGTCGACCTTCGCGTCGCGGATCGCCTGCTGGCACGGGGCCTTGAGGCGCTCAAAGAGCGGGGCGCACAGCGCCTCGAACTTCGCGCGGGTGATCGACATCTGCAGGTGCTTGGGCCCGCTGGCGTCCGCGGTGATGAACGGCAGGTTCACCGTCGTCTCGTTCATCGTCGACAGCTCGATCTTGGCCTTTTCCGCGGCCTCCTTCAGGCGCTGGAGCGCCATCGCGTCCTTGCGCAGGTCGATGCCGTGCTGCTTGCGGAACTCCTCGGCGATGTGGTCGATCAGCGTCTGGTCCCAGTCGTCGCCGCCCAGGTGCGTGTCGCCGTTGGTGCTGAGCACCTCGAACACGCCGTCGCCGATGTCGAGGATCGACACGTCGAACGTGCCGCCGCCCAGATCGAACACCGCGATCTTCTGGTTCTTGGCCTTCTTGTCGAGCCCGTACGCCAAGGCCGCGGCCGTCGGCTCGTTGATGATGCGCTCGACCTTCAGGCCCGCGATCTCGCCCGCGTCCTTGGTCGCCTGACGCTGCGCGTCGTTGAAGTACGCCGGCACCGTGATCACGGCGCGCTCGACCTTCTCGCCGAGGTAATCCTCGGCCGTCTTCTTGAGGTCCTGCAGGATGAACGCGCTCACCTGCTGCGGCGTGAACTCGCCCTGGTTCACGCGCACATGCACGAACTCGTCCGCGCCGCCCGTGATGGTGTAGGGCACCTTCGCCTCTTCGTTGCCCGACTTGCCGTAGCCCGAATCACCCGCCGACGACACCTCCGCGCGGCGACGCCCCATGAACCGCTTGATCGAGAAGACCGTGTTCTTGGGGTTCGTGACCTGCTGGTGCTTGGCGGGCTGACCGATCAATCGCTCGCCCTTGTCGGTGAAGCCGACGACGGACGGCGTGATGCGGTTGCCGGACGAGTTGATGAGCACCTTGGGCGTGCCGCCTTCCATGATGGCGACGCAGGAGTTCGTGGTGCCCAGGTCGATGCCGATGATCTTGGACATGATGACTTCCCTATGGCGTTCGCCATCCACCGATGGATGAACGAACGTCATTCAGAAGTGCAACCGGAGTGCCAAGGGCGGCGGGCGGGATCAACGGCGTCGCGCCCGCGCCGGTTCATTCCCGCCCGCCCGGGACGGATTCCATTTGGGGCCGCCAAACCATTTGGGGCGTCATCCGCGGCGTTCGAATCGGTAAACCTGCCGAATTGGCAGGCGACACTTCCGCCAGGTCATCGGCCGTGACAGGCCACATATCATCCGTCATGGCTGGAGCGATCCTGCTGCGGCTTGAACCCAGGCTCGACGGCGTGGTCGTCGTCAAAGCCCCGGACTCCCACTCCCGATATCTCGGACGCCGATTCCCGTGGACGCGGGTGAGGCTGCATGAGTGGCTCATCTACGTCGTTGATGAAGACGGCGAACCGCTGCGATCCGACGATTCGCCACCTCGAAAGATCAAGTGCCGCTGGATTCGCGAGTCATACGGATTCCATGAATTATCCGCGCTCGACCCATTCGGTTCTGCAGATGGATCGGATGGAATCCTGGGTGAGCGAGGCGCAGGCTTCGACGATCTGCCGTTCGATGTGGTCGCGGTCGGCGAAGGCCTTGTTGCTGAGGCGGGTCTGACGCAGGAAGCGCCACAGGCGTTCGACGGGGTTGAGCTCGGGCGAGTAGGGCGGCAGCGGGAGGAGCGTCATGTTCGCGGACACGCGGAGGCTCTTGCTGGTGTGGAAGCCCGCGTTGTCCCACACCAGGACGACGTGCACGTTCCGCTCGGCGGCGCGGCGGCCGAGGTTCTCGAGGAGATCGTTCATCACGGGCGTGTTCATGCGGCGCTCGATGAGGCCGAGCGCCTCGCCGGTCGATGGGTTCGTGGAGCGGACGATCGCCTGGCTCCACCAGTTCCGGCGCCTCCGGGTCCGCCACGAACGCCGCGCCGACATCCATCAGGCCTTCCTCTCGCTCGGATGCATCCTCATCTGCTTCAGGACGCTCGATCGGCTATTCTGTTAGAGGCTCTTACTCTCAAAGCCGAAGAGTGAATTCGGGAATGGAGACTTGTCGCCATGAATATCACTTGGTTGTGCATGTTGGCACTAGTCATGGCATTAGGCGTTGGGCGACCTGCCGACTCCGACACTAGGCCTGTCGCCGTTAGTGTCACCGTGCTACGAGATGGCCAGCCATTCGTCGGGGTACCCATCATCATACGCGCGAAGACCGTTCAAGATGAGTTCTACGGTACAACTGCTGATGGTGGGACTGCGCTGATTCAGGTGCAAGTGCCGGCTGAGGGAACGTGCGACCTGCAGATCAAGGCAGGTCAACCTCCGCCCGGGCCGACTGAGTCGCTGTCGGCGTTTCGGGCGAGGCGGGAACCTCTTCGGACGATGCTGAATGAGTATACGTTTAGGCTCAAGAAAGCGAGTGTAGGGCCGCAAGAAGCCGCTGTGGCTGTCAGTATGGAAGTAACGACCGCCATCTCAACTCGATTCGTCTTACAGAGGGCCGGGCAGGCATTTCGTGACCGCAAGGGAGTATCTGGCCCAACGATATCCCGATCGTATTGTATAGAAATCGATGCAGAAAACGTTGTGGTGCATTCCATCAAGCCACTGGAGGAAGCCGCCGTCTATGTAAAGTATGGTGAGAACATGGGCACGATCAGGCGGGTGAGCATCGGACCGCGATTGGAAGATGTCGATCTGGGTGTTGTGGAAGTGCCGCCGGAAGCCGATCGAATCTGTTCACTCAATGCACAGGTGTCTGGCAGGAGTGGTGTCGAAAAGTGGTTTGAGTCGTTTCAAGATGGTTTGACACTCGTATCGACGGACGGTTCGCTCATCCTCACCCAAGTGACGGCTCTTGGTGAAGGGCCGTGTCGCATGCTGGACGGCTCACTCCCGAGATTCCCACCCGGCACTTACTACATTGCGCCTGGTCTTTTCATGGCTAGGACCGCCCAGGTTGCGCTGATCGAACGCGTGGTCGCGGGAGAGGACCTGAGCGCGAGCGGAATTCCCCGTGTGACACTTGTCGCCAACCAGGAAACGGCGACGACCATTGATCTTGCCCAGGCCGAGGCCGCGATACTTGCCGGCTATCAGAACGGAGAGTGAACATGAATCGCACCGCGTCGCTCCTCGTGGCATGTGGATTGTTTTAGAGCTCGCTTTCGGGCAGATCGTCGTTTTGCAAGGCGGAAATCAGATTGGAGATCGTTCATCACGGGCGTGTTCATGCGGCGCTCGATGAGGCCGAGCGCCTCGCCGGTCGATGGGTTCACCGCCGCCGCGAGATACAGCCAGTCGTACTCGGTCTGCTTCACCGCGACGGGGCGCGAGCCTTTCTCGGCCCAGACCGTCGTCAGCGTGCCCTGCTGCCCGATGCGGGCCTCGTCCTCGAACCAGACCGCGACCGCCCGCCCCGCGCCCCGGCCGCGTTACGATTGCCGCGTGACCACGCCCCCGAGCCAGACCGGCGATCCGCGCGACGGCGCGCCCCTCACGCCCCAGGATCGCGACGCCATCCCCACGCGCTCCATCTCATCTGATGCCGAGAACTCCAGCGCCCGATCATCGCACGCGAATCCGGGCGACTCCAAGGGCCACGCGCCCGTCGCCGCACGCGCGCCAGGTTCCACACCCGGCTCAACGCCCTTCGGCAGCGCCATGAGCCCCCCGCGCGCCTTCGCCCCCGCCGCCGGCGACATGATCGGCCCCTACCGCATCCTCGAAACGATCGGCGAGGGCGGCTTCGGCATGGTCTATCTCGCCGAGCAGCGCGAGCCCGTGCGCCGACGCGTCGCGCTCAAGGTCCTGAAGGCCGGCATGGACAGCACCGAAGTCGTCGCTCGCTTCCAGGGCGAGCGCCAGGCCCTGGCGCTCATGGACCACCCCAACATCGCCAAAGTCTTCGACGCGGGCATGACGGACCTCGGCCGCCCGTACTTCGTGATGGAGCACGTGCCGGGCGTGCCGCTCACGCACTTCTGCGACCAGCACCGCATGTCGATCGAGGACCGCCTGCGCCTGTTCGTGGATGTGTGCCGGGCCGTGCAGCACGCGCACCACAAGGGCGTGATCCACCGCGACCTGAAGCCCTCCAACATCCTGGTCTCGCGCGTCGACGAGAAGCTGGTGCCCAAGGTGATCGACTTCGGCATCGCCAAGGCCGTCACGCAGCGTCTCTCCGACGCCACGGTCTACACCGCGATCGGGCGGATGATGGGCACGCCCGACTACATGTCGCCCGAACAGGCGGGCACCGGCTCGGAAGACATCGACACGCGCACCGACATCTACTCGCTGGGCGTCATCCTCTACCAACTCCTCACCGGCTGGCTCCCCTTCGAGGCCAACACGCTGCGCACCGCGGCCTATGAAGAAATCCAGCGCATCATCCGCGAGGTCGATCCGCCGCGACCCAGCGACCGCCTGTCGCAGATGGGAGCCAAGGGCGAGACCGACACGACCGCCGCTTCGTCGCTCGATCACGTTGCCAAGGTCAGGAGCACCGACGCGGGCTCGCTCCGCAAGTCCGTGCGCGGCGAGCTCGACTGGATCACGATGAAGGCGATGGAGAAGGACCGCGGGCGTCGCTACGACTCCGCCAGCGCGCTGGCGCAGGACGTCGAGCGATTCCTCGCCAACGAACCGGTCACCGCCGGCCCGCCCAGCGCGTCGTACAAGATCGGCAAGTTCGTGAAGCGCAACCGCGTCGGGGTCGCGTTCGGCGCGACGGTCGCGCTCCTTCTGGCCGCGGGCGTCGCGGGCACGGGCGTCTTCGCCGTGCGAGAGAACGCCCGGAAGCGTGAGCTCGAGCAGCGCGAGAAGGACCTCACGCAGGTCACGCAGTTCCAGTCCGCGATGCTGGGCGGGATCGACGCCGAGCAGGCCGGCAGGAGATTGATCTCGCGTCTTGCGCGCGACATCGAGGAGGCCAGGAAGCAGGCCGCGGACGAAAAGGCGCCGGTCGCCGACGCGATCGGAGCTCCCAAGGCCGACGCGCCCAAATCTGAATCGCCCAAGGCCGATCCCGACGCCGTCGCGCTCGCCCTCACCAGGGTCAACGGCACCGACGTCGCGCTCGACTTCATCGACCAGACCATCCTCGCGCCGGCCTCTACCGCGATCGACCAGCAGTTCAAGGACCAGCCGGTGATCGACTCGATGCTGCGCCAGACGCTGGGCGAGACCTATGCGCGGCTGGGGCTGCTGGAGAAGTCGCTGCCGTATTTTCAGCGCACGCTCGCCCTGCGCAAGCAGACGCTGGGGCCCGATCATCCCGAGACGATCAACGCGATCGGGAATTATGGGTACATCCTGCACGCGCTGGGCAAGCTGGAAGAGGCCGAGCCCTATTACGCCGAAGCGGTCGGGCGGCTTGAGAAGGTCGCGGGGCTTGATGCGCCCGAGCTGGCGCCGCACCTGAGCAACCTGGCGATGCTCCGCACGGACATGGGAAAGCCGAAGGACGCGATCCCGCTGCACGAGCGTGCGCTCGCCATCCAGACCAAGGCCCGCGGGCCGGAGGACCCCGACGCGCTGCTCTTCGAGAACAACCTTGGCGGCGCGCTCGAGGCCATCGGCGACAACGCCGGCGCCGAAAGGCACTATCGGCATTACCTCGACGCGACTATTGGCGTGCAGGGAGAGGACAACATCGACGCCCTGACGGCGATGAACAACCTGGCGGGCGTGCTGGAATCACAGGGCAAGATGAAGGAGGCCGAGGAGATGTACCGGCGTTCGCTGGAGCGTCGCAAAAAGCTCCTGGGCACCACGCACCCCTCGACACTCCTGGCCGTCAACAACCTCGCGTACCTGCTCAACCACACCGAGCGCGCCGCCGAGGCCGTCGAACTCACCGCCGAAGCCATCGCGGCGTCCAAGGAAGGCCTGGGCGACGAGCACCCGCGCACGCTCACGCTCCACCACAACCACGCCGAGGCGATGCGCCGCAGCGGCCACGCCGCCGACGCGGAAAAGGAGCTCGCGCACACGCTCGGGGTGCGCACGCGCGTGCTGGGCGAAGGGCACGCCGACACGCTGGCGACGCGGACGAGCTGGGCGCTTGCGCTGCGTGATCTCGGGCGGATTCGAGAGGCGGCGGGCGAGTTGGAGGCGACCCTGAGCGTCGCGATCGCGAAGCTCGATCCGAGCGTGCCGCTGGTTGGCGCGATCCGCAACTCCCTCCGCGAGGTCTACGAGCAGCTCAACAAGGACGAGCCCGATCGCGGCTGGGGAGATCGGGCGCGCGCGCTGGGCACGGGCCAAGGCACGCCAAGCAGCCCGGCGGCGGGCGGCGGCCAGTGAGAGCGACGCGGTGCGCGAGCCGCGACATCGCCGCCTCGGTCGACCTCCCGCGAGCGCTCGTGCCTCTTCTTTCGCGCATCTTCGCCGGCATGGAATCGCTCGGCAGTTCGCCGCGCGCGATCGTTCCGCTTTTGAGGCGGCTTGAGCTCGTTCCCGCGTGTGAACGGAGGGGCGATCGCCGGGGTCGCGTGCTGAGGGCTCTTCCCTGGCGCGTCCTCGACCTGGCCTGCGGCAAGGGAGACCTCGCCATCACACTCGCGCGCCGTCTCGGGACTTCGTGCGTAGGGGGGCGTGGCGCGGCGCTTGGGGTCGATTCCTGGCGCGTTGTTGGGATCGATGCGTGCGGGGAGTTCATCGAGCACGCGCGCGAGCGGGCCACGCGCCTGGGCGTCGAGCACCTCTGCGAGTTCCGCGTCGCCAGCATCAGCGCCACCATGCGTCCGGGGCGCGGCGTGCTCGCGGGCGAGGGCGCGTTCGACGCGGCGATGATGATCGGCCTGTGGGGAGTCGAGCGGGCCGCGCCACTCCTTTCGCGCCTCGTCCGCCCCGGCGGCGTGTATGTCATCGACGACGCCTTCGCGGTGGATGAGCGTGCCGCACATCGCCATGGCGCGGCGACGCTCGGCGACGCGGTGCGGTTCGTCGGCGAGCGGGGCGGCGAGGTGCTTCATGCCGCCCTCGTGCCCCGGCGCTCGGTTCGTGCATCAAACCAGCGCACCCTGGCGCGTCTCTCGCGCAACGCGCGCGAGCTCGCCCGCGAGCGACGGGCGCTGCGCCCCGCGCTCGCCGAGTTCATCCGCCGCCAGCGTGCCGCGTCACGCCTCCTCGAACGCGGCCTTCGTCCCGGGCTCCTGCTCGCTCGCCGCCCTCTGTAAACCCGGACGCTCGGCCATCATGCTTCGATCCGCCGATCGCGCCCAGGGCCCGGACCGATCAACCTCGCATCGGTTCTTCGCCAGGACGACTGGATGGACAAGTACCTGCCGGGGCACTGATCGACCTGCCGCACTCCGGGCAAACCTCTCCCGCCAGACCCACCAAGTCATATCCGCAGGCTCGGCAATGATGCGAGTGCCGCACGCGCCATCGCTCGCGCAGGGCCCAGCGGAGCATGGCGCCAAACCCGACCACCTGGATCGCGACGGCGTAGTTGCTAACCCAGTCCTCGTCACGAATGAGCATCTGCCCGAAGACCCCGACCAGCCACACACTTCCCAGCGTGATCGCCACCCGCTTGCTGCGCACCGCATACCCCGCCAGCGCCGCCATGAGCACATCCAGACCGATCGCCACAACAACGTATTTGCCCGCGCCGGGCGGAAACGGCCTGAACGAGGGCGTCAATGACCACGGCAACGCGTACGTCAGGTTCCACCAGGCCAGCGGCACGAGCCAGCTCAGAAGGACCGCGCACACACAGGTCAGGCCACGATTCCGGATCGGCGCCAGATGCCACACCACGAGCAGCCAGCACGCCGTGACCGGCGTGACCACGCCAAGATCGAAGGCCATGCGATACGCCAACAACACCTTGACGCAGAACCCATAGATCCACCCGAACCGCACGAACACGAACACCTGGAGTTCATACCGAAGATCGACCCCCGAAATCAACGCCCACACCAGCGGCACAAGCACGCACAGCCCCACAACGCCGCGCCAGCCAAAGCCCCACAGCCGCGGGAGCGACGCGTCGTGCTCGATCGGCGTGGATGTTTGCGGCTCGCTCATGTGGGTATTCCCGGCTCCTTCAACACGCCTTTGTACCCGCGCTCGCGTCCGCGTGTTGCGGGTCCGCGTGCCCATCCGCGCGAGACTTGCCGCACTCCGGGCACACCTCGCCCGCAAGCCCCCGCAGGTCATATCCACAGCCGCGGCACACATGCTCGGGCCAAGCCTTCCGCCGCGCCCGCCAGCCCCACGCCGCCAGCATCGAGCACAGCACGAGATTGACGCCGATCGTGTACGCGATCATCCAGTCAAAAGTGAGCTGCGTGAACCGGATATGCCCGGTCGGCATGATGAGCACGAGCGCCATCGCCATCATCGCCAGCGCCCATCGCCACGACCGCGACGCCGCCCACACGACGCCGACCACGGGCAGGTAGCTCAGCACCGCGTTCATCGCGAACACGCCGTTGACCCACGGCGCCGTCGGCAAGACCCCGCCGAACGTGTACTTCGCCGCCATCATTGTCGCGCACGCCTTCCACCAGCACCAGGGCAACGCCGCGCACAGCAGCGCCAGCGCCGCATACGTCGCGCCGCGCCAGCGGATTGGAGCGACATGGAGCGTCAGCAGCATCCAGCACAGCGTGATCGGCCCGGCCGCCCGAAGCTCCGCCCCGAACCGCAGCGCGGGCAGGAGTTCGCCCGCGAACCACGCCTGCACGCCCCAACCCAGGGGCATGACCAACTTCTGTATCTCATGCCGCAGGTCCACGCCCCGCGCCATCGCGATGAGCATCGCGCCCAGCACGACCAGCGCGACCCAACCCCGCCACGACCATCCCCACAGCCGCGGCAGCGCCCCGCAATGGTGAATCTCACGCGTCACACGTTCGAGCAGCGTAATCGATCCGCGCGCCCGACGCCGCCTCGTGTCACGATGATCCTTGTCCCGCCGACATCGCGCAAGCTCCGCAGCCCAGGCGTCGAGGCTTCGTCATCGCGTGGCCGCCATCATCCCACTCAGCGACCCAGCCACCCGACCACCCGACCACTTCACCTCGTCACTCCGCCATTCCGCCGCTGTACCACTCCTCCACCTCTTCCCTTCGTGACTCCTTGACTTCGTGACTTCTCTAGTGCCTAGTGCCTAGTGCCTAGTGCCTTCTTCTCGCTCTTCCCTCTCTCCCCATCTACTTCCTCAGCTTGCTCAGCAGCCGCAGGAACTCGATGTACAGCCACACCAGCGTGACGAGCAGCGCATACGACCCGTACCACTCCATCGCCTTGGGCGCCCCGCGCTCCACGCCCTCCTCGATGTGGTGGAAGTCCAGCAGCAGGTTCGCCGCCGCCAGGATCACCACGAACACGCTGAACCCGATGCCGATCGGCCCGGCCGAGTGGATGAACCCAAGCCCGCTCATGCCCGGGATCAGCCTCAGCACCATGTTGACCAGGTACGCGAGCATCACCCCCACCGTCGCAACCACGATCACGTTCCGCACCATCGCGTTGGGCTTCAGGAACCCCGCGGCATACCCCGTCAGCATCGCCGCCATCGTCCCGAACGTCATCGCCACCGCGTTGAACACCCCCGCCTCGCCGATCGCCCTGCCCGCCCGCAGCCCGCTGTTGGCCGCGACGTAGGTAATCAGCCCGAGAAACAACCCCTCGCACACCGCGTACGGGATCGCCAGGAACCGGGCGGCCATGGGCTTGAACGCCATCACGATCCCCAGCACCAGCGCCACGATCATCCCGCCCAAGCCGCCGATCGTCGCGATCTGTTTCGTCGCGGGGTCACGCATCAGCGCATAGCTCGCCCCCGTCGCCAGCACGCAGAACGACAGCGTGATCGCAGTCTTGATCGCCGTGCCCCGCACGGTCATCGTCGTCGAACCCGCCGCCCGCGGGGCAAGGTCGCGCATCGCGCCCTCGAAGATGCCGTCGCGAAACGCGGGATTGGCCGTCCTCATGCGAATCTCCTCGAACCTGGTTCAATTGCGCCGATTCCCGCCTCCGCGACTCGGAGCGGCATGTGAACATCGTATCAGCCCCGACCCAAGCATGAATGTTGCATCGTCTCCCAACTCCCGCCCGAACGACCGCCGCGCTCCGCTCCGATTGCCCCACCACCCAAATACTCGACCACGAATCTCTATTAATCCGCCATGCTGTCTCTGTGAAGCGCTGCCACGTCGTCAATCCTCCGCTTTGTGGCTCCGTGACTCCTTATTCGCTGCTTGCCTCTTTCCGATTGCCAAGTGCTTCCTCCTCCCCCCTCGTCTACCCTGCCCCAAAGGACACCCCATGCACCTCCGCGCCACCTTCGCCGCCCTCATGCTCGCCGCCGCCGTCCCCGCCTGCTCCAAGTCCGACCCCTCCCCCGCGGCCTCCACCGCCCCCGTCGAAACCTACGCCTCCCGCGGCAAGATCGTCGCCCTCCCCGATCCCAAAGGGGCGCTGCTCCAGGTCCATCACGAGGAGATCCCGACCTTCAAGGCCAAAGACGGCCGAGCCGTCGGCATGAAACAAATGATCATGCCCTTCCCGCTCGCCTCCGGCGTCTTGCCGGGCGACCTGAAGCCCGGCGACGCCGTCGAGTTCACCTTCACGGTCGATTGGTCGCGCACCCCGCCTCAGGAAATCACCATCATCAAGCGCCTCGACGACCCCTCGACGCTGCGGATCAGCGAGGAGCGCCAGTAGCGGTCGCGCACGCCGCCGCTCCATGCCGCAGTGTTGCAAGGTCGCCGGACGCGGCGCTCGCGGTGGGCGTTCGGTCGTCCGAGCGAGAGCCTTTCCTCCGCGCGGCCCTGCGTCCTCACATGGCTCTGTCCGGCAGAGGGTGCCGCCGTCGGCGGGGTCGGGGCGCGGGCCGTCAGCACCCGGCATCGAACGCGGTGGCGAAGGCGTCATAGTCGTCGCCATTCACGAACCCGTCGGCGTTGAAGTCCGCCTCCGCGTCCGCCGTGTCAAAGAACGACGCGAACACGTCGTAATCATCGCCGTTCACGAACCCGTCCGCGTTCACGTCCGCCGGGCAATAAAACGTCACGACGTTGGCGAACTGAAAGCTCGCCTGCGAATCCGAGTACAGCGGCGTCGTGCCCCCGGTGCTCGGGTTGAAGGAGTAGATCGCGTTGTCGGCCGTGAAAACGAACGTTCCGTCCGCCAAGGGCGCGATCCCGCGCGCCCCGGCGAACGCCGCGAACGACTTCTGCGCCCCGCCGACATACGCGTACAGCCCCGCCGGCGCGCTGAAGCCCGCCACCACGATGTCACTCGCGCCCGAGGGATCGGCCGCGATCTGTTGCGGAAAGTTCACGCCGCCCACCCCGTCGGAATTGTGATACTTCCCGAGAAACGTGCCCGCGAGCGAGTATCGATCGATGTCGTCGCCGGCGGTGTTGGCGACCAAAAGCTCGCCCGCCGACGCGCGATACATCAGGTCGAACGGATCGCCGACCGTGAAATACCCGAGAAACTCCCCGCGTCGATCGAGCCGGACGATCGCCTGCCCGGGCGCGCCGTTGTTGCTCCCGGCGTTGCAGACGTAGACAACGCCGCCCTGGAACTCCATGCCGCGGATGTTGTCGAGCCCGCCCGAGATCGTGCCCAGGTACCGCGGCGAGGCCACGCTGAGCGAGAAGCGATGGATCACGTCCTGGACCTGGTCGCTGATCCAGAGCTGGTTGCCCACGCGGATCGCGTCCTTGGGCGTTCCCGAGGTCGAATCCAGGCCCCAGTCCGAGTAGCGGATCCACGCCGCGTTGACCATGCCGCCGCTGGTCGCGTCGACGAGCGCGACGCCGTCGTGCCCGGAATCAACGACGACGACGTAGGTGGGCGGCGCCGCGCCCGTGACACACGCCGCGCCCGCCGTCGCCGCGATCAGCCCCGCACGCCGCAGATTGTCGATTGTGCCCATGCGACCTCTCCCTCCGCGCTTCACCACACTTCGTCCTCGACTTCGCGCCGGCCCGCCCACCCGACTTCTCCCTCGTACGCCTTCCTGCCTTCGTGCGCTCCTGCCTTCGTGACTTCCTCGTTCCGCGGCGCCTTCGTCGCGCCAACCTGCCGCACGACTCACGACTCACCACTCACGACTCACCCCGCCTTCTCTTCATGACTCCGTGACTCCGTGACTTCGTGACTCCGTGACTCCGTGACTCCGTGACTTCGTGACTTCGTGACTTCTTCTCTTCACTTCGTCTCTTCGTCTCTCCGTCTCTTCTTCTCTTCCCCTGATGCCCGATGCCCGAGGCCTTCTTCTCAACACCCCACATCAAAGTGATCCGCGAACTCGTCGTAGTCGTTGCCGTTGACGAAGCCGTCGCCGTTGAAGTCCGCGGCCTCGCTCGCCTCGTCGAACAACACCGCGAACTCGTCGTAGTCATTGCCATTCACAAAGCCGTCGTGGTTGAAGTCGGCGGGGCAGGAGCAGGTGCGTAGGCGGGCGACGAACGCCGAAACTTGATCGTTCACAATCCCGAATGTGCCGCCAACGAAAACGGTCCCGTGCCCGTCGACGCAGGCGCTTGCGGCGACGGGATAGTCAACGGGTTGGCCGGGTGTCCACGATTGGCCGTCCCAGATTGAAATACAAGTCTGTCGTTGGCCGGAGCCGCGAGAGAACATCTCTCCGACCGCGATCAATCGCCCGTCGGGAAGCAGCTTCAGGTCGTTGACCTCACCGCCCGAGATGCCGGCTCCCAGGGGCGACCACGCGCTGCCGTCCCACCGCGCGACATTGCGTGCCGTCACGCCGCTGACGCTGGAGAAGGACCCCCCGATCACGAAGCTCCCATCGGGCAGAACGAGAACGGCGTTGACCCAGTAGTTCACGCCCGTCCCGAAGGAGTGCCACGCGGAACCATCCCATCGCGCGATTCCCCGGCTCGACACGCCGCCCGCGGAGTTGAAGGTCCCTCCGGCGAGAATGTCGCCGTTGGGAAGTTCGGCAATTGCTCTAACGCTGCCGCTGATCCCGCTTCCAAGCGCGTTCCATTGCGAACCATCCCAGCGAGCGATGCCCTTTGCCGATGGTCCGCCCACGATACTACTGAACAAGCCGCCGGCGTAGACGTCGCCGTTGGAGGCTTGCAAAAGGCTGCCGATGTCGCGGTTTGGGTAGGTGGGGAATGTCGACCACGACGAGCCATCCCAACGTGCCACGCGCCAGTTCCCGAACCCGCTCGTGGCCGGCGTGAATCCGCCGATCACCACATCGCCATTGGCCGCTTCGGTGATCGCGTACACGCTGACAGGAACTCCATCGCCCAGCGCCGACCACGTTGAACCGTTCCAGCGCGCGATGTGGTTTGCCCCGACGTTTCCGGCCTGGTTGAACCAGCCGCCCGCGAGCACATCCCCGTTCGAGCATCGATAGAGGCAGTCAACAGCGTCGTTGAAGCCGGTCGAGAAAAAGCCCGACCACTCGGCTCCGTCGTGCCTGGCGATACCGGCCACGCGAGCAGCGCCGGCCTTGGTAAAACTCCCGCCCGCCACCAGCATCCCCGAAGGGAGCAGGGCCAGCGCATCCACGGAATTCGGCGCATCGCCCGTAACCGCGGTCCATTGCGAGCCGTCCCAGCGCGCAATTCCGTTGGCGGCCTGGGTCTGTGAGGCCGTGAAAAACCCTCCAGCGTAAAGCGATCCATCTGAAAGCACTCGGAGCGTGTTTACCCTGTTGTTGAGCGCGCCGAGGCCGGACCAGCCGGCGCCGTTCCATTTCCCAATGTGTGAAAAGGGAGAGGTGAAGCCGCCGCCGATCACAAGATCGCCGTTCGAGAGCACGGCCAGCGCGTAGACCCAGTCGTTCGGTTCACCCATCGAGTGCCATGCCGCGCCGTCCCATCGCGCGAGGTACTTGGCCGGAGTTCCGCCCGCATTCTCGAAGGCCCCGCCCGCCACTATGTCGCCGTTGGGGAGCACCGCAAGCGCGTAGACCGAGCTGTCGACGCCCGTGCCCAGGGGTGACCACGCCGATCCGTTCCATCGCGCGACACGGTTGCACGGCACGCCTCCCGCGGTCGTGAATCCGCCGCCGATGATGATGTCGCCGTTGGGCATCCGCACGATCGCGTTGACCTGCACGCTCTGGCCGACGCCCGTGCCAAGAGGCTCCCACGCGCTCCCGGTCCACTTGGCGATGCCGCTAAGCGGAGTGCCGCCCGACGAAGTGAAGAAGCCTCCCGCGAGAAACGCGCCGTTCTCGAGCGGGAGCACGACCGTGACACTGGGGTCGTCGAGCCCGGCACCGACCTTTGACCATGTGTCGGTCACGGGATCCCAGGAGGCGATACCCGTGATTTTCTGGGTTCCGACAACGTACATGCCACCCGCCACCAGAAGTCTCGTGCTCTCGGGCCCAGGCCCGTCCGGATCCCACGGGTGCAGATCGCTCACGCCCGCGTACACCCCCGGCACGCCATCACCCGGGAGCCACTGCTCCTCGCACTGGCGCGCCGCGGCCAGTGATGACATCATCATCACGCACGCGGCCGCGAGGAATGTTCCGAGCTTGGTGTTGGTCATGGTGTGCTCCTCAACTTCATCGCATCCCCTGTTGCCCGATGCCCGATGCCTGATGCCTGATGCCTGATGCCCGATGCCTTCTTCTCAGCACCCCACATCAAAGTGATCCGCGAACTCGTCGTAGTCGTTGCCGTTCACGAACCCGTCGCCGTTGAAGTCCGCGGCCTCGTTCGCCTCGTCGAACAACACCGCGAAATCGTCGTAGTCATTCTCATTCACGAAGCCGTCGTGGTTGAAGTCGGCGGGGCAGTTGCACGACCACCGAGCGAAGAACGCGGAAACGTTGTTTCCGGCCGTTGTGAAGCTCCCGGTAGCAACCAGATCGCCGTTCGGGCGAGGATGGACAAGGCTGCTGATGCCGCCACTAAGGCCTTGGGCGGCCGCGAACCACGATGCGCCGTCCCATCGCGCCACATATCGCGCGGGAACTCCGCCAGCGGTTGTAAAGCTCCCGCCAGCAAGCAGATCGCCATCGTCAAGCAATTCAAGGGAGTAACATGCGTTCGAGAGGCCGCCGTTCATGGAGGACCACGATGTTCCGTCCCAGAGTCCGATGTTGCTGAGTGGCACGCTTCCGGCCGCGGAGATGCTCCCCGCGACAACGATGGACCCATCCGGAACCCCGATCACTGTTTGAGGAAGGCCGTTCACGCCCTGATCGAAAGGGCGCCATGCCGCACCGTCCCAGCGTGCAACCTGCCGGCATTCTGTGCAACTCCCGATCACCGAAAAAGCGCCTACGGCGACAAACGCGTTGTCCGGCAATGCCAGCAAGTCGATCACGGCCGAACTTCCCGGACCGAAGTCGCCGGTTGAGACCCACGAGCCGCCATTCCAGCGAGCCGCCGCCTCGGCCGGATTCTGTGCTGTCGGCGTGAAAGCGCCTCCCGCAATGATGTCACCGTTCTCGAGAACGATGACGGAGTAAACCGCGTTGTTGAATCCGACTCCGAGGGGGGACCAAGACGAGCCATCCCATCGCGCGATCCGATTGGCGGCAACGCCTCCGATCTCAGTGAAGTAGCCGCCGGCAATCACGCTCCCGTCGGGACACCTGACCAGCGCGCGGACACTGTCATTCGCGTCGCCCCCCAACGGAGTCCATGAGGAGCCATCCCATTCGGCGATTCCTCGGATCGGCTGTCCGTCGATCATCGTGAAATCTCCGCCCGCAATCATGTGGCCGTTGGGAAGCTCGACGATCTCTCGGATTTGACCATTCGATCCTGCGCCGCCGGTGCTGTGCCAGGCCGAGCCGTTCCATACCGCGACATTGAGAATCGGATCGTCGCCCGAAAGATTGAAGTCTCCTACGACGCCAAGGAGATCGCCCGGCATCGGTGCGAAGCACTTCACATTTGCGGCAAAGTAATACTGTCTCAGGCCACCTCCAACTTCGCTCCATGTGCTGCCATTCCACCTCGCCAACGCCTTTGCGGGCGCTGCGCCGATGCTTTGGAAAGTCCCCCCGACCAACAGGTCTCCGTTCGGCTCGAGGAGCAACGCGTAACAAGCACTGCTCGGGTTTGCTCCGATCGAAGACCAAGCGCTGCCGTCCCACACGGCCAATCTCTTTACCGAGGACGAGCCTCCCGCCGAGGAAAACGAACCGGCGCACACCACTCGTCCGTCGGGAAGAACCAATGCACAATGAACGGCGGCGTCCATCCCACTACCGAGCGGAGTCCATGCGCTGCCGTTCCACAATGCAACTCGATTGACGACGGTGCTGCCGGAATTCAGGAACGATCCGCCGATGACCATGGTCCCATCCGGAAACGGCGCAATGGTCGACACCGTGCCGTCCACGCCGTCACCCAACGCGCTCCATGCGCTTCCATTCCACACCGCGACACGATTCATGGGCTGGCCGCCGGCGCTCGTGAAGACGCCGCCCGCGACAATGCGTCCATCAGGAAGTTCTTCGACGCAGTAGACCTCCGCGTTCATTCCGTCGCCCAGCGCGTGCCATGTCGCGCCGTCCCAGCGCGCGATGCGGTTGGCAGGGATCGATCCTGCCGTGGTAAATCGTCCGGCGACCAGCAGGCTGCCGTCGCTCAACGGAAGCACGTCGAAGACGGTGCTGTTCACGCCTCCTCCGACCGATGTCCACGCGCCTGATTCCGGGTTCCACATCGTCAGGAATCGAACGGGGGTAGTGTTTGCTACGGCCGTACCTCCGCCAAGTACGAGATGAACAGGCAGCGGGCCTGCGCCGTCGGGATCCCATGCGGCGGCCGAGAGCGGGCTCGAAGAAATCCCCGGCACGCCATCACCCGGGAGCCACTGCTCCTCGCACTGGCGCGCCGCGGCGAGCGACGTCATCATCATCACGCACGCGGCCAGGAGGAATGTTCCGAGCTTGGGGTTGGTCATGGTGTGCTCCTCGACTTCATCGTGCCCCTGATGCCCAATGCCTGATGCCCTCGCTCAGCATCCCGCCTCGAAGTGCGAGGCGAAGGCGTCGTAGTCGTCGCCGTTGATGAAGCCGTCGCTGTTGATGTCGGCGCCGGGGTCGGCGTTGTCGAAGGCGCTGGCGAAGGCGTCGTAGTCGTCGCCGTTGACGAAGCCGTCGTTGTTGAAGTCCGCGGCGCAGTGCGGGCCGTTGATGGTGAAGTCGGCGTCGCTCATGTCAAATCCGGTGTTGCCCTGGGCGTCGCGGGCCACGACGCGCAGGCGCGCGTGGGTGGAGTAGAGGCTGGGAACGGTCCAGTTCTCGTTCCCATCGTCGGCGGTGGCGGCGGCGATGGTGACGGGCCAGGTCGCGCCGGAATCGAGCGAGAGCTGGAGGTCGACGTTGGACACGCTCGCGTCGTCGTCGGTGATCCACGAGAGGGGGACGATGTCGCCGGGGTTGTAGACGGCGCTGGTGTTGGGGCTCTTGAGATACGCCGTGGGGTTTGTGCCGCCGCGCGGCGCGGGGACGTGCATGGCGATGCAGTGCATGACGCCGGCGAGGGTGACGATGGCCTGGCAGTTGACCTGGACGACTTTTCGCTGGGGCGTGGTTTCCCAGGCGGTTTTCCAGGCGTTGAGGGCGTCGGTGTTGTGCCCGGCGTTGACGATGGTGGAGTTGGTGTAGGTGGGGAGGAGGAGGAGGTCGTTGCAGATGACGGTGTTGCAGTAGGTGTAGTGCGTGCCGCTGATGGAGCGGGCGGGGACGCGGTGGACGGTGTATCCCGCGGCCTGCATGGCGGCGGCGGTGTTGTCGCAGACGATGTCCTGGGCCGAGCCGGCGTTGTTCGGCCAGTCGGAGATCATGACCTTTCGATCGCCGAGGATCTGCATCCACATGTCGATGTGCTGGGTGGAGTCGACGCTGGTGGGGAAGGCGGCGGTGATGGTGGTGTTGACGTTCTGGAAGTTGGCCCAGTGGGAGATGATCTGCGGATTGGTGAGGGTGGGGTTTTCGTTGCTGATGAGAAGGGTGGCGTAGGAATCGCCGAGGGCCGAGAGGTGGTAGTTGCCCCCGCCGTGGATGAGGGGGATGTCGTAGACGGGTTGTTTCTTCTGCGGGCCGAACCACTGGGGGAAGGCGTCGTCGGCGGCTCGCGGACGGTTGTAGGTGTGGTCGACGATGGCGCGGCAGTCGCCCTGGTAGATGTAGCGCGGGCCGTAGTCGCGGATCCAGATGGTGTTGGTGGTGTAGGTGAAGTACTTGACGCGGGTCATGTTGGCGCCGGCGTTGGTGAGGGCGGTGCTCGCGGCGGATTGCTGGCTGGTGGTGCCGACGACGTAGAGGTCGGCGCTACCGATGGTGGTGATGTTGGCGCCCATGGCAGCGAGGATGGCGAGCTGGCCGGAGCTGCCGTTCCACGCGACGAGGATGGCCTGCATGGGCTCGTACTCGGCGGCGCAGTGGACGGGCCCGGAAGGGGGCGTGGGGTTGCCGCGGGTGTTGTTGCCGCCGAGAGGGTTGGTGGCGAGCCAGAAGCGTTCGACGGGCGTGAGGGAGCGAGGGATGGAGTTGTTGTCGGGGTAGATGAGTTGGCCATCGCGGATGAAGGGCTGGGAGACGGGGGGTTGGGAGAGCTGGCCGGCGGATTGGGCCAGGGCCAGCGGCGAGAGGGCGAGGGCGAGCAGGGCGGCGGACGAACGCATGGGTGGCTCCGAGCTGGTGGTTCGGGTCTGCGGGTTGGTGACGCGGGTCGATACGACAGCTTGCCCGCGCGGGGGCGGGTTCCGCTTGAAGTTTGGCCGAGGAACGGGGATGGGACAAGAGAAATTCAGGATTGCGGCCTCCGAGGATGGGCGGTGAGAAAAGCGCGCCTCCATAAGGGGGCCGACGGACACTTTGGTGCGCACCGAAGCGGTGATGCGCGCGTGGCGTGGCGGGGGGAAGTCGGTGTAAGTGCAGACTAAACAGATGGTTATGGGTCAACGAAATTATTTCGAGATTTTTCGGAATGGCATGTGAAAATGGGAAAGATTGGAATGCGGAGAAGAGGGCAGTGGGCAGTGGGCAGTGGGCAATGGGAACCTCTGCGTATTTGGTGGCCCGCCTCTCCGAGGCGGGTTTTCTGGATCAAGAGAGGCGACCTTCGCTCCAGGGTTGGAATTGATCAGAGGTTTCAATGGGCAATGGGGAGTGGAGAAGAGAGGTGGGAACTCGAAGTGCTCGGAGGGCGCGAAGGTGGGCTGCGGCATTCGAGACTCGGCATTCGGAAGAGAAAGCCGAACTCAAAGGAATCAGCGGAGGGCGGAGGGACTCGGAGAAGAGGAGAATGGGGGTCGGGGGTAGGCCGTGGGCGTGAACGGCGGGGAACTTCCAAGCTCCGTGCGCGAGCGGCCGATCGGTTTGTTCGGCGGCGCGGCGATGGTCGTGGTGTGGGTGGTGCTGGCGGCGCTGATCGTGGCGGCGGCGGTGGTGATCGTGCCGCTGGCGCTGGTGGTGCTGCTGATGGTGGCGGTGTGGCGTGGGGCGGGGAGCGCACTGCGGGCGATGCGGCCGCGGGGAGATGGAAGGAAGAACGTGAGGGTGAGGGACTAGGTCAAGGACGCCGGGCACCCGGAAGTGGAGGCGGCGGGTCGCGGGTTTCGGTTTGGTGGCGACTACCATCGGTTCCCATGTCGAACGCCACCGATGCCGTCATGTCGCTCCTGAAGTCCCACGACCCCGCGATCGCGGAGTTGATCGCCAAGGAATCCGACCGCCAGGACACGACGCTCGAGCTGATCGCCAGCGAGAACCATGTCTCGCCCGCGGTGATGCACGCGATGGGGACGTGCCTGACGAACAAGTATGCGGAGGGGTATCCGCCG
Organism: Phycisphaerales bacterium; assembly: GCA_020853815.1. Classification (GTDB taxonomy): domain Bacteria; phylum Planctomycetota; class Phycisphaerae; order Phycisphaerales; family UBA1924; genus JABWBC01. The sequence continues at coordinate 23,697 of JADYYE010000101.1, forward strand.
AACCTGCCCTGGGGCGGGCGCTACTACGGCGGGTGCGTCTTCCACGACCAGATCGAGACCATCGCGCGTGAACGCGCCAAGCAGATGTTCGCCTGCAAGTTCGCCAACGTGCAGCCGCACTCCGGCGCCCAGGCCAATCAGGCCGTCATGCACGCCGTGATGGAGCCCGGCGACACCTTTGCCTCGCTGGTCCTGAAGGACGGCGGGCACCTGTCGCACGGCATGAAGCTCAACTTTTCCGGCAAGTTCTTCAAGCCGGTCCACTACCCGCTGCACTACGGCAAGGACCACGCGGACTTTGAGCGGATCGACTACGACGCGGTGAAGGCCGTCTGCCGCGAGCACAAGCCCAAGCTGTTGATGTGCGGCTATTCGGCCTACCCGCGCACGATCGACTTCAAGAAGTTCCGCGAGGCCGCCGACGAGTGCGGCGCGCTCCTCATGGCCGACGTCTCGCACATCGCCGGCCTCATCGTCGGCGGGGCGCATCCCTCGCCTTTCCCATACGCCCACATCACCACGACCACGACCCACAAGACCCTCCGCGGCCCGCGCGGCGGATTGATCCTGTGCAACGACGAGGAACTCGCCAAGAAGATCGATAAGGCCGTCTTCCCCGGAAGCCAGGGCGGCCCGCTCATGCACGTCATCGCCGCCAAGGCCGTCGCGTTCGGCGAGTGCCTTCGCCCCGAGTTCAAGGCCTACGCGAGTCAGGTCGTGAAGAACGCCGCGGCGCTCGCGGGCGAACTCACCAAGCTCAAGTACCGCATCACCAGCGGCGGGACCGACAACCACCTCATGCTCGTCGACCTGCGCGGGCGTTCCGACGCGCTCACCGGCTCCGACGCCGAACGATGGCTCGAAAACGCCGGCATGGTCTGCAACAAGAACGGCATCCCCGAGGACCCGCGGCCGCCGAAGCTCACCAGCGGCCTGCGCCTCGGCACGCCCGCGATCACGACCCGCGGCCTGCGCGAACTTCACATGGCCAAGGTCGCCTCGTGGATCGATCGCGTCCTCTCCGCCGGGCTGGCGGGCGAGGCTGAATTGGCGAAGGTGACGGCGGACGTGCGCGAGGAAATCCGCGCCATTTGCCGCGAGTTCCCGCTGACGCATTGAGGAAGACCGCCGGATTCAGCACCGGGGGCTGCCGGCTATCCCTCGTTCTTGGCGGCGGCGGCGGCGGCGCGGGCCTTCTGACGCGCGGCCGAGCCCAGCCCCTCGCGCATCAACCGCCCAACCTTGAACTTCACCGTCTTCCGCGCCGGAACCTCCACCCGCTCCAGCGTCTTGGGGTTCTGCGCCACCCGCGGCTTGCGCTGCTTCACCTCGAACACGCCGAAATCCCGCAGCTCCAGGCGATTGCCCTTCTGCAGCTCGACGATGATCTGCTCCAGCATCTCCTGGACGGCGTTCTTCACGTCCAGTCGCTTGAGCTTGGTGCGGGTGGTGATGCGGTCGATCAGGTCTTTCTTGGTGACGGTCGCCATGGCAGCCTCAGCGCCTCTGAACCGGCGCGATGCAAATCGTGAAGTGGTCCCGAAAGCCGACGCGGAACGGCGGCGACGCGCGGTTGTAACGACGCGTGCCGTGCTTGATCCCTCCGATCGGATCCGTCCTGGACACCCTCAAAGAGCGGGCCTCCTGGCCACGCCCATCGCCTGCGAGAAACCCCGCTTTCGGGCCCCCACGAGACGGGAACCTTCGAGCGACAGGCCGGAGTATCGCACATTCCGCCCCTCGGGTCAACGCGGGATTCTCCGGTTAGCGCCTGTGGAATCGGTGCTTAGAACCGGAAAGAGACGCCCGCGAACAGGCCCGCCATCGCCCCGTCGAACTCGTACCGCCCCGTACCATCGCCGTCACGCAGCCGCACCAGCAGCTGGCGATAGCCGATCTGCACGCCGAAATTCTCGAACGGCCGATACGTCCCGCCCACCGCGATATCCCACGAATACGAGTCCTTGCCCCCCGCGGGCAGATAGCCAAAGTCGGTACGAACATCCAGCGTAAACGCCTGGTGGAATTCCAGCTCGAGCCGCGCACCCGCGACCGGCTCGATCCACGTGCCGTCGCCCTTGTCGCTCGTCGTCGCCGAGGTCACCTTCTGCTCGACGTCATAGAAGCGACCGCCCAAGAGCCCCTGCACCGAATAGCCGAACTTCCGCTTCCCGTCTTCGCGGAACGAGAGCGTCTCGCCGAAGAGCTGGTACGAGCCCATCAGCTCGATCGACGTGAACTTGAAGTCCGACGACAGCGAATCGCCGGCGCTGAACGAGACATCGCCCAGCGTGCCGCCCGAGGATTGCGTCGCGTTGCGATCCGAGATCTCAAAGTGCATCCCCGACGCCTCGACGCCCCATTTCCCGGCGCGGAACCGGGCCTCGATCTGCGGGCTGAAGCGCGGCGAGTCGAGGTTGAGGTCTTCGAAGCGCTGGCGAGAGGAAGAACCCGGGAGGCGTCCTTTTCCGCCCGGCGCGACGTACCACGCCGAGGGCTCGATCTCCAGCGTGTAGGTCGGAAACGTCGTGTCGCCGATCCCGGGCGCGGCGGGTGTCGCGCTCCCGCCCGCGGCCGGCGCGGCGGACTCTGATTTGGCCGCGCCCGACTGCGCGAGCCCGATCGCCGGAAGCGTTGTCAAGAGGGCGGCGAGCGTGAGTCGAACCTTCGCGCGATCGGCGTGCATGAACTCCTCCTGTGTGGCCATCGAAGCTCCGGCCCGCGAATCGTGGTCGAACCTCGCTCGCGGCCGCTCGGAGAATAGCCGATGATGAGGGAGCGCGAGCGAGCAGCGACCCGAGAGCCCACCCATGCCCGACACGCCATCCAGCTCCACCATCGAGATCGCGCCGGGCGTGCGCGTGCATGAGAACGTGCTGGAGTTCTCCTTCACGACAAGCTCCGGCCCGGGCGGGCAGAACGTCAACAAGCGCGCCACCCGCGCCGAACTTCGCGTCAAGCTCGCCGATCTCCCCATCCACCCCGCGGCCCGCCACCGTCTCGCCGACGCCGCCGGCTGGCGCGTCACGCCCGAGGGCGTGCTCATCCTCGACAGCGGCGAGCACCGCTCGCAGCTTCAGAACAAGAGCGAGTGCCTCGACCGACTCCGCGAACTGGTCACCCGCGCGATCGTCGTGCCCAAGGTCCGCAAGAAGACCAAGCCGAGCAAAGGCTCCAAGGAACGACGCCTCGCGGGCAAGAAAGCCCGCTCGGAAATCAAGGGCCATCGCCGCTCGCGCCAAGACGATTGAATGTTTCATCCAATGAAAAACGCCGCCCGCGCTGATGCGGACGGCGTCTGAGCGTTGGGACGACGAACCGATTACTGGTTCTTGGGGGGCTCGGCCGGTTCGGCGGCGGGCTCGGTGGGCGGTTCGGCGCTTGGGTCGGCGCTCGGGTCGGCGTTGGGGTCGTCGCCCGCGGGGCGGCGTCCGGTGTTCTTGGGGAAGGGGATCAGGGGCTCGCCCGCGGGCGTCGGGCGGGTCGCCAGGGCGGCCTTGAGCCACGCGCGCCGCTGCTCGATGGTGAGGTCCTTGCCCAGCGTGGCGAACAACTCGGCCTGGGCCTTGGCGTCCGACGGCGCCTTCTTGCACGCGTCGGCAAGCTTGCTCACGAGCGCCGAATCCAGGCCGGAGTTGGGCAGTGCCTCGGCGGCCTTGGCGACGGCCAGGGCGCGGGCGCGCTTGACCGCGAGCGTCGCCTCCAGGGCCTTGTTGTTGTAGGTGTAGCGCGCCATCCAGTTGGAGTTCACGCGGCGCTCGCCCTCGCCGCGGCTGGCCTCGCGGATCGCGGCGCGGTACTCGTTGACGAGCTTGTCGGCCATGGCGGCCTGCATGTCGGTGAGCACCTGGCGGCGGGCCATGTCGGAGATCAGGTCGCCGAAGGGGTTGATGGGGTCGGTAAGAGAGCGGGCGATCTTAAAGGCCTGACCTTGCGACTCCTTGGTGGAGAACTCCAGCGTGTCGATCACGCCGCCTTCGAGCTGCTCGACCACGTCGAGGTTGTCGACCGCGACGGTCTCCATGCGGTGGTCGCGCTTGGCGAGGTACTCGTCGACCGCGGGGCGGTGCTCGGCCTTGATGAACGGGTTGTGGACCTCGGCCAGCGAGACTCGCTGCGGGGTGTCGGCGAGCGGGGCGTACTTGCCGTCGGGGCCTTTCTCGGCGAGCGGCTTGTAGTCGACCTTGGGGATCGAGACGCGCTTGGTGGCGGGCTGGGCGGGCTGAGCTCCGGCTGGGCGCGCGGGCTGGGCCGGCGGCTGCGCGGGCTGCGGCGGAGGGACGTAGTCGGGTGTCTTGGCGGGCGCGGGCGTGGGGGGCGTGACGACCTGGGCGGTGGCCACACCGAAGGTCATGAGCCCACCGAGGATCGCGGTCAGGTACTTTTTCATGGGGGTTCTTTCTTGTGATTGAGGCCGACAATTATCGGCGCGGCGCGGTCGCGGGGACACCCGACCCCGACGGATCGACGCGGAGGGTTCGGAGATGTTCGTTCCCCAGAGCCCAGGGATTGCGAACACAATCCGAACCGTGTGATTATGGGATGATTTTTCGGCGATGATGGGGGCGTGGGCGACGTGGCTCGGGCTGGTTACGCTCCGCCCATGCCCAGAACCATCATCGATCGCGCGTCCATCGCCAAGGCCATCGCGGAGGTCTCGCTGCTGCGCGGCACGTTCACGCTCCGCTCGGGGCGGACCAGCAGCTATTACCTCGACAAGTACCTGTTCTCGACCAGGCCCGAGGTGCTGAGGCCGTTGGCCGGGCTGTTTGCCGAGCATGTGCGCGCGATGGAGAAACGGGCGGGCGTGATCGCGGCGCGGCTGGCGGGGGCGGAGCTGGGCGGGATTCCGCTGGTGACCGCGGCGGCGATGGAGATGGGCCTGCCGTGCCTGTTCGTGCGGAACAAAAAGAAGGACTATGGCACGGCCAAGCAGCTCGAAGGCGTGGTGAACAAGGGCGACGCGGTGATCCTTCTTGAGGACGTGGCGACGACGGGCGGGCAGGCGCTCGAGGCGGTGGGATCGCTGAAGGAGTCGGGCGCGCGGGTGCTGGGCGTCATCGCGACGATCGACCGGCTGGAGGGTGCGCGGGAGAACATCGAGGGCGCGGGGCTCCTGTTCGATGCGTTGTTCACGACGCGGGACCTGGGCGTGACGGGATGAAGCCGTTTCAACACGGAGCGGCACGGGGAAACACGGAGACAGAAAGGCGTTCAACACAGAGGCGCAGAGGCACAGAGACAAAGTCGGAGGAAAGAACGAGACCCCGGGAATAGGCGTCTGGCGAGATGCGGGGATCACCGCGGCGGTCGTCGTAACACCCCGCGAGTCTCCGTGTTCAGAGTCTTGGTTGAATGCGAACCTCAGCGCACGCGTTCGGCCTTGGGCTCGCGGCTCATGAGCTTGCCGATCGCCTCGATCGGATCAACACCCTCGAACAGCACGGCGTGAACAGCCTGCGTGATCGGCATCTCCACGCGGTACTTCTTCGCAAGATCAACCACGCTGCGCGCGGTCGCGACGCCCTCGACGACGTGCGGCGTCTGCGAGAGGAACTCGTCGAGCGAGGAGCCCTGGCCCAGCGCCTCGCCGCAAGAACGGTTGCGGCCTTCGGGCGAGAAGCAGCTGGTGGCGAGGTCGCCGACGCCGGCAACGCCGAAGAAGGTCTCGGGTGAGGCGCCCATCGCCAGCCCGAGGCGGGCGATCTCGGCAAGTCCCCGCGCCAGCAGCGCGGACTTGGCGTTGTTGCCGGCCTGCAGGCCGTCGACGATGCCCGCGGCGATGGCGATGACGTTCTTGACTGCGCCCGCGAGTTCCACGCCCAGGAGGTCGGCGTTGGTGTACACGCGCAGCCAGCTGGTGGCGAAGATCGCCTGCACGCGCTTGGCGAAGTCGGGGTCGTCGCTGGCGGCGATCATGGCGGCTGGGAGGCAGCGGGCGAGTTCGACCGCGATGGTCGGGCCGGAGAGCGTGCCGATCGCGCGGGCGGGCTTGTCGGGGTCGTCACGCCCGGTGGAGCGGAGGACCTCGGTGATGATCTGGGTGGGGCGGAGGAGGGTGGTGTTCTCGATGCCCTTGGCGACGGAGATGATGCCGGCGCGGGGAGAGATGTTGGGCGCGATGCGCTTCCAGGTGTCGCGGATGAACTGAACGGGGATGGCGGAGACGATGAACTCCGCGCTCGCCATGGCAGGGTCGTCCTCGCGCGAGAAGACGTGAACGTCGTCGGAGAGCACGAAGCCCTCGAGGCGGGGAGAACGGCGCGTCTGGGCGAGCGGACCGACCTCGTCGATCGAGTGCCCCCAGAGCGAGACGTTGAGCGGGCGGACGGACGGGCCGGCGGCGGCGTCGGGGTTGGAGAGCACCGCGGCGCACACCAGGCCCATTTGGCCCGGACCCAGGATCACGACACCGGGCGCGCCAGAGTGCTTTTTGGAAGAACGGGAACTCGCCTTGGACTTTGGCATCAGGGTCGCGCTTTGTTTGGGAAGAACAGGATCGGACTTTGGCTCGTATGGTACTGGACTTGGGCGGTCCGGGCTGCGGTCCGGGCTGCGGCCCGCGCCGACGGGCGGGGTTGGCGGGAAGTGGATAGGCTTTCGGCCCCGCGTGCGGCGGGGGTATTTCGGGCTCGGGCCCGTTCTGGGCCGGGGCCTCCGGGTGGATCGATCTTTTCTTCACGGGGCGCGATGCCCCTGTTCATTTGATGGAGCGCGGCGGATGGCGCACAACCACGACGGGCATGACCACAATCACCACCACGACCATGCGGGGCACGACCATGCGGGGCACAGCCACGCGGGCATGAGCCCCAGCGAGCAGGCCCAGCACGAGCTCCAGTGCTGCTCCCACCACGAGATCGAGATCGAGCGCTACATGCGTCTCTATCTCCTGGGCGGCGTGCTGGTGCTCGTCACCACCATCTGCAACCTCTTTGGCCTGGGCGACAACCAGGTCGCCCAGCTCCCGGCTATGGTCGGCGCGGTGATGCTCGGGCTGCCGCTCTTCATCGCGGCGGGGCGCGAGGTCTTGTCGGCGCGGCTTTCAAGCTCGTCCCTGGCGGCGCTGGCGATCATCGCGGCGCTGGTGACGGGCGAGTACGCCGTCGCGGGCTGGCTGGCGTTCATCCTGGTCGTCTTCGGGCAGTTGGTGCGTCGCTCGGCTTCGGGCGCGCAGCGCGCGATCGCGGAACTGGTCGAACTGACGCCCGATGTGGCGCGGCTGGTCGCCGATGGCGCTGAGCGCGAGGTTCCGCTCGGCCAGGTCCGCGTCGGCCAGGTGGTCCGCGTGCGGCCCGGCGAGAACCTGCCGGTCGACGGCAAGGTCATCACGGGGCGATCGACGATCAACCAGGCCTCGCTGACGGGCGAAGCGGCGCCGGTCGAGGTCGAACTCGGCGGCATGGTGTACGCGGGCACGGTGAACCTGACGGGCGTGATCGATCTGCAGGTCACGTCGGTCGGCGCGGACACGACGATCGGCAAGGTGACGCAGCTCATCCGCCAGGCGGAACAGAGCCGGACCCCGCGTCAGCTTCTCATCGAGCAGGTGTCGGCGTTCTTCGTGCCGGTGGTGCTGGCGGTGGCGGCGGTGGTGTGGTTCTTCATGAGCCGCTCGGCGGACGAGGCGGTGCGGGCGTCGGCGGGGATCACGGCGGTGACGGTGCTGGTCGTCGCGTGTCCTTCGGCGCTCCTGCTCGCCAGCCCCAGCGCGATGCTGGCGTCGTTCGCGGCGGCGGCGCGCCTGGGCATCCTCATCAAGCAGCCCAGCACGCTGGAGGCGGCGGCGAATGTGAACGCGATCGTGTTCGACAAGACCGGCACGATCACGACCGGCAAGTTCCAGGTGACCAAGCTCGCGCCCGCGACGGGCGTGGACGGCGCGGAGCTCCTGCGGGCGGCCGCCAACGGCGAGCAGCATTCGAATCACCCGCTGGCCCAGTCGATCCTGGTCACGGCGCGCAGCGCCAAGATCGACCCCGACGGGAGCAACGACTTCGAGGAGTTCGGCGGGCGCGGCGTGCGGGCGCGCACCAGCGTGGGCGAGGTCTGCGTGGGTCGGGCTTCGTGGCTGGCGGAACTGAACCCCGCGGCGCGCCCGGAGATCGAGGGTGTCGAGTCGCGCATCGAGGGAATGACGGGCGTGCATGTGATGCGTTCCGGGCAGTACCTGGGCGCGGTGGGCCTGGAGGACACGATCCGCGGCAACACGCGGGCGGTGATCCAGCGCCTGCGCGAGCTTGGGGCGCGCTACATCGCGATCTTCACGGGCGACCGCATGAGCGTCGCGACGCGGGTCGGGCACGCGGTGGGCGTGGACGCGATCGAGGCCGAGTGCCTGCCGGAAGAGAAGCACGAGCAGATCAAGGGCATGGTGCAATCGGGCTATCGCACGCTGATGGTGGGCGACGGCATCAACGACGGGCCGTCCTTGGCGGCGGCGGACGTGGGCGTGGCGATGGGCCTGGAAGGCTCGGACATCGCGACCAACTCCGCGGGCGTTGCGCTCATGAACGATGATCTTTCGCGCGTGCCGTTCCTGATCGAGCTGGCGCGGCGTTCGCGCTCGATCATCACGCAGAACATCGCGGCGTCGATCGTGATCGCGCTGGTGGGGCTGGCGCTGGCGGCGACGGGGCTTATTTCCGAGACGGGCAAGTTCGCGCTGCCCTTGGCGGGCCTGTACCACTTCGCGGGCGACATCTTCGTCCTGGCCAACAGCTTCCGCCTCTTCCGCTTCGGCGAGTCGTTCGTCGCCAGTGAGCAGGGCGAACGCCCGACGCTCCGGCGTCGGGCGGCGAGCGTCCGCGGCCTGGCGTCGGTGCAGCCGGTGTAGGCCGGCGTCGTCGTGATTGAACACCACGGAGAACCTCCCGCAATGCGGGAGGTTTTTCATTGGACTCGCGGGGGATGCCCGGGCGTGAATGGCCCCGGCTGTTTTCGCACAACGAACAGCCCTTCAGGCTGCGTCGCACGCGTCGCGGTGATCCGGGGGTGTCGCTCGTCGAAGACTCCTCGCTCCACACCCCGGCTACGGGCGGACAGGCCTTCGGCCTGAAGACCCCTGAGGAGGCCCGAGTATCACAAGCCTTTATGGCGTCGAAACACCGCCTTGCTGAAGCGGGAGGCCGCCAGACGCGCAGCAAGCGCCTTGTTCTCGCGTCCGAGCCCTACTCCGGTCGCATCATCGGGAAGAGCATCACGTCGCGGATGGTGCGTTGATTCGTGAGGATCATGACGAGGCGATCGACGCCCAGGCCCATGCCGCCGGCGGGGGGCATGCCGACCTTCAGGGCGCGGATGAAGTCCTCGTCGAAGGTGCGGAAGGTGTTTTCCTCGGCGTTCTTTTCGGCGTCGAGGCCCCTGAGCTGCTCGCGGAACTTCCGCTCCTGCACGTCGGGGTCGTTGAGCTCGGTGTAGTGGGGCGCGATCTCCATGCCGGCGATGAAGAGGTCCGCCCGGTCCGCGAGCACGGGGTTGTCGCGCTTGGGGCGGGTGAGCGGGCTGATGGCGGCGGGGTAATCGGTGATGAACGTGGGGCGCGCGTGGTCGAGCTGGGCCTCGCCGCCGTGCTCCTTGTCCTCGAAGAGCTCGTTGACGACGAGGATGTCGTCCATGGCGTCAACCTGCGCCGCGAGGTTGGGTCGGCGCTTCTTGAGTTCGGCCTTGGCGCGCGGGGCGTCGGTGATGGGGAAGGCGTAGGCCTTCTCGAAGAGCGAGGCGTAGCTGACGCGCTCGAACGGGCGGGCGAAATCGATGTTGAGGTCGCCGAACGGGAGCGTGAGGTTGGCGGCGCCGTCTTCTCGCTGTTGCGCGACGAAGGTCGCGGCGTCGCGGATGATGGACTCGGTGAGTTCCATCACGGTTTCGACGTCGCCGAAGGCGTGGTAGGCCTCGAGCATGGTGAACTCGGGGTTGTGCTGCTTGTCGAGGCCCTCGTTGCGGAAGTTGCGGTTGACCTCGAAGACCTTGGGCATGCCGCCGACGAGGAGGCGCTTGAGGTAGAGCTCGGGCGCGATGCGCATGAAGAGCTTGATGTCCAGCGCGTTCATGTGGGTGACGAAGGGGCGTGCGGCAGCGCCGCCGGCGAGGGTCTGGAGCATGGGCGTCTCGACCTCGAGGTAGCCGCGCGACTGCATGAATGCGCGGATGCGCGCGACCAGGCGCGAGCGCAGCTCGAAGACCCTGAGCGTCTCGGGGTTCGACCAGAGGTCGAGGTAACGCTGGCGGTAGCGGATTTCCACGTCCTGGAGGCCGGCGTGCTTTTCGGGCGGCGGCACGAGGCACTTGCTCGCGGGCAGAAGTTCCTTGGCCCACACGGTGATCTCGCCGGTCTTGGTCTTCATGAGGCGGCCGGCGGCGACCACGACGTCGCCCAGGTCCGTCAGCTTGGCGAGGGGGAAGCCCTGGTCCTGGCAATCGCGCTGCGAAACGGCGATCTGCACCTCGCCGGTGTGGTCGCGCAGGTTCATCCAAATGAGCTTGCCGTTGTCGCGATGGAGCACGACGCGCCCGGCGACGCGGACGACGGGGCGGCGGTCGACGTAGCCGGGTTCCTTGCCCTTGGCGTTGAACTCGGTGTTGGCGTCTTCATCGAAGCGAGCGCGGGCGTCCTCGATGGTCGCGATGCCGTCGGTGCGCAGGCCGTAGGGGAGCAGGCCGAGCTGCGCGACGGCGTCGCGGTTGGCGCGGCGTTGCTGCTCGAGGTGGTGCGGGTGCGCGGGCTCGGCGGGCGTGGGCGGCGTGGGCGGCGTGGGCGGAGTAGTCATGGGGCGGATCGTATGGACCCGCGGGTGCGTGTAGGAACGGGACCGGGTTTGCGTCCGGTTGGCGGGCGGGTGGAAGGCGGAAACCGGCGGCGGCGCGGGCGGTCAGCGAGTGAGCGAGCCGTGAACCGACAGTTTGGCGGTTTTTTCGGTGTCGCAGAGCGGCTTGTTGGAGTTGGTGAGGAGGTCGGCGAGGGTGGTGTTGCCGAAGATTTCGATGACCGCGGCGGCGGCCATGTCGGCGCGGCGGTGGAGGGGGCAGAGGTTCGGGCCGTGGTTCTGCAGGCCGAGCGGGCAGGAGGTGATGCGTTCGACGGGGCTGACGGAATTGATGACCTGGAGGAGCGTGGTGTCCTTGGGATCGCGCGAGAGCTTGTACCCGCCGCCGACGCCGCGCCGTCCCTCGATGAGGCCAGCGTTGGCGAGGGTCTGGAGAACTTTGGAGAGGTAGTTGCTGGGGACTTTGGTCTCGCGGGCCAGGACGTTGGTGGACACCAGGACGTTGGGGCGCAGCGCCAGGCAGGCCATGGCTCGCAGCGCATACTCGGCAGTCTGTGAATACATGAAACTCTCCGAGGCTTCGAGGCATCCGGCGTGGCGTCGCATCCGCGCTGCAACGCCACGACAAGATAACCGACCGGTCAAGTATTCGCAGGCAAACGGGTTGGAATCGGGAGTCTTAGGTGTGCTTTGGCGGGTTGTGGCGCGGATCGGGGATCAGGAGGAGGCGGAGGCTATTGGCGACGACCAGGATGGTGCCGCCCTCGTGGGCCAAGACGCCGATGGAGAGGGGAACGATCCGACCGATCAGCGAGCCGATCAGGGTGGCGATCGACATCAGCACGATCACGCCCAGCGCGAAGACCAGGTTGGCCTTGATGATGGTGCGCGTGCGCCGCGCCAGCTCGACACCCCAGGGCACGACCGAGAGATGCTCGGCCAGCAGCACCACATCCGAGGATTCGAGGGCGGCGTCGGAGCCGATCGCGCCCATGCCGATGGCGAGGTCGGCGGCGGCGAGCGCCGGCGCGTCGTTCACGCCGTCGCCCATGAGGGCAACGCCCGGGTACTTCATGCCGGTGTGCTTGCGCTCGTCGCGCATGCGCCGGACGATCTCGACCTTGTTCTCGGGGAGGAGTTCGGCGTCGACCTGATCGAGTCCCAGGGCGGCGGCGACACGCTCCGCGGTGCGTCGGTTGTCACCTGTCAGCATGCGCGCGGGGCGAACTCCCAGGTCGTGCAGCTGCTTGGTCAGTTCGTGAGCACCGGGGCGCGGGGGGTCGGCCATGAGGATGACGCCGGCCTCGCCCCCGGCGGGGAGGTCGGGCGACTCGTGGGCCGCCACGATCGCGACATGTCCGCGTCCCTGGGCCTGTTCGAGCAACTCGCGGACGCGGGCGCGCAGGCAGATGGGGATGAGCTCTTCGGTGAAGGGGTACGAGCCGAGGCGCACGCGGGCCGCGCCGATCGCGCCCGCGATGCCCTTGCCGGTGACGTGGGAAAGCTCGCCGATGGTGGTCGGCTTCACGCCCCGCTTGCCCGCGATATCGCGCACGGCGGCGGCGATGGGGTGGGTGGAATCGGCCTCGAGGCCGGCGGCGATCGAGAGCAGGCGCGCCGTGTCGGACCAGGCGACGGGCTGGATGTCGTACACCTGCGGGCGGCCCATGGTCAGCGTGCCGGTCTTGTCGAAGCAGATCGCGCCGATGGTGGCGAGACGCTCGATCGCCTGCCCGCCCTTGAAGAGCAGGCCGGCGCGGGCCGCCCGCGCGATGGCGGCGAGCGTCGCGGTGGGCGTGGCGATTACCAGTGCGCAGGGCGAGGCGACGATGAGCAGCGTGATCGAGGTGTAGAGCGCATCGGACCACGGGCGCTTGAAAACCAGCCACCACACCATCAGCACGGCGAAGCTGATGCCCATCACACCCAGCGCGTAGGGCTCGCTCACGCGGTCGATGATGCGCTGCACGGGCTCGCGCTGTTCGCTCGCCTGGGTCACGAGGTTCAGGATCTTCTGCAGGCTCGACTCGCGCACGGGGCGGAGCACCCGCGCCTCGATCGGCGCGTCGGTGTTGATCGTGCCCGCGTAGAGCTCGTCACCCACCTCGACGCTCCGCGGCATGGATTCGCCCGTGATCGCCGATTGATCGAATGAGGTCGCGCCGCTGGTGACGACCGCGTCGGTGGGCACGCGTTCGCCGGGGCGGACCTTGACGATCTCGCCGGGCACGAGGGAATCGGGGTCGGCCTCGACCCACTGGCCCTGGCGCAGAACGATGGCGTCGACGGGCATGAGCTTGTTGAGGGCCTCGACCTCGCGCTTGGTGCGCTGCATGGCGAGTTCCTCGAGCGCGCCGGCGAGCGTGAAGAGGAAGAGGAGGAGCGAGCCCTCTTCGGGGTGGCCGATGTAGGCCGCCAGCCCCGCACCGACGATCATGAGGACGTCGATGTCGATGCGCCACTGGGCGACGGCCTGCCAGGCGGCGCGCAGGCCGTAGACCATGCCCACGCCCAGGCTGACCCAGACCAGCCACTCGGCGCTCTCTTGCTTGAGCAGCGTGTGGACGATGAAGCCCGCGAGCAGGAAGGCGCCCGCGATGATCGCGCCGGTGAGTTCGCCCTTGGGCGAGAAGAGGAGGTCAAGAAAGGACGTTGGAGGCGCTTCGGGCTTGGCGTGCGGGGCGTGGGTCGTGTGTGGCGCGCTCGTCTGCGTCATGCACGATCGTAGAGATCGCACGGATAAAACGCGGTCAGCGCGGCAAGTGAGACACGGGCTCAACACGATGAAATCAACGCCCCTCAAAATGACCATCGTGTGCCCGCGCGCTTGGTGCTTCGTCGCATGGGCCGCCATTCAGGCCTCTCGATTGTGGAGCTTCCGGCGATCTGTGCGATTCTCCGGTGTCCCCTTTCCTCAGGGATTTCAGGGGCACATCAACGCGGCCACTCGCGGCACCGCCATCGGATTCCGCTCGGTCTCCGTCACCCCGACGCCGATCGATTGAACGCCGAACGACCCACCGAACGACCGACCAAACGCCCTCCGCGCGCCCGCCAAATGGTCCGACACCCCACCCTCTGCTATCGTGCTCTCGATTCAAGCGTTCGATCGGAGGAGGCCCGTGTACGACCTGCTCTTCGATGGCTTCGGCCCGATCTTCGGCATCCCCGCGGTGCTCGGCACGGTCTTCTTCGTGCTGCGCCTCGTGCTCATGCTGATCGGGCACGGCGACGCCCACGGCGACGTACCCCACGACGTCCACCCCGACCCGGGCGAGGCCTTCAAGGTCTTTTCGCTCCAGGCGTTCGCCGCGTTCTTCATGGGCTTCGGCTGGGCGGGCATCGCCGCCATGCGCGGCGCCGGGCTCGGCATCCCGCCCTCGCTGGTCATCGGCGCGGGAGGCGGCTCGGGGATGGTGTGGCTGCTCGCGGTCCTGCTCCGCGCCGTGTGGTCCATGCAGTCCTCGGGCAACATCGACATCAGCGAGGCGATCGGCCTCTCGGGCCAGACGTATGTGACGATTCCAAGTTCTCGCTCCGGGCGTGGCCAGGTGCGCGTCGTCATCGAAGATCGCCAGCGCCTGTTCAACGCCGTCACCGACGGCCCGACCATCCCCACCGGCACGCTCGTCCAGGTCGTCGGCACCAACGCAGACAACACCATCACCGTGCTCCCCGAAGACGCTGAAGGCCGTGCCGTCGCGCCCACAACCTCACGCGATCGCCCGCTCGGATTCGTCGGGCCCGGCGAGGGCAGCGCACCGCGCCCGTGATGAACAGCCGTCGGATTCGTGCAACCCGTTTCGTGAACCCGTGCCGCGCGGCGTAATGGCCGCCCGGCCCATTCAAGAAGAGGCCGAGGCTCGAGCCGCGCGCGTGGCGCCGCGCAAGCCCCGGCCGGAAGGAGGCCCCGTGATGACCACCGCGACGCTGACCGACACCGTGATGTCCGCCCCGTGCGGAACGGCGATGCTGGCCCAAAGCTCGTGGCCGGACTCCGTGAAGGGCCTGGCCTACTTCGGGATCATCGGGGCCGTCGGCCTGCTGCTCCTCTTCTTCCTCGTTCTCATCATCAAGCAGTACAAGCGCTGCCCGAGCAACCGAATCCTCGTCGTCTACGGCAAGGTCGGCGTCAACCGCGCCTCGCGCTGCATGCACGGCGGCGGCGTGTTCGTGATCCCGCTGATCCAGGACTACTCCTACCTCTCCCTCGAACCGACCGCCATCGACATCCCGCTCTCGGGCGCGCTGTCGCAGAACAACATCCGCGTGAACGTCCCCTCCACGTTCACGGTCGGCGTCTCCACCGACCCCGTCCTCATGAACAACGCCGCCGAGCGACTGCTCAACCTCAACTCGCTCCAGGTGCAGGAGCGGGCCCAGGACATCATCCTGGGCCAGCTGCGCCTGGTGATCGCGACGCTGACGATCGAGGAGATCAACCGCGACCGCGAGAAGTTCATGAAGCTCGTCAACGAGAACGTCGCCCAGGAGATCAACAAGATCGGCCTGGAGCTGATCAACGTCAACATCCGCGACATCACCGACGAGAGCGGCTACATCGAAGCCATCGGCAAGCGCGCCGCCGCCGAGGCCATCAACCGCGCCAAGGTCGAGGTCGCCCAGCAGGAGCGCGAGGGCGCGACCGGCGAATCGATCGCCGTCCGCGAGAAGACCGTCAACGTTTCGCGTGAGACGGCGACCGCGGTCGAGGGCCAGAAGCAGGCCGAGCAGCAGCAGCGCGTCGCGGTCGCGGCGCTCGAGGCCGAAGCGGTGAAGGGCGAGACAGAGGCGCGGCGCGACCGCGAGATCACCATCGCGCAGCGCGAAGCGGAGATCGCGGCGGCCAAGAAGGCGGCCGAGCAGGAGCAGCGCATCCGCGTGGCCCAGGCCGAGGCCCAGGCGGTGACGGGCGAGAACGAATCACGCGCCCGGATGGCGGAGAGCCAGGCGGTTCTCTCGGAGATTCAGGCCGCCAGCCGCCGCCGCGCCGACGTGGCCGCCGCCGAATCCGCCAAGGCGATCCTGGTCGCGGAGCGCGAACGCGAATTGGCGCGCTTGGCCAAGGAGCAGATCGTCCCGCAGGAGATCGAGAAGCAGCGCATCGCGCTGGCGGCCGAGGCGGAGGCCGAGAAGCGCCGGCGCGAGGCGCAGGGCGAGGCCGACGCGATCCTGGCCAAGTACCAGGCCGAGGCCGAGGGCGTGCGCCGCGTCATGGAAGCCAAGGCCGAGGGCTATCGCCGCCTGATCGAGGCGTGCGGGCAGGACGCCGCGGTCGGCCCGACGCTCCTGCTCATCGAGCAGCTCCCCAAGCTCGTCGACGCGCAGGTCAAGGCGGTGCAGAACCTCAAGATCGACAAGATCACCGTGTGGGACACGGGCGCGGGCAACTCGGGCCGAAACACCACCGCGGACTTCGTGTCGGGGCTCGTGGGCTCCCTCCCGCGCCTGCACGAGATGGCGGCCCAGGCGGGCATCGAACTCCCGCCGGCGCTCGGCAAGCTCCACAAGCGCGCGGAAACGCACGCCGGCGCGAACGACGATGCTCACACCAAGGGCGCGTAACGACAGCGTGATCGAGGATGTGCAACTTGCACGCGGGCGGCCTGGTTCTCAGGCCGCCTTTCTCGTGGTCGTGATCGCCAGCTCGTCGAGCAGCGCGACGATCCGATCGCTGGTCTGAAGGAGAGCCGCGTACTCGGTCTCGGCCTGTTCGACCTTCCCGGACCGCTTCAGGTCGAGTATCTGCTTCACCAGCGCGTGCAGCTTCTGGTGCTTCTGGTCGAGCTCGATCATGAGCGGGTTCTTGCCGAACTTCCGGAGTCCGACGCTGAACAACCACTGGCCCAGCTCGCACTCGTTGTGCGACAGCGCTTCGCCCGGCGTCATGGTCCGCTTGCCGTCGAGGAACGCGCGGATCTTCGACTTCCACGTCAGGTGCTTCTGCTTGGCGCCGCCGAAGTCGAAAATGTCATTCGTGCTCATGGACAATCGCTCCGCTTGGTACCGGGGTTTCTCCCGATTACATCGGATCAATTCCCGCCGGACTTGCCCGCGATTCCACCGGAACCGCGTGCGCGTCTCCATCTGTGCCGGGCCGAAGGAAAACCACCACCCAAGTGGGTGATCTCCACGAGACGCGATCGCGCCTCCATCCTCAGCCGCGCAGCCCCGCCAGCGCCCGCAGCGCTTTCTCGATCGCGCCGGGCACGGGCATCACGCTCAGTCTCGATTGCTTCACCAGCGCGAACTCCGCGAACCGAGCGTCGTCTTTGATCGCCGCCAACGCCACGGGCGCTGTCACGAGGTTGACCGGCGCAAGTTCGACCACTGCGAATTTGGGCTTGCCCTCGGGCGTGCGCCCCGGCTTCTTTGGGTCCTCGAACGCTTCGCCCAGCGCCCGCGCCACCCCCACCACCGCCTTCTCGTCGCCCGTGTGATAGATGTACACCGTGTCCCCTTTGGCGATGGATCGCAGGTGGATCAACGCCGCGGCATTGGTCACGCCGTCCCAGGTCGCCCGCCCTTTTTTCATAAGGTCCTGAAACGAAAACTCGCCGGGCTCGGTCTTGAACAGAAAACTGGGCATGCTGGCCTCCCCTGCTGGTCCGCCCGTGATTCGTCCGAGGGCGGCCTCCCGCCCCGCCAACCGACGCGCACCCCGGTTCGGACATTATCAGGACCGCTGTCCGGGCTGGGACGGGTTGCCGCTTTGTGGTAGGCTGGCGAAGCGGCGCGTGGCCGCCTGTCGGCCATTGGACCATCGAGCCTCCCGATGAGCAACGCCCGCCAAGCCGACGTCTTCCCGGTCACCATGACCGACTGGATCCACGAGCGGATGTCGCTCGGACCCGAGGGACGCCGCCAGCTCAACCAAGAGATCATGTCCCGCTACGCCTGGCCCCTCCAGGTCTACTTCATGGGCACGCGCGACCGCTGGCTGGGCGAACCCACCGACGTCGTCCAGGGCTTCTTCGCCAGCCGACTTGCCAAGGCCGATTTTTTCGCCAACTGGTCCGCCAGCGGCCTGCGTCTTCGCCACTGGCTCATCAACGCCTTCTGCTTCTACCTCAAAGAACTCCACCGCGCCCGTCGCAAGGAAGCCCGCGAGGTCGCCCAGGCCGATGAGCCCGCGACCGCCGAAGGCAACCCCTCCAAGGCCGCCGACCGCGCGTTCGCGGTCAGCGTGGTCCGCGAGGCCCTCCGTCTCGCGCAGGCCCAGTGCGAAAAAGAGAAGCTGGGGGCCCACTGGGAGATTTTCCTTCGCCATTTTTACAAGGGCGAGGCCTACGCCGATTTCGCCGTGGACTTCGGCGTCGACGCGCCCCGGGCCGCCGTCATGGCCCGCACCGCGCGCACCAAGTTCAACACCGCCCTGCGAGATTTGCTGTCGCGCGAGGCCCCCGACGCCGATCCCGACGCCGAGATTCTTTCTCTCTTGGAGGGGAGCGGCTCATGAGCCAGGCCGACAGCTTCCAGCAGAGCTTTCCCGATGAATCGTTCGCCGATCTGAACGAGCGCAGCGCCCTGCGCCTGCTGCGTCTGGGCCTCAGCCAGCCCAACCGCCCCGTCGACGCGCTTATCGAGCGTCTGCTCGCCCCGGGCGGGCACGACTGGTTCAAGAAGATCCTCCAGACCCCCACCTTCAGGACCTGCGTGGGCGATCCCGCCGCCGCGCTCGTGACCGGCCGCGTCATGCTGGTCCAGCTCACCGCGCTGAAGGAAGCCGCCAAGTCCCTGGGTGCGGACCGCGACCGTGAGAACCGGCTGATCGCGCGGGTGGCGTATGACCTTTCCATCGCCGCCGCCCTGGCCCACCACGGGCGGATCATCACCGGCCAGAAGCGCTCGGAATTGCTCCCGGTGCTGACCGACCTGGCCGAGGCGCTGCCGGAGCCCTGGGCCGGGATGGTCATCCGCGCCACCGAGGCGTTGGATCGGGCGGAGTAGGTCCGCGCCAACCTCGCCGGCACGGCTCTCACCCCGCGCGATCTACCATCCGCCCATGTCAACGAATCTGTCAACCACCATGCCAGCCACTTCTCACGCCGTCGCCCCTGCGCTCCTGGATGCCTGCCGCGCCCGTCTCGCCAAGCTGCGTGCCGCCGCCGCCAAGCACAACGCCGCCGCTTTTCTCGTCTCGCATCCTTCCGACGTCGCCTATCTCACCGGCTTCCTGGGCGGCGACAGCTACCTGATCGTCCCCACCGACGCCTCCGCCCGCCCGCTCCTGATCTCCGACTTCCGCTACGCGGAGGAGCTGGAGGCCCATCGCCCGCTCTGCGACCTGTTCATGCGTGAAAAGACCATGACACAGGCGCTGAAGTCGCTTCTCCCCGAGCGCGTCAAGGGGCTGACGGCGGTGCAGGGCGATCACCTGACGTATTCGGAGTTCGACACGCTGGCCGAGGCCGTCGGGCGCGCGAGCCTCGTGCCCACCTCGTCGATCCTGCTGAAGCTGCGGGCGGTGAAGGACGCGATCGAGGTCGAGAACATCCGGCGCGCCATCGACATCCAGCAGAAGTCGCTCCTGGAAGTCCTGCCCACGATCCGACCCGGTCGTACCGAGCTTGATGTCGCCGCCCAGCTCGAGGCCGAGATGAAACGCCGCGGCTCGGTCAACCCCGGCTTCCCCTCCATCGTCGCCGCCCAGGCCAACGGCTCGCTCCCCCACTACTCGCCCGGCCCGGTCGAGGTGAAGGCCCACATGCCCCTGCTCATCGACTGGGGCGCGCAATTCAACGGCTATCGCTCCGACATGACCCGCACCTTTACCCTCGCCCGCTGGCCCGAGCAGATCCGCGAGATCTACCCAATCGTGCTCGAGGCGTATCAGAAGTCCGCGGCCGCCCTCGCGCCCGGAAAGTCCGGCGCGGAGATCGACGCCGTCGCCCGCGACGTCATCACCAAGGCCGGGTTCGGCGACAAGTTCGGGCACGGGCTGGGGCACGGCATCGGCCTGGCCATCCACGAAGAGCCCCGGCTCTCCCACCGCGGCGACGCTTCCATCCTCGAACCCGGCAACGTCGTCACCGTCGAGCCCGGCATCTATCTTCCCGGCGTGGGCGGCGTGCGACTGGAGGACGACTACCTCATCACGCCAACCGGGGCCGAACGCCTCAACTCGCTCCCCATGGACATCCAGTGGGCGACGCTGGGCTAGGGCGGGACGCCACCGGGCAGATGTCCAAGATTGGGAGCACCGACGAACCAGAGTTTGCTGGAACTCGATCCATGGCGAATACCCAACCAACCTACAAACACCTGGAATCGGGAGGCGAAAGGGCAGCGGCATGACCTGACGGGTGGACCAACGGCGTGTTCTGGCAGGAAAATCGCGCGTCGGGGTGGCAAACGCGGAAAGCTGGGGCACATTTGGAACGTCTATGCCGACGGCAAGGGTTGTGCCGGAGGGGTGGACGGCTGGAGTGCGAACCATGAAGGTCTCAAACTGGCTGCGTTGGTCCGTGCTTGCGATCCTGATGCCGTTCCAGAGCGCCGAGGCGGACATCGTTGAGCTTGATCTCGACGAGTGAACTGAAGCCGACAACTCTTCTCGTGCGGGCCATCCCGGGGGGTGGCCCGTGTTTTTTTTGGGGTTTGCGTCGGTGGCGGCTGAGATCAGATCGAGACGCATGGCACGGCGCGCGACGCCGCTCAATCGGCGCGTGTGAGGTGTTCGAGGCCACGGCGGGTGAGGGGTGAATCAGCCTGCGCGAACGAGGACCAGGGACTGGTCGTCGATCTGCGTGCCGTGCGCCAGCGCGGCGGCGAGGATGGCGTCGCGGATTTCCGCGAGCGGGCGTGTGGCGTTGTTCTTGAAGAGTTCGCGGAGCGACGCCAGGCCGAACTCGCGGCCCGCGGCGTCCTGCACTTCCATCAGGCCGTCGGTGATGAGGAGGAGCGTGTCGCCGCGCGCGAGCGTTGACGCGCCGACCTCGAAGCGTTCGTCGGGTTCGATGCCCAGGGGCAGGCTCTGGTTGGGGAGATCGACCACGTCGTTGGTCTTCGCGCGGAAATGGAAGATCGGCAGGTGCCCGGCGAGCCCGAACTCGAACGCGCCGCCCGGGTGCAGCCGCACGACGGCCATGGTCGCGAACATGTTGGGCTTGGTGAGGTCGGCCAGCACGACGTTGAGGTCGGTGAGGAGTTGCTGGACCGAGGGCGAGGAGCGGAGGAGTGTTCGCGCGGAGCTCTTGAGCATTCCCATGACGATGCCAGCGCCCACGCCGTGCCCGGAGACATCGGCGAGGATGACGTCGGTGCGGTCGCCGGCGACGCCGGCGTCGATGAGGTCGCCGCCCATGTCGCTGGAGGGGCGCGAGGTGCCGAGGATTTCGACGCCGGCGCGGTCGAGCGCGATATCGGGCACGAGCGACTTGTGGATCGAGGACGCGATGTCGAGCTCGGCGCGTGAGCGGGCGCCGTCGCTCTCCAGGCGGCGTGCCAGGCGGACGACGAGGATGTAGCCGACGATCATGGACGCGACGGCGAGGATCATGAGGATCGAGCGAGTGCCGTTGGGGCGCAGGCCGGTCGTGCCGTCGAACCAGCCGAGACGCCCCAGCCACGGGAAGACATAGAACGGGATGACGAGTTGGAGGGGCGCGACGAGCGTGAGGATCCAGCGCCGCCCGAGCACGAAGGCCGAGGCCCAGCCGACGGCGATCAGGCCGCAGAAGAGCGCGATGGTGATGATGCCGCGCCAGCTCCCCGGGCGATCGGGGATCATCATGGCGATGAGGCCCATCGGGAAGAACGTGAAGAAGACACCCGCGAGGATGAGCGGGTGGTGATTGGCGTCGGCCCAGCGGCGCGGGCGCGTGCCCGCGAAGAACGAGCGGAGTTTGGTGACAAGCGCCATCGCCGGGAGGATACCGGGGCGCGGCGGGCGACGCGGGGCTTCGGATCGACGTGCCGCCGCCGGCGATTCGGCCCGTGTGCTAGGCCAGGATCCGGGCGAGCCGATCAAGACATGCCCTTCGCGACGGGTCGTCGAGCGGGGTCTCGTCGAGCCGCGCGCGGATGATCGCGGGGTCCGCGAGTTGGTGCGCGATCATGGCGCGGATGTAGTCCGAATCCTTGGGGCGGCCCGCGCAGAGTTTGGAAACCGCCAGATCGTGAAGTTCAAGGCACCAGGCGACGGGCGTGCCCGAAGGCGGGACGAACTTCACAAGGCGCAGCTCCCAACCCTTGGGGAGCGTCGCGGTTTCGCGCGAGACGCCGTGGGCGTAGTAGCCGAACGTGGCGTGGAACGGCGAGAGTTCGCCGATGCTCCCGTCGATCAGGTTCGTATCGTCGGGCGAACGGAGGGAGTAGATGTCCGCATCCATCGAGGTGGTCAACTCGGGCGGCGGCGACGGAAGTTCGCCAAGAATGGCGTTGGATCCGATGATGACGAACTGGTCCGCGCCGGTAATGGCCGCGGCGGCTCGCACAACGTGCTCAAGCTGCGCTCGATTCATCGCGGCATCGCCTCTTGATGTCCCAGACTTCGCGGGGAGCGAGAGCGCCCGCGAATGGAGAGTTCTGACGCAGGCGCTGGCCCTCCGGCCCGGGATCGAGCAGCGCCGACACAACGCCCCCGATCGGGCCGGCGAGGATATCGCGCCATTCCCGATAGCACGCGAGCAGCGCCGGGGCGTCGGCATTCTGCGCCGACCAGGCGCTCATGTTTCGCCGCGCCAGATCGATCCACTCGGGGTGGGTCGACAGCCCCTCCGCAACGCGGCGAGCGAGTTCGAGGCTGGTGCGATCGATCGCGGCGTGCGACATGCGTGAATCATAGCAATCCACCGCACGAGGCTCAGTGTGCCGCTCGCTTCTCGATCGCCTCTTTCGCAAGCGCCTGCGCCTTTTCCAGCGCGTCGCTCGCGGGAACCTTGACGTCGGGCTCGACCCCGGTTCCTTCCCAGTTGGTCTTGCTGATCGGGTTGTTGGCACGCATGAATGGCACGCGCACGACGAAGCGATCAGAGACGCGCTCGCCGCGGACCGGGTGCGCCCCGCCGCCGGTCGTCTCGCCGACCAGCGTGGCCCGCTTCAGGTTCTTGAGGTTGTAGCTGAACTCTTCCGCGCCCGAGAAGGTGCGTGAGCTGGTGAGGACGAACACGGGCAGGTGGGGGGCGAATCGGCGCGGTGCGTGTGCGGCGATGAGGCGTTGGCAGGTCGAACAAGAACAGCCAGAGCAACGATAGATTCTCCGAAGCAACTTGGGCTTGACACAAGGAAAGGGG
This sequence comes from Phycisphaerales bacterium, assembly GCA_020853815.1. Taxonomy (GTDB): domain Bacteria; phylum Planctomycetota; class Phycisphaerae; order Phycisphaerales; family UBA1924; genus JABWBC01. Next base: position 46,699 of record JADYYE010000101.1, read on the forward strand.
GGGGGATAAGCTGCCGCCGACAGCCTCGCTGTCGCAAAGGACTCGGACATGAACAAGACGATCATCGGAACGCGTGAACGGTTGTGGCACATCGTGGCAGCGATTGGTTTCGTGTGCGTCACGACCACAACGACCGTGCTGGCGTGGCCGGGTGGACCCGGCACGACGCCCCCGGTTTGCACGGCGTGTACCGCCAATCAATGCGTCGTCTCGGGGTTTGTCACGCCGCCGGGCGGTCAATGTTCGAATCCGAATATCTGTTGTTGCTGCCAGAATCCCACGATCTGGCAATGCGTCTGCAAGATCGACCCCGACTGTACCAGCCCGTGTCATCCGAATCCTTGATTTCTGCACGGTTCGAGGAATTGCAGATGAAGTCCGATCACTTCGTAAGCGAGATCGAGCCTGAAGACCAAGCCTTTTCAATATCGGCGCTGAGATCAAAGGCCTGATCTGTTTGGACTGAGGGGGGTGGGCGCCGGGTCTTGTCGGTGTGACGGGGGACGAATGCCGGGAGTCGGCGCCAAGAGATTTCTGCTGGTCACGATCGGGCTCGCGATCGTGGGAGGTTTTGTCGCCTCATATCGTGCGTACGACATCGAGCGTCAACGTCGAATTGCGTCGAACGGTGTGGTCGCAAGGGCCAAGCAAGCCGAAGTAATGATCGAATCGAGCCGCGTTTTGTTCCGGGAGATCAAGGCCAAGGCGGTCGAGGAGATTCGATCGGTGGAGGATGTTCGCGCGCTGATGGCGTCGGCGGAGATGAAGGACGACGCGGGGCTGGGCGCGGACGTGGGCGAACTACTCGATCATGTCTCATTGTTTGTCTTTCATCGATTTGTCGAGCGGAGTTCGGCGGGCTATCGCGCTTGGCGCGTCGGGGCGGGCTACCAGCCACGCCCTCGGGACGAGATGATGTCGCTGGGCATGGACTACACGTACGAAGCCGCTGTTGGACGCGCGATGCCGGCGGGCATGAGCGTCGAGGATGCGTGCGACGCGATCTTCGACGCGGCGGCGGGCGACCCGGGCGGGCGGGCCAGCGTTCTGAGTTTGCCCGCGGAAGATCGCGGGATGTTCGTGCATGTGCGTCGGTGCTCGATCAACGACTTTTATACACGGCCGTTCGACGCAATGCTGGGGAGCGATGCGTGGCGAGGGCTCAGCGGGGGCGGCGCGCCGGCGTTCTGGGTGCGAACGCCGCTGATCCGCGATCTGATGACGACCCACGAGTTCGTGACGGTCGCGGATGTCGGGCTTGTGTGTGAGTTCGGCGAGGGCATTCGGCGCCCGATGATCATGGTCTTTGTCTTCGAGCCCGATTCGAAGCGATGGCGGCTCGAACATCTGCTTTTGACCAACGTGCGGGATCGCGAGCTGTTTCCGCTCGCATTCTGAGCCGCGTGGAGTTCGATGATGGCGGCGTTCGCGCAATCACGGCCAGAGATGAGCGAGCGCGTCTCCTTCGCGATCGTGGCGCTGGTGCTCGGGGCTTCGGCGATCGCCAAGGGTGTGTACCCCGAGGCGATCGTAACGGCGTTGCGATTCAGCATTCGCACATACTCGGCGAGCGCGGGCGCGTGGCTGGCGATTGTCACGGGCGGCATCGTGGCGTGGGAGATCGTCCTTGCGTGCCAGTTGTTGCGCCGGCCCGCGCCGTCCAGGTGGGTTACTCGCGCGACGTGTGCCACGCTCGTGATGTTCGCGGCTTTTCTTGAATGGCTCTGGTCGCAGCCGCTCGCGCCGCCGTGCGGATGCAGCGGGCTGCCCACGGGTCTGTCGCGCCAGAGCGAGGCGGGGTTGGGCATTCTGCGGAACGTGGGGCTCGTGTTGCTCCTGGCGTACGCGTGCCGACGGGACGGAGACGAGAAAACGCGAGCGCCCGCCGCGACGAGCGAGCGCGGTGCGGAGCAGCGCGCGTTCACGCTTGTGGAGCTATTGATCGTGATCGTGGTTATCGGCGTGCTGATGTCGATGATGCTGCCGGGCCTTGCGCGGGCGCGAACGTCGGCCCGAGAGGCACGCACGTTCTCAGACCTGCGCCAGGCGCTCGTGGTACTGTCGCAGTATGCGGGCGGGGAGCGAGAGATGTTTCCGTTCATCGGGACCCCCGGGCGTCCCGACGGCCCGCTGCACATCCGCGGGCACACGCTGCGAACTTCTGCGAACGGAGGATTCTGGGGTCAAGCATCGTTATGGGCGTCGGTGGCGGTGCCGGAATACGCAGCGGACTTGCCGCGAAAGGATGCGTCCCGCTATTGGAACGGCGCGCGGCCTTCGAGTGAATCGGAGTCGCCCCCGGATTGGCTGATCGCCACGCCGTTGCTGCTGTCGTTCTCAACGATGGCGGCGAAGGAGTTCTGGGATAATCGATGGGAGTTCGCGGACATCGACCGCTTCCGCGGTACCTCGTGGGTTCATCTCGGGTTCCCGTCGCGGAAGGGCCTGTTGTGGGATTCAAGGGTGGGCGGGTACACCGGCGGTCCGATGGAGATCGATTGCCGAGTCTTCACGGCGTGGGGCGACGGGTCGGCGGGGTTTCTGCGTGCGTCGCAGATGGACCCGAGCCTGATTGCAAAGGACCCGTACACCGGGTTTGAGAGCGCGATCATGAACACGTTCATGGGAGTGTCCGGCATTGATCGACGCTGATCGCGGCGTGGGGGTGCTTCATATAGTCCGATTCGTACTATGGTACGGAATCACGGGGATCGGGTTGCGGCCCGCGCGGATTTCGGGCGTGCTACGCTGAAATCCCACCCGGAGGTGCCGTTGCCCGCCAAGCGTCGCAGTGAACTGGAGTGCTTCGTGCTCGGGCTGGTCTGGCAGCTCGGGGCGGCGAGCCCGTACGACATCCGGCGGCACATGCAGTCGTCGCCTTCCACGCAATGGAGCGCCAGCGCCGGGGCGATCTATCCGCTGGTGCGGCGCCTGCAGCGCGCGGGGCTTTTGGCGTCGGAGGCCAAGCGGGCGGGCAAGCGAAAGCGGCGCGAGTATCGCATCACGAGCAAGGGGTTGGGGGCGCTCCGGGCGTGGATCGGGCCGCCGATCGGCGAGGAGGCGGTGACGGTGGCGCACGATCCGCTGCGTTCGCGGGCGCGGTTTCTGGAGGCGCTCTCCGAGGCGGACCGGCGCGCGTGGTTTATGGCGGCGCGGGCGGCACTCGACGAGGTCGAGCGGCGCGTGAACGCGTGGGCGGCGGAGGCGGGCGCGTCGCGATCGGCCCGCGTGATGAACAAGAGCGGCGAGCTGGACGTGAAATCACGCCGCGCGTGGCTGGATGAGGCGGCGGGCGCGATGGGATAGGGGAGAGCCGAGAGCGCCTCGCCCGCTCGTCTTCGATGGCGCTGAGCACGTCGGCCACGACGCGACCGGGCGGCGCGCCTTCGCACGGACGGATCGACCTAGAGCAGCGTCCCGTTCAGGATCACCAGCGCCGCCGTGAAATAGATGACGATGCCCGTCACATCGACCATGGTGGCGACGAAGGGCGTGGAGCTTCCGGCGGGGTCGAGCCCGCACTTCCTGAGCAGGAAGGGGAACATCGCGCCCATGATGGAGCCCCACAGCACGATTCCGAAGAGGCTCACCGCGATCGCGACCGCCAGCAGGTAGAAGTGCTGCTGGACCGAATAGTCCAGCACCTTGGCGCCGTCGACGCCGATCATGGGCTCGTGCGTGACGGGGTCGAGCTTGTCCTGGGTCCACAGACCCAGCCAGCCCCAGGTCGAGACGCGGACGAAGCCCAGCGCGCCGATGATCCCGCCCAGGATCGCCGCCACCGCCAGCTCGCGCCGGAGGATCCTCCACCAGTCCTTGATCGCGATCTCACCGGTGCCCATGGCGCGGATCACCAGCGTCGACGACTGCGAGCCCGAGTTGCCGCCCGAGGAGATGATCGCCGGGACGAAGGTCGAGAGCACGATGACCTTGCTCATCTCGTCGGCAAAGAAGCGCAGCGTGTTCGACGTGAGCAACTCCGAGAAGAACAGGAGGCACAGCCACGGCGCCCGCTTCTGCACCAGCGACGCCACCGACGCCTGCGCGAATGGCTCCTCCAGGGCCGCCATGCCGCCGACCTTTTGCATGTCCTCCGTGGCCTCTTCCTGGGCCACGTCGGCGACGTCGTCGTGCGTCACGATGCCGATCAGCTTCCCGCGCGAGTCCACCACCGGCAACGCCGTCCGGTCGTAGCGCTGAAGCGTCTGCACAGCCTCGCTCTGGGGCTGGTCGGCCCGCAGCGCCACGAAATTGCGGTTCATGATGCTCTCGACCGACTCGCCCGGATCGCCCAGGAGCACCTGGCGTAGCCGCAGGTCGTCGATCAGGACGCCCTGGTCGTCCACGACGTACACCACGTTGATCGTCTCGGCGTCGCGCCCGAACTTCCGCACGTGGTCGATCGCGTGCGCGATCGTCCAGTCCGGCTTCACCCGCACATAATCGGGCGTCATCAGCCTTCCCACCGAGCGCGGCGGGTAGCCCAGGATCGCCTGCGTCACGGCCCGGCTCTCGGGGCTGAGACGCGCCACCAGCCGCTGCGCCACTTCCTCCGGCAACTCGTCGAGCAGGCGCACGCGATCGTCGGGGTTCATCGCCTCCACGACCCGCAGCGAGCCCTCATCGCCCAGCTTCTCGAGCAGAAGCTCCTGCTTCTCGGGCGCCAGGTACGCGAACGCCTCCGCCGCGTCGTCCCGCAGCAGAAACCTGAACGCGACCGCGGCGTCGTTGGGCTCGAGTTCCGCGAGGATCTCCGCCACGTCCGCCGTCGGCACGCCGTGCAGCGCGTCCCGCAATTCCGAGTAGCGGCCGTCGCGCACCAACTCGACGACTTCGGGGCAGAGAAGTTGCGCGACCGGATGCATGACAAGATCAAAGTCCGCCCGCGCACTCCGGGCGAGCAGAACCATCAAAATCGTTCAGCCCGCAAGCCCGTCTTTACGCGCCGGACTCGACGCCCCCACTTCGGTAAAACGACGCCGGGTGAGCCGCGGGCCCATTGACAACGACGCCCGCCCTTACACCCCAACCACCGACGCCAGCGACCCGAGCGTGATCGGCTCGTGTGCAAAGAACGGCTCGGCCGCCGCGGTCCCCGCCCGGCTCCCGAAGTACGTCAGCCCCGCCATCACCCGCTCCACCAGCCCCGCGTTCGCCGGGTTGGCGGTGAATTGCGAGTGATACGCCTCCAGGCTCGCGCGCTTCGCCCCCTCAAACCCCGTGACATCGATCAGAAACGTCGGGTCCGGCACGCGCCGCAGGTGCGAGCAGAAGTAATAGAACAGCCAGCGCGGGTACTGCGCCGGGGCGTCCTGCATCCCGGGCGGCGTGGGCGTCGCTAGCCCCGACAATTTCGCGTCAAATCGTGCATCTTCCGCGATCCGCGTCGCCGCCGCGTGGTCCGGGTGCGCGTCCAGCCCGTGCGGCACAAAGACCACGTCCGCGCGATGGGCCCGGTACACGCCCGCGACCATGTGACGCGCCTCGATCGTGTGCTGCACGCGCCGGTTGGGGAGGTCGAGCATGATCCGCCGCAGTCGCCCCACCCGCCCGAAGCCCGGCCCGCCGCCCGGCCCGCCGTCCGGCGCCGAACCCGCGGGCGCGGGGCTGGGCGAGTACATGGGGGACAGCGCCTTCAGGGCCGCCCCCGCCTCTTTGATCCGCGTGGGCCGATCGCCAAAGGGCGTGGGGCATCCGTCCGTCAGATCGCAGATCAGAACGTCGTGACCCTGGGCCGCCAGTTTAGCGATGGTCGCGCCCATGCCGATCTCGGCATCATCCGGGTGCGGCGCGATGACGACGATTTGGGGCACAAACTCACTCCGACCTCGCCAAGAGTACATGGCGAGAATTCTCAGTACGACATCTGAGCGTTAGGCGCGAGCACTCCCCGCGCGTCGCCCAATCTTGCCTTTGGTGCGCAGGTTCGGCACCGTCACGCGGGCAGATGCGCCCGGGTCTTGGCTGGTCGATTCGAAGCGGAACTTGCTAGCCTCCAGATAAGAGTCGTCCATCTCAAAAGCGAGATATCGACGCTCGATTGCCTCGGCGACCATTCCCGTCGTGTTTGAACCAGCAAATGGGTCCAAGACCACATCGTCCGGGTCCGTGAGGAATCGGATAAAGAACTCGGGTAGAACCGCCGGAAACCGCGCGGGGTGGATTTTCAGTCCAGCTTCCTTGCAGCGAAGTGTGTATGGGTCATTCGCAGCGTTGTTGCCGAATCGCAGCAAATCGCTCGGCATTCCGTCTTCAATGACGTTGGGAGGGATGGAGCCACCGTGTGAGGTATCCGCAAAGCCCTCGTTGATGTGGTGGCCCGCTGGTCGCTTGGTCTTTGCGATGCCCCGCCGATTGAGTCGGATCATGTCGGCGCTGTAGGGACGGAGCACGTTGCGATTATTCGCCTTTGGATGCGCGGTTTTGCCGAACCACCAAACAAATTCGACTGAGTCCTTCACTCGTACCCGACGAACAGTAACCCACTCCGCGGGGACGGGCATCTTGGCCGGGTTGTACCAGAAAAACTCCTGAGCGAGATTCAGACCAATCTCCTCGACGAGTGCAACCAGCAGTTTGTACGTGTAGATTGACCGGGTGGGAGCTCCGGGAGTCCACGAGCCGCCAACGTTTAGGACGAAACTCCCGTCATCTTTGAGTATGCGCCGAATCTCGCGTGCGAACGGCAAGAGCCATCGCACATACTCGCTTTGGTCCGCGTTCCCATACTCCTTCTTGAAGTGAAGCGCATAAGGTGGCGAAGTAACGACGAGATTCACCGAAGCATCCGGCATCTCGCGCATCAACGAAAGGGAGTCGCCACAATACGCCGCGCCAGATTCTGTTCGATAGAACGGGCTGGCGTTGAGGAGGTGCGTCACCGGTTGAACCGGCGGCGGCGAGAAGAGCTGGTCCTTGGTCCTCATACTCGTTACTGTACCAGCTTGAACCGCGATCCAACCAGTGACGCACAGCGGATTCTCGAGACCGCGTCGGACGAAGTACGCCGCGCCGTTTTGTCTTGGCTGCGCGGCCGCTACCCAATTCACCCCCTTGAGGGGGAGTGGCGCGTTCCCGCAGAGGTGATCCTGGAGGCGATTTCTCGATCCCCTGATCTCTCAAAGCGCGGCGTTCGCGGACTGATCGCAGAAGCCTTCTTCGACCAAATCGTCACTCGCGGAATCCGCGGCTGGAAGAAAGACACGCCGCCGGGCAATCATGCCTACGACTGCCTCCTCACGTCCGAAAGCGGCACGGTTCGAGTCCAGGTCAAGACCCAGCGCCGCAAGGCAGGGAAGCCCATGTTCGCTGCCGAAGCAATGCGCCGCCTGTCTGCCAACAAGTATGTGGTCGAAACCCAGAAGACTCGCGCGGGAAAAGGTCCGGACGGCAAAGATACGCGTCCCTATCGATTCGAGGAATTTGACATCCTTGCCGTCAACATGGAACCGTCGACCAACGACTGGACTCAGTTCCGCTACACCCTGTCCCGATGGCTGATTCCGTCGGCGAAAAACGCGGAGACTATGTTGAAGTTTCAGCCAGTATCGGCGAAGCCGGACAACGACTGGACAGACAGCCTGGAAACTGCGATTGGCTGGTTTCTGGCGGACCGCAACAAGACAATTGCAGACTGAGAACCGTCAATCGTCCTCGCCGCCGGCGATGGTGATGAGCCCGAGCAACGACGGCGTGCCGTCCGCGCCCGGGACCTCCAGCTGCGACAGCACGACCTTGTCGGGGCGCTCCATCGAGAAGAACCCGCCGCCGCGGAACTCATCGCCGAACTCGTCCGTGAATGTGTACAGGTCCAGCGTCACCGTCTGCCCGACCTCGACCGTGTCGATCATGCGGCTGAAACGCTGGTTCAGCCACATCCGGCAGGGCCCGAGCGGCCCGGCCGTCGTGTTCGTGAACGTGATCGAGGGGCCCGACCTCAGCACCTGCACGTTGATGATCTTCGCCTGGCCCGCCGCCTCGCCCGGATACACCGGCGCGTTCTCCGGGATCGGCCGGGGCGCCGACGAGCACGCCGCGACCACCACCGCGCCCGCGCTCGCCACCATCACCAGCACGGCCCGAGACAGCCGTGCCACCAGGGACGTCGAACCGCGCGGGCGTGGAGGGGTCGTGATCATGCTCTCCTATAGTCCCACGACCGCCGCGCACAAGCAAATCGGGCCCGCCCGGGCTTGCCGTTTTTGACGCCCGCAAGTCCATCTCGCGCCCTTTCCCAGCCCCATTCAACCCCGGAAGCCGCCCAACGTGTCCGTCGAGCCCCACAGCCAGAACGCCACCGCCCCCACCCCCGCCGTCGCGCCCGGGGCCGAGGACATCGACGTCCGCCGCGTCGCCGCCGATCTTGGTTCGCGCGGCATCGACCCGCGCATCCCCGCGCTGGTTCCCGGCTTTGACGCTCCCTTCTTCCAGGCGGGCCTCGCCGGCTATTCCGACGCCGCCATGCGCATCGTCGCGCGCCGACAGGGCTGTCCCTTCTGCGTCACCGAAGCGCTCCTCGATCGCACGCTCCTGGCCGGCGGACGCGGATTCTCCAAGGCCGACCTCGGCGAACTGCACGACAACATCCCCGGCGGACGCGAGGACCACCCGCTCGCGGGCCAGATCATGGGCTCGGACCCCAAGGAAATGGCCGCCGCCGCCCTGAAGATGATCGAGCAGCGCGCCCGCAACGACCGCGCGTACCGACGCCTCGCCTACGACGGCGCGCTGGGGCCCGGCGGCGAGGGCGTCACCGCGCTCCGCCTCCCCGGCGGCGAACAACTCGACCCCGCCGAGGGCCTCGGCGACGACGACGCGTGCGATATCGCGTGCGTCCCATCAAGCCCCGACGACGACACCTGCGAATCGCTGATCGACCAGATCAACCGCCTCGACGCCGCGGACTCGACCGAGCTCTCGACCCTCGCCGCCGTCGCGGATTTCGCCGCCCCCGGCGCGATGCTCGCCTCGCCCGCGCCCGCGACGTTCGTGGTCGTCGACGTGAACCTCGCCTGCCCCGTCAAGAAGGTCGACCGCCGCGCGCGGGGCGGGCACTGGCTCACCGAGCCCGACGGCGCGATCGAGATCCTGGAAGCGGTGCGCGAGTCGCTCCCGCCCAACATCATCTGCGCCGTGAAACTGCGCCGCGCCTACGACGACACGCCCGAGATGGCCGCCAACTTCGAGCGGATCTTCGACGCCGCCTACCGCATCGGCTACGCCTGGACGACCGTCCACGCCCGCACCGTGCAGCAGAAGTACATCGGCCCCAGCCGCTGGACCTTCCTCCGCGACCTGGTCCGGCGCCACCCCGGCAGGATCGTCTTCGGCTCCGGCGACGTGTGGGACGTGAACGAGATCTTCCGCATGATCGCCTACACCGGCGTGTCGGCCGTCAGCGTCGCCCGCGGCTGCATCGGCAACCCGTGGATCTTCCGCCAGGCCCGCGAATTGCTCGCCGGACGCCCCGCGCTCCCGCCCTCGCTCGCCGAGCAACGCCGCGTGCTCCGCGAGCACTTCGAGCTCTCGCTGGTCGTCAACCGCGGCATGCGTCGCGGCGACGAGGCGACCAGCAAGCTCATGCGGAAGTTCGGCATCCGCTTCTCGCAGCACCATCCAAGGGCCGAAGAAGTCCGCCAACGCATGATCGCCATCAACTCGATGCGCGACTGGCTGGCGGTGCTGGAAGAGTTCTATCCCGACGAAGGCCGCTGAGGCGCACGCGGTTCCGCGCCGGGTTGGCGATTGTGATTGAACAGGGCGCGAGACCCCTGATCTCCCAGCTTGTTGGAGACTTGGATCGAGTGCCGACCGGGACTCGGAACCCTTCTCGACATGAGCAGCGATTCAAGCCGGGAAAGGTAACGTTCCGACAACGCGGCGTATTGCGGCCGAGCGTGCTGACTGGCAATTCGCCCACGAACGAAAACGTCGCAGCAGATCGGCGCGAGCAACCCCGAGAACACGACATCCGCGAGTTGGAGCCCCGCGTGGTTGTTGCTGTGCCCGAACAGGGGCACCTCGACGATGCGCGAATACGGATCCCCCTTTGCCCGATGCTTGCGCGTGAAGATGCTGTGCGCGACATTGATGTTGGGTCCGGCAGTTCGACTGTCCGCGATCACCATCCCCTGTGCCTGCTGGGTTTCAAGCAGCACCTGGAACTGCTCGCACAGCCATTGAATCGAGAAGGTGTAGATGGAACGCCCATTGAACTCGGCCCCGGGCTTTTTGACCCACACCCGAGCGGCAATCGAAGATTCGTGACGTTCGAGCAGCTCAAGCACGCGATCAAAGAACCCGATGGCGGATCGCCGCGTCGCTCGGTCGTCCGATCGCGCCGATCGTCTCAGGTCCGTGCCCTTCACCTCTGCGACCATCCAATCCCATGTAGGGGCGGACACAGCGCACAAGCCCGGATGATACCGACGCTTGATTTCAACCCAAGCTCGCGTCAGCGATTCGACCCGCAATTGGAACCTCTGAGTATTTGGTGGCCCGCCTCTCCGAGGCGGTTTTTCAGCCCACTGGAAGCGGACCTCGCGGCTGAACTCGAATTGTTCAGAGGTTCCAATTGAGGAACGCAGAGCGAGCCGACAACAAGCAGCGGCTGCGATTTCTGGTCGCCGGCCGCGAGCGCCCCCGTATCGCCAGATTCATCAACATACAGAATGTTCACGATTGCCAGTGTACCGTCCAAAAAAGCAACCGCAGCCGGCATGGCCGACTGCGGGATTCGTTGCCCGGTATCGGTAACCGGCACAACAACGTGCCAAACGGCACATCCATATTATCGATTGTCGCGGTCGTCAAGTCAAGTCCATATTGATCACCGATGACGTATCGAGCAGCGCACGCAAGCCTTGCCGATCGGCCAAGACGTATCGGCGAGACGCACGATCACCACTGCGTCCGAAAACGCTCTGCACGGTCCAAAATCGAGGCCCTGATGCTTCCCGGAAAAGCGGGTCGTTCACGCCCTTCTCCGCGCGATGTCCGCCGTGCTCGCGTACGTCACGCGCCCGTGATAGATGCTCGTCAGCGTCTTGGTGATCGATTCGCAGATCGCCGACACGTCGCGCAGCGTGATCTCGCAATCGTCGAACTGCCCGTCCGCCAGGCGCGCCTGCGCGATCGTGCCCACCACCGCCTCGATCCGCGCCGGGGTCGGTTCCGGGAGCGTCCGCGTCGTGCTCTCGATCGCGTCCGACAGCATCACGATCGCCGTCTCCTTCGTCCGCGGCTTGGGGCCCGGGTACCGATAGTCAAACTCGTCCGGGACCTGCACCGCCTCCGCGGGGTCCTCGCCCTCCGCCCGCGCCTGCTCCAGCGCCTGCTTCTTGGCGCGGTGGAAGAAGTACTCGACGAGCGTTGTTCCGTGGTGCGACTCGATGAAGTGCTGGATCGTCCGCGGCAGGTTGAACTCCCGCGCCAGCTCCATCCCGTCCTTCACATGCGCCACGATCACCAGCAGCGACATCGCGGGCGACAGCTTGTCGTGCTTGTTCACGCCCGGCGTCTGGTTCTCCACGAAATAGTCGGGCTTGTTCATCTTCCCGATGTCGTGGTACAGCGCCCCGACGTACGTCAGCAGCGCGTTGGCGCCGATCGCGTCCGCCGCCGCCTCCGCGATCGCCGCGACGTTCAGCGAGTGGTTGTACGTGCCCGGGGCACGCTGCTGGAGCTCTCGCAGGAGCGGGTGCTTGGGGTCGCGCAGCTCGATCAGCGTCATGCCCGTCGTCACGTCAAACGCCCGCTCGATCGTGGGCAGGATGAAGAGCGTCACGCCGCCCACCAAGAGCCCGCCCAGGGCCGCGATCCCGCCGTCGGTGAAGGTCTCCTCCAGCGCCGGCTCGCTGATCGGGCGATCGATGAGCCCGACCAGGATCGTCGCGACGCCCATGCCCAGCGCCGTCGTGAGCGCCACGCGGAACAGCTTGTTGCGATCGCGGATTTCCTTGAGCTGCCACACCGCGGTGCCCACGCCCGTGATCATCACCGCGAACGTGCCGATCGACTGGTCCAGCGCCACGCACACCAGCGTCGCGTGCAGCACGCCGAACGCCAGCGCCACGCGCTGCTCGTACACGATCGCCAGGATGACGCCCAGGAACACGCTGGGCGTGACGACCGAAAGCGCCGCCAGCCTCGGGTCCGCCGCCGTCGACAACACCGCCAGCGCCAGGGTCGCCGTGATCAGCGCCGCCGCCGCCGCCACCCGCGCCGGGTTCCGCCGGATCCGAGGGCAGAAGAGCGCCGTGTACCCCGACATCGCCAGCACGATCGCCGTCACCGCCGCCACCAGCGACAGCCGGCGCAACCACAACCGCCACGCCTCGCTGGTCGCAATGAACCGCGCGATCTCGGCCTTGGCCAGCTCGAGCTGCGCGGGCGTCAGCACGTCCCCGCGCGCAAAGATCACCTGGCCCACCGGGTTCATCTTGATGATCGGCATGATCCGGTCGCCCGAACTCTTCTGGTCCGTCGCCGTCAGCGCCGTGTCAAACCGGTACGTCGGCTTGGCCCCCAGCGTCAGCCGCGCCACCACCACGTCCCGCGCCGCCCCCGTGAAACCCGCGTCCCGCGCCAGCGTCGCCATCACCTCCGGCAGCGTCTTGGCGTCGTCCACGTTGACCAGCTCCGTGCGCCGGATCAGCACGCTCTCGGCGCCGATCACCAACCGCACGCTGCTGTGCAGCCCTTCCTGCGTCGACTTCTGCCAGGTCTGATCATCCAGGAGAGGCAGGCGGCGCAGCGTACCGGCCAGCTGCCTCACCTTGGCAACCCACTCGCTCGTCGGCTGCCCGTCCACCGCCTGGGTCTGCACCGCCGCCAGTTCCTTCTCCGACATCGCGAATTGCTCGCGGATCGTGGGCTCGACCTGCTCGATCGATTTCGCCGCCGCCACCGTCCGGGGCAACGCCTCGATCGACCGCTGGATCTCGTCCAGCACCGGCACGTCCGCGACGTACACACGCGGCGTGCGCTGGCGGGCCGCTTCGCGCGCCGCCTCCGTCGCCGCCGCATCCTCAACTTCCAGCGGAACACGAACCACGCGCGTGTCGTTCATCACGCGACCGGCCGCCAGGATCGGCCGCTCGCGCGCCCAGATCGCCAGCACGCTGCACACCAGCACCACCGCCGCCGCGATCACCATCGCCACGCTCGCACGCGGGTTCTGCGCGACCTGCACGAGCAGCCCCGCGTCCCCGCCGCCGAACCACGCGGAACGCGCCCGCACGCGCTTGGCCAGCGCCGCGGTCCGGGTCATCGGTTTGGAAGGGTCTTTGGCCATCGTGGCGGACGCCGAAAGCCTATCCGAACGCCGCGTCCCACCGAAGCAGCATCGGCCGGTTCCGCCCCCAACTTCCCGGACCTTTCATGGTTATCAGCCGCGATTTCCGCCGATGTTCGGATGAAGATAGGATTCGCACACCCTGGAACGGGTTTCCCGGCTTCCTGTTCGGACCAGTTCGAGCCGCACATCGGCACTCGAGCCGAGAGCCCATGGGCCGGCGATGTGACTCTGAGTCGGGGTCCGTCTCCGTGACGGCCGCGCGATCGACTCGGCCTCTGGAACCTCTGAAAAACTCGGTCCCAGGCGGGAAGGCCGCTTGCTTTGGACAGAAAGCCCAAATCGGAGGGGCGGGCGAGCAATACCGAAGAGGATTCATCGGTCGGAAAGGTCCGAGAGCAACCGCGGGTTTGTCCCGAGTGGCGGTCGGACGGCGTCAACTTCCCAGATGGTCCGAAAGTCATGGCCCGCGCGTGCCGATTCTCATGTCGACGTTGATGGGTGCATCGTCCCCCGACCAGACGAGGGAGCTAGCGGCATGAGCTCGGCCACAGAGAACAAGGACCAAGTCGTTTCCTCCGCGATCCGCGAGATCTCGCACATCGCGACACTCCCGGAGATCACGCTCAAGATCGTGGAGCTGGTGGAGGACCCCAAGTCCACCGCCCAGGACCTGCACAAGGTCATCTCCAACGACCCGGCGCTGTGCAGCCGAATCCTCAAGGTCGTCAACTCGTCTTTCTACGGCCTGCCGGGGCAGATCGCGTCGATCAACCGCGCGATCGTGATGCTCGGGCTGAACGCCGTCAAGAACATCGCGATCGCGGCGAGCCTCGCGAAGCTGTTCCGCGGGGGTGAGCTGACGCCGAACTTCTCGGCGCGTGATTTGTGGAACCATTCCACGGCGGTCGCGGCGACCTGCAAGGTGATCGCGGATTCGCTGCGTCTTGGCCTGTCGGACGAGGCGTTCCTGGCGGGTCTTATCCACGACATCGGCGTGATGGTGGAGATGCAGTACGACCGCAACAAGCTGATCGAGGTGCTGGAGACGGTGAAGTGCGACAGCAACGGCGTGCCGCAGGTCAACATGCGCGAGGTCGAGGGCAAGGTCTTCGGCGCAACGCACACGGAGTTTGGGGCGGGGCTGGCGGAGAAGTGGAAGTTCCCCAAGAGCTTCTCGCTGGTGACGGGATTCCACCACAACCCGCTGGACTTGCCCGCCGAGAGCCGCACGCTGACGACGATCGTTCACATCGCGGACCGGCTGGCGGCCGAGGCCGCCGCGGGATTCCGCCTGGACCTTCAGTCGCTGGAGGTGGGGGCGGATGTTCGGGATGCGATCAAGCTGTCGAGCGAGAAGTTCGAGGAGATCCGGAAGAATCTGCCCGCCGCCCTCAAAAATGTGGGCAATCTTCTGGCCTAGGTCGATAACACCTTGCCCGGATTCACACCGAATCCGGGAATGGAGACCGGCGGAACCTCCCGCGGCAACCAAGAGCGATCACGCCTCCGGGCGACAAGACTCTCTCTTTCTCCCTCCGGGCGGCTGCAAGTAACTCTTGTGGCCGCCTTTTTTCTTAGGCGTCTTTCACGCGAGAACGCCATGTTTTCAAAGACTCGTGGCGTGTGAGGTCATAGGCCAAGGGCGTGACCGTGATGCAGCCCGCCTTGAGCAGGTCAACGTCGGAGCCCTCGGCGGTGGCGTGGAAGTCCAGGCCGTGGCCGGCGGCCCAGTAGTAAACCTGACCGCCGGGACTGACGCGGCGCTCGTAGCGGTCGACCAGGCCGTGAGCGTTCATGGGGCAGATGCGAATTGGGGGCATTGCCCGCTCCGCCTCGACGCGCGGGATGTTGATGCTGAGGCACTCGTGACGATCGGGCAATCCTTGCGCGATGAGTTGTTCGATGGTCTTGCGGGCTTCGCGGGCGGCGATGTCGAAACGCGAGTGTTCGCCCGCGAGCATCATGCTGACGGCGATGGAGGGGACGCCGAGGAAGGCGGCCTCGATGGCGGCGGCGACGGTGCCGGAGTAGATGACGTTGATGCCGCAGTTGGCGCCGGCGTTCATGCCGGAGACGACCAGGTCGGGGCGTGATCCCTGGCCGAAGCGTTCGGGCCAGAGGCAGGAGAGGGCGAGCTTGACGCAATCGGCGGGTCGGCCGTCGACGGCGATGCCCTTGACGACGGGGGTGCCGATGTCGATGGACTCGACGCGGGTCATGAGCGGGGAGTTGAAGGTCACGCCGTGCGAGGTGGCGGATTGGACTTCGAGGGGCGCGACGCAGAGGACCTCGCCGAGCGGGGGTCCGAAGGCGGGATCGATGAGCGCGGAGTACATGGCGGCGATGCCGGGCGCGCGGATGCCGTCGTCGTTGGTGAGGAGGATGCGCATGGGGGAGGATAAGCGCGCGGGCGCGAGATGAGGGCGGGTTGGCGCGGCGGCGTGTCGAAACAAGAAAAGGAAGCGGGCCGCCCGATGAAGAGCGGCCCGCGTACGCGTGAAGGTCGAGCGTCGATCGAAGCCGTCTCAGCGGCGACGACGCGCGGCGGCCAGAGCGCCAACGCCCAGGAGCGCCCGGGCGCCCGGGGTGGGGACGTTCTCGGTCTTCCAGCGGCCGTGGGTCAGGTCGAGGGAGAACTTGACGGGGTCAGCGCCGACGTTGACGAAGGCGTTGTTGTCCCAGTCGGCGAGGTTCTCGCCGTAGCTCATGCTCCAGCCGTGGGCGACGGAGCGGAACTTGAAGCCATAGCCGCCGGCGGCGATGTTGAAGGTGCCTTCATAGAGGCCGTTGCCCATGTCGGTGAGCGTGCCGATGGGGGCGGACCAACCGTTGAAGTCGCCGATGATCTCGAAGCCGGTGCCGCCCTGGTCAACGTAGCCGACGCGCTGGTAGTTGGGGGACCAGCCGTCGTTGGGGTTGACGTTGTCGTAGAAGAAGATGTCGATGGGGTTGCCGTCGGATGAGACCTTCATGTTGCCGGTCGAGGGCCAGTACTGAGACCAGTCGCCGATGTTGAGCTTGAACTCATTGATGCCGACGCCGGTGCTGGGGATGGTCGCGCCCCACACGCCGCCGCCGAGATCGCTCAGGACGACGCCGGTGCCGTTGTCCCAGCCGTTGAAGTTGCCGACCGCCTGGATGGCGGCCGAGGCGCTGGCGGTGAGCGCAGCGACAGCCAGAACCGAAGCCACACAAGTCTTACGCATTTGGAAACCCTCCTAATCGTTGAATCCCGGCGCGGAAACGCCGTGGTCTGTCTCTCGCACAAGGATAGTGGCGCGGGGCTCGTACTCCAAGCCAATTTCCGCATGAAACCATGCGGGAATGCCGGAGTCTGATGCACGCGAATCGATCTCGCGCGGACGCGATCCGGGCCTTGGGCAATCGCGCCCGGGGCCATTCGCCCTTTCATCTCCCGACCAATGACCCGAAAGAGTTCCGAAATCGCCCCGGGGCATGGGCTCGGGAAGACGAGAATCCGCGGCTATTGTGTGGGTTCTCGGGCGTTCGGGATTCCGCCGTTTGCGGGCGGAACTCGCCCGGGGCTCGACGGTTTTTCGCGTGGCTCGGGCACGCGGCAGGGGTGCAAGGCATGGCGTTCTTCGATTCGATTCTGAGCGCGGTCGGCAACACGCCGCTGGTGAAGCTGAACAAGGTCGTGCCCGCGGGGGCGGCGACGGTGCTCGTCAAATGCGAGTTCATGAACCCGACGGGCTCGATCAAGGACCGCATGGCGGTGCACGTCCTGAACGAATCGGAGAAGAAGGGGCTGATCAAGCCGGGGATGCTGATCGTGGAGAACACGAGCGGCAACACGGGGCAGGGCGTGGCGATGTGGGCCGCGGTGCGCGGGTACAAGTGCGTCTTCACGATGCCCGACAAGATGAGCATCGAGAAGGTGAACATGC
>JADYYE010000273.1 GCA_020853815.1 Phycisphaerales bacterium
AACAGGCTCCGGATTTGACGTATATTCGCGATCTGCTGCATGATCCGGAATCGCTGATCCGCGAGCAGGCGGTTTATATCCTGGGCGAACTGCAGGATAAGAAATCGGTGCCGGATTTAATCGCGCTGGCCAGGCAGGAAGAAAGCGCGCGGGTGCAGACTGAGCTGAGCAAGGCTCTGGCCCGTATCGGCGACGCTTCCGCCATTCCGGCGCTGGAGGAAATTTTCAACCACAGCAGGGAAAACAGCGCATCCGCCGCACTGGCCAGCCTGAAAGCAATGTCCAGATTTGAAAAACCGGCCATCCCGTTTCTGATAAACTCGCTGGATGCCAAAGACCGCGAATTGAATGCAGCAGCAGCGGCATATCTAAAGGAGATCACCGGCGAAGATATCGGCGGCGATAAACAGAAATGGACTGAATGGCTGAAAAAGCAGAAAGAGGAATAATTAATGAATAAAGTACCGTCACAAATCGTATATGGACTGTTCGACGGCCTGGCTGTTCTTCAAGAGATGGCCATGAGTCCGGAGCCGGTTTCCGGCCTGGCTGTCTCCAGAAAGCTTGAGCTAAGCCCGATCCGGGTTAACCGGCTGCTGAAAACGCTGGCATATCTGGGGCTGGCTTACCGTACTTCATCCAGACGCTACGCCGTCGGCGCCGGTATGCACGTTATTGCAGCGCAGAGCATGGCGGCGTCAGGACTTCTGAGCAGCTCGTTTGCCCATCTTGACCGGCTGGCTAAACACGGGTATCTGGTTGCACTCGGAGTGCTCTGGAAAGATAAAGTCTGTTATCTCTACTATAATTCAGGCGGCATGTCAGTTGAAAACGGTCTGGGCGGTACGACGCTTTATCCCGCGCTGGAGTCCAGCATCGGCATGTCGCTGCTGGCTGAGATTCCTGAAGAAGACGTCAAAGCGTTGTTTCATGAACAGGCGGATGAAGAACTTTTCCGTAAACTCGACGAGATCAGAAAGAAGAAAATGGCTATGGTAAAGCATAAAAATCAACTGAGCCTGGCGGTAAATATCGGCAGTCCGGCTTATGCGGCAATCGCTATTTCCGGATTTAAAACCTCCGAAGGGCTGGAAAAGTTTATTAAGCTTTTAAGAGAAGCCGCAAAAGCAATAGAAAAGGCAAAATGAAATTCATCAAGGCCTTTGATTACTGGAAAATAGC
>JADYYE010000274.1 GCA_020853815.1 Phycisphaerales bacterium
AACATTTCGCGTTCTACTGCCCGAAAAATATCAATATCCGCTAACTCAAGCCCTCCTCCGGGAGAAGCCCAGCGTCGTAATCCGGTAGCCGGACTAATTTGCTCGACCAATAAGACTTCGTTTGCTCTACGGGCGATGCCAGATACGCGGATTCGGTGTTTATATTGGATCATTACAACAGAATACCGGCAAACGTAGCGGAAAGATAAGAGGCCAACGTACCGGCAATCAACGCTTTAAGTACTAATTTGGACAGATCGCCTCTACGGCTGGGTTCCAGTGCGCCGATGCCGCCTACCTGAATACCCATAGAACCGAAGTTGGCAAAACCGCACAGGGCAAAACTTACAATTGCGATGGTGCGCGCGCTCATGGCATGGCCGTTGATCATGGCCGTCGGCGTAGCGCCGAGGTAAGGCGAGAGCGAATTATAGGCGACAAATTCGTTGGCGACCAATTTTTGTCCCATCAAAGCGCCGGCGGTGAATATTTCATCAGAGGGTACGCCCATACACCAGGCAAAACCAGAAAAAAGAAAACCCAATACCGTGTTTAAACTGAAATCCGGATAGCCCATCTTGGCGCCGATCTGGCCTAAACCAAAATCAATTAATGCAATCAGCGCCAAAAAACCGATCAACATGGCGGCTACGTTGATACCGATTTTCCATCCGTCGGAGCAACCCGAAGAAATGGCGTCGATCAGGTTACTGTGCGATTTTTCTACGCGCAGCGTTACTGCGCCGCCGGTTTCTGATGTCTCCGTTTCGGGAAAAATAATTTTAGAGATGGCCAATGCGCCTGGCGCGGCCATTATACTTGCGGCCAATAAATATTGCGCGGGTACGCCCATGCCGATATAGGCCGCCATTACGCCGCCCGAAATACAAGCGAAACTTCCGGCCATTGAGGCCATTAATTCGCTTTTGGTCATTCCTTTCAGATAGGGCTTTATCATGATCTGGGCTTCTACCTGACCGACAAAAGCGCTCGAAATATTGCTCAAGGCTTCCGCACCGCTGACGCGCATCAGCCAAAAAAGACCCCGCGCCAATATTTTTACGATAAATTGAATGATGCCAAAATAGTATCCGATATTGACTAATACGGCGACAAAAAGAATGGTTGGTATTATTTTAAAGAAAAAGATAAAACCGCCAGGAATACCAAACGCCTTCGACACCAATTCGGTGTTGATCAGCGGGCCAAATACAAATGCCGCGCCTTCCTGCGAGTAATCGATAACTTTGGTGATGGCGCCGCCGA
>JADYYE010000275.1 GCA_020853815.1 Phycisphaerales bacterium
ATCTGTACGCGCATCCTGGCCCATCCGCCGCGCGTCAGACGCGTGAAAGGCAGCATTCTGGACACCGTGTACGATGATGCGCGAAAGGTCGCGCATAGTCTCATGAGCGGGCGTTCGCCGCCCATTGCCTGAGCCGCATTCTTTGACGTCGTCGCTCCGCCTCTGGCGGAGGTTTTGGCGCTGACGGAATTGAGGCGCGGCGCCGCACGCGCCGTCTGAATTGCCCCCCTTTGCCCCTGTCTTGACCGCCACAGCGCGTCACCTATTGTCCGGCCGCATTCAAACCCGGATGCCGGCGCGGGACAGGGACAAAGACATGAGCCTTCATTATGTGATGATCGGCACGAGCGACATCGCGCGCGCACGGGCATTCTATGACGCGGTGTTTCCGTGTTTCGGCGGACAGCTGGAGCTGGCCGTGCCCGATTACGGCTTCTGCTACATGTTCCGCAACGGCTCGCGCACCTGGGTCGCAACGCCGTACAACAGGGAAGCGCCGGCGCCGGGCAACGGCTTCATGCCGGGTTATGTCTGCGCCAGTCCGGCCGAGATCGACGCCGCGCACGCCGCCGCGCTCGCAAACGGCGGGACGGACGAAGGCGCGCCGGGCCCCCGCCCAGCCTACGGCCCGAACTTTTACGGCGGCTATGTCCGCGACCCGGACGGCAACAAGCTGGGCTTCATCTTCGATGAGACGTGGGTGAAGCTGTAGCGCCTGCCCGCACAGATTGCTGCGTCTCGCCAACGCGGCGCAAACAGCCGCGCCCACCGCGCACAAACTCCATACTCACTGCTTAAATCCTCCGCCGCCGCCTTTATTCGGCCACGCGGCGCCGGATTGTCGGAACCTCAGTGTCGCAATTGCGTTAGCGTTCCGGGATAAAACGGCGGGCCAAGGAGCCAGGCATGATCATCAAGGGCGGCGCGGGCGCGCAGGCTATCGGCGGCACCGCAGGCAATGACATCATCTATGGCTACGATCCGTCGGGGGTCAGCTCTGTCACGGTGACGCCGGTCGTCACCAGCGGTCTGACTCAACCGCTCTACGCGACCTATGCCCCGGGGGACGCCAACGGCCTCTACATCGTGGAGAAAGGCGGCGAGATCACCCGCTACGACAAAGTCACTG
>JADYYE010000102.1 GCA_020853815.1 Phycisphaerales bacterium
GAGAGGAGAGGAGAGGAGAGGAGAGGAGAGGAGAGGAGAGGAGAGGAGAGGAGAGGAGAGGAGACGCACCGACCAAGGGGCGACCGGGTGAACGGCGGGTCGAGTTGAAACCGCCCCTGGCAATCTACGATCAATGAGATGACGGGCGGCGCATCGCGGCCCGGAAGGGGGGACGAGCGATGTGGATCGTTGTTCTCTTGTCGCTGTTCATGCCGCGGGTGATCATCGCGGCGATGGTGGTGATGGGCGACTACATCGGTCGCGCGTACCAGAACGACTTCTGGGCGTTCGTGGGCTTTGTGTTCATGCCGTACACGACGCTGGCGTATGCGTGGGCGATCAACGAGCACGGGTCGGTGAGCGGGTGGCACGCGGCGGTGCTGGTGCTCGCGGTGCTCTTGGACCTTGGGTCGAACGGCGGGGGGTCGAAGGAAGTGCGGCGGAGAAGGAAGCGGGGCGAGGAGTAGGCGGACTTACCGACGTAGTACGATCATCGTAACCTATGAAGTCTCGTCGATTCCTCAACAAGCCGTCGGTCATCACGTTGGCGTGGCGGGACGTCGCGTCGAGCCAGTGGGAGATGTTCGCGGCCGCGGAGGGATTGCGGTATCGGTTTGCTGAGCAGGGATCAATCTTTGACCGCGTGATGTACCCGTATCGGTCGGTCGAAGTTCAAGGCGCACCGTCGACATTCGAGCTTCAGGTCGTGTACTTTCCGATCTCGCGCGTGCTGAGCGTGGACCTTATGCAACTGTCCCCGATTACGAGCGAGTATGCGGCGTGGGTGCGACGGTTGGCGGATCGAATGATCGCGCACGGCGCGGTGATGTGCGACAACACTCTCGAGAGGATGGAGCGTGCACTGCGTGGCCAGGACCCGGGCGAACATGTTTGGCACGTGACGATGCCGCGCGACGAGTTTTCGCGCCTTGGCGGCGGGACTCCGAACGAGCAGTCGCATCCTCTGTCGATCGCGATTCGCGGTGGGTCGCAGCGGGAGATTCCGGCGCGGGTGGATGAGGGGCCGCGCTGGCCGTTGTTTGTGCTGATCGGTGATGAAACGACGCTCATGCGCAGATCGAGTGATGACGAGCTTCAGTGGTTTGAGCAACCGGATGTTGAGAATGAGCCGCACTGGTGCTGGGATCGGGAGGGCGCGCTGTATCGGCTGGTGTGGGACGGCGAGCGAGGGCGCGTGGCGTGCGAGCGATGGCGGGCCGAGGATCGAAAGGCATTCGTGGAGGTGGCGGCGTGGTGCGTGCAGCGGATGCTGAGTCAGGGCAAGCGGCCGGAGCGGCATGTTCTTCGGCCCGCGGCGCTGCGGCGGAAAATCGAAAGGATGATGATGAGGTGGCAGTAGACCGCTGGCTCTACATCCTCCGATCCAGCAACCGATAGCCGATGGCTTCGGCGACGTGCTGGGGCTGGATCGCGTCGGAGTCTTCGAGGTCGGCGATGGTGCGCGAGACGCGGCGGATCTTGTCGTAGGCGCGGGCTGAGAGTCCGAGCTCGGTCATGGCGTTGCCGACCATGGAGCGGGACCGGTCGTCGAGGACGGCGAGGCAATCGAGCTGCTTGCCGCTCAGGCGTGCGTTGGGGATGCCCTGACGCTCGAGCTGGCGGAGGCGCGAGGAGAGCACGCGCTGACGCATCGTCGCGGAGCTTGTGCCGATGGGCGCTTTGCTGAGTTCGTTCCACGAGACGGCGGGCGCTTCGACGTGGACATCGATGCGGTCCAGGAGCGGGCCGCTGAGGCGCGAGAGGTATTGGTCCATGGCGCGGCGGCCGACCTCGCCGGCGGGCATGTCGCCCTTGGGCGTGGGGTTCATGGCGGCGACGAGCATGAAACTGGCGGGGAATCGCACGGCGGCGTGGGAGCGTGCGACGGTGACGACGTGGTCTTCGAGCGGCTGGCGCAGGGTTTCGAGGACGAGTCTCGGGAACTCGGGGAGTTCGTCGAGGAAGAGCACGCCGTGGTGGGCGAGGGAGATTTCGCCGGGTCGCGGGATCATCCCGCCGCCGACGATCGCGGCGGCGGAGGCGGTGTGGTGGGGCGTGCGGACGGGGCGGGCGGTGATGAGGCCCTGGCCGGGCGGGAGGAGGCCGGCGGCGGAGTAGATGCGGGTGATCTCGATGGCTTCGTCGGGCGTGAGCGGCGGGAGAATGCCGGGGAGGGCCTTGGCCATCATGGACTTGCCGGTGCCGGCGGGCCCGAGCATTAATAGATTATGTGAGCCGCTCGCGGATATTACACTGGCGCGTTTGACGGCTTCCTGCCCGCGGACATCGGCGAAGTCGATCGGGGCTCGCGAGGCTTCGAGCAGCCCTGCGAGATCGGGTGGCGACGCGGGGACGGGCTCGAGGTGGCCGGTGAGCAGGCCGACGACCTCGGAGAGCGTGCGCACGCCGAGCACGGTGAGTTCGGGGACGGCGGCGGCTTCCTGGGCGTTGTCGGCGGGGACGATCACGCCGGCGAAGCCGCGTTGGCGCGCGAGGGCGGCCAGGGCGATGACGCCTTTGATGGGGCGGACCCGGCCGTCGAGGGCCAGTTCACCGGCGACGACGTAGCGCCGGAGGTCGGGGGTGGTGTCGTTGTTGGACGCGGGGGTGGGCGCGGGAAGTGTGAGAGCGCCGGCGGAGATGAGAAGGCCGAGCGCGATTGGAAGGTCATAGACGGGGCCTTCCTTTCGAAGGTCGGCGGGCGCGAGATTGACGAGGAGGCGGCCGTTGCCGGTGGTGTAGCCGGTGTTGGCGAGGGCGGCGCGGACGCGTTGGAGGGCTTCTTTCACGCCGGCGTCGGGCAGGCCGACGATGAGCTCGCGGGTGTCGGTGGAGGTGTTGTCGAAGTCGACCTCGACCTCGCAGGGGAGGGCGTCGATGCCGGAGAGGAGGTAGGACTGGACGCGTGCGAGCACATGGGGAGTGTAGAGGAAACGGGGCGAAGTGGGGAAGTGGCGGAGTGGCGGAGTGGTCAAGTGGTCAAGTGGTCAAGTGGACTGGTGGGGTAGCCGGATGAGGGGATGGGCGAGCGAGTCAGATTGGCGGGGTGGCACGAAAGTGGTACGGTCGAGCCTCAGCTCGGCGGCCTCGATTGACTGAGTTTCTCCAGGGCATCCGCGACTTCCTTGGAAAGGCGTGAAACTCGAGCGAGACCGCTGACGAACGGCCCCGCGAGAGAGCCGCTTCTGCAAACGTGCGCATCGTTCAGAACGTTACCTGGCCAAATATCCCGTCGCCAGCTCGGGGCGGGTGACGTGCGGTACCAAGAGTGGCTCGAGGGTGTTCTCACGCGCTACCTCCGGCGGGCGGGGGAGCGGAATCCTGGCGTCCGTGAGCATGCGACGAGCTTTTGACCACCATGGTGTTTGGTCGTGGGCCTGCAAAAGGCGTGTTGTCTATGTAAACAATCTCTGGTGATATCGGCACTACCGACGACACCGACTCCAAGATAGGCCTTACACGTAGACAGTCTGATTGTCGTGACACACGCCCCAGGAGCAATAGGTGATCACCTGTTGAATCGCGAATGAATAAACAAAACGCATTCGGATTGAGCGAGCCGCGATAAGCAACCGCGGCAGTGCCCGGATCAAATCGAAGGTACTTACGTGGTATATCTCCCCGCAAATACAGCATAAGAAAAGCGCCGATGTTTATTGGGGCAACAACCCACAACAAGACATCTATAGCTATAGATAAATTAAACTTTGAGGTCGACGATCCCGCGTAAACCACCAGCACGATCGATACACAGGAGAGCATCAAAATCGACGCCCACAATTGGCGGACTCGCCCAAGTACAACTGTTTGCGCCCCACCTCCGCTGAGCACGTCATATCCGCGAGCGCTGGCCAACCAGTCCATGGAGTGCGGCTGTTGCCACTGCATACGCTTGGATGCATGCAAATGCCACCGAGAAGGCTCTAGATCACAATTGTCGATCGTAGCAATTGGGTTATTTATAACCATAACAATTATTTTGGCAATGATCTTTTTGGATACGGTCATTCTTCATGCGAGTGGTAATGACTTCATAAAAATATAGCGTGTCTTTGCATCGGTACTTATTTCTAATCCTGCGAGACTGTTTAGCTATCTTAATTTGAATACTTATATCGTAAGCGGTGCTTGCGGCCAGTTCAAGTACGGCAATTGCGGTCGGCGGGGTGGCACGCCGAGCGGATGAGGTGGGGCGGATGAGAGTTCGGTGCCGCCCGGCCGCGACCCCCTCCGCGTCGTTGTCATAAATCGTCAGTACCCACATCTCCGAGCACAAGCCATGGTCATGCACGCCAACGACGATGCCATCCGGTCCGTATCGTGCATCAACGTCTTCGAAATGTAGAGTCGAAAGTGCCTTGGGGACATACAGGCCCACGGCTCCGAAGATGGGCTCAATCCAGCCCGTCACGAAAGCGGCGACTATTCCTCCGACGAGTGAAAGCGAGAGTGATCTTCGCGTGATGTGCAGCCGCATGGGAGTGTCAGCGCGCCTTATCGGTAGGACAAAGACCTCGCGTGGTCGATGGAGTCCGTGTGGTGCCAAGTTGGCGTGGGGCGAGTGGCTCGCGTCGAACTACTTCGTCTCCGCCTTCCAGCCGTACTTGATGTACTCGTGCTCGAAGGAGCCGTCGTCGAAGAGGTTGATGGCGGCGTAGCCCTCGTCGCAGTCGCGGTGGCGACCCTTCCACCAGTTGCCGCACACGGCCCCGTTGCAGAGGTAGGTCACGCCGTTGTAGTCGCAGCGGTCGATGAGGTGCATGTGCCCGGAGAGGCAGAGGCGGACGGTGTTGTGCTTCTCGAAGATGGCCTTGATGCGGGCGTAGTCGCAGTGCTGGAGCGAGCCGTCGAGCTTGTAGTTGTTGTCCTTGTCGGGTTTGGTGTAGACGACGGTGGTGACGGTGAGGATGGGAATGTGGGAGAGCACGAGCGTGGGCGTGCCCTTGGGGAGCTTTGCGAGATCGGCGTCGAGCCACTCGGCCTGCTCGTCGTCGAGTTTGCCGAGGTAGCCGTCGCCGTTCGGGTACACGCTGTCGAGTGCGACGAAGTGCCAGCCCGCCTGGTCGAAGCTGTAATACCGCGCGGGGATCTTGAGCGAGTCGACGGCCATGTCCTTGCCCCAGTTGTGCTCGCTGCCGGTGGTCTTGCTTTTGGCCTTGTTCCAGCCCCAGGCGTCGTGATTGCCGACGCAGGAGCGGACGGGGATGTTCATGCCGTCGGCCAGGGTTTTGGTGAAGAGGTCCCACTGGGTCTTGGTGCGATCGAAGGTGGCTTCGAAGGAGTCCATGACGTGATCGCCGCCGGTGAGGATGAGGTCGGGCTTGTCGGCGAGTTCGCTGACGTGCTTCAAGCAGGCGGCCATGCCCTCGCCGGCGTGGCGTTCGGGCTGGACATGGATGTCGGTGAGGTGCGCGAGGCGCAGCACTCGCTTGCGGGCGAAGGGGGCCGGGACGCGCGGTGCGGCCAGCGCGGTGTCGAGTGAAACGCCCGAGGCGAGCACGCCGGCACCGAGGGCGGCGCGGGTGAGGAGCGAGCGGCGGGAGAGGGCGCTGGGTTGGGAGGGTGATTGGGAACCGGACATGGGCGACTCCTTGAAGTGACCTCGACAGGCTACCACTTCGCGGGCAGTGTGTCACGCACGGCGCGGTGATGAAAAAGGGGGCCGCGCGGTCGCGATGTGGACCGATCGGTGCGCGGCGGGTCGCGGCGGACGATGGCCGCCGGGTGACGGAATGCGAGACCTGAGCGCGGAAGGGTTCCATTCAGCTAAAGAAGGGAGGGATGGTCCGCGGATTGTCCATCGAGGGTTGACCGTCGCGTGCTGTTCGCCGACCGATCGCGAGCCGCGCTTCACGAGGCTCAGTTGAGCTGATCCAGCAGCTCGCGCATTTCGGACATCGCGTGGGCGTCGCCCGCGGCCTTGGCGGCGTTGATTCCCAGGTTGAGCGTCTGGATCGCGTCGCCGGTCCGCCCCGACTCGCTTTGCACACGAGCCTTATGAAAGTACGCGTAGCAATAGGCCGGGTCGGCGGCGATGCACCGGTCGAAGTAGGCAAACGCCCTGTCTTTCTCGGCGAGTTTGGCGTGTTCCATCGCCAGGGCGTAGAGCACGAACGCGTCGGCGGGGTCGAGGGCGAGGAGTTTTTCGAGCTGCGGGATGCTCGGCATGGGGCAAGTGTACCGGGCGAGAGCGCCGGGGTATGCTGTGGAAAACACCTCGCCCGCGCGCCGGCCGTCCGTCGCTCCGGGCGACTTCTCGGGAGGTCTTCCATGGGCAGCACCACGATCGGCATCATCGGTTCGGGGCAGATGGGCGGCGGCATCGCGCTGGTCGGGGCGGTGGCCAAGCACAACGTCGTCGTCTACGACAAGGCGAACGAGGCCCTCACCAAGTGCAGGGCCGATCACGCCAAGCGATTGGCTCGGGAGGTCGAGAAGGGGCGCATGACGCAGGCGGACGTCGACGCGGCGATCGGGCGGCTGAAGTATGTGCATCACGTTGATGGGCTGAAGGATGCCGAGGTGGTGATCGAGGCGATCGTCGAGGACGCCAGGGTCAAAGCCGAGCTCTTCGCGATGCTGGCCAAGATGTTCACGGGCAACCAGATCCTGGCGACGAACACGAGCTCGATCAGCATCACGGAGATCGCGGCCGCGGCCGACCACGCGCACAAGGGCGCGGGCGAGCGCGTGATCGGCATGCACTTCTTCAACCCGGTGCCGGTGATGAAGCTGGTCGAGGTGATCAAGGGCAACCAGACGAGCGCCGCGACGACCGAGCGGGTGATCGCGCTGGCCCAGTCGATGGGCAAGACGCCGATCCCCGCCAACGACCGCGCGGGCTTCGTCTCCAACCGCGTGCTGATGCCCATGATCAACGAGGCGTTCTACGCGTGGATGGAGGGCGTGGCCGAGCCGGCCCACATCGACGAGATCATGAAGCTCGGCTGCAACTTCCCGATGGGCCCCTTGCGCCTGGCGGACTTCATCGGCCTGGACACGTGCGTTCACATCATGAACGTGCTGGCCGACGGGCTGAACAACGACCGGTATCGCGCGTGCCCGCTGCTGAAGCAGCTGGTGGCGGCGGGACGCCTGGGCGACAAGTCCGGGCGCGGGGTGTTTGATTACACAGCGACGAAGTGAGGCCCGAGTCGGACCGAATGGCTTGGCAAGAATCGGCCCGTCGCAACCCTTGCCATTCCGCGCGGTACCATGGGATATGCACGCACACCGCCACGGCATCTCCACGCTGAAGGCCTTTCTTGTCGTTCTCGCGCTGCTTTTGCTTGGCTTCTGCGCCTGGTCGGGGTGGCTCGTGCATTGGGCGCTCAACGCCACGCCGTCGATCACGGTCGACTACGGCGAGAAGCTCCACGCGCTGACGATGAGCGGGCAGGACGCGGCGGCCAAGAACGAGTACGACACGCTGCAGCGGGTCGGCACGACGCTCAAGCAGGTCGACGACGAGTTTGGGCAGAAGTACGGCAAGGCCGGGGACGCGCCCGTGGACTGGGATTCCAGGTTCGCGTTTCCCGTGGATCTTTCGGCGCTCGAGGCCGCGGACGCGCCGGCAAAGGCCGGGGAGATCGCGCGGGAGTATGTCGAGCGGGTGAAGGCGTCGAGCGTGCCGGCGGACCTCAAGACGCTGCGTGAGGCGAGGTTCGTTGCGAGGCCCGCGCCGGCCGGGCCGCTGATCCAGTTGATCGTGCCCGAGCTTGGCGACAGCCGGAAGGCGGCACGGTTCTGTCGGGCCCGGGCCGCGACGGCGGCGGCGGCGGGCGACTGGGAGACGTTCGTTGAGGCGCTGGCGGATGCACGCGGGCTTTCTCGCGCGGTGGGGTACGACCCGATCCTGATTGGCTCGCTGGTCAGCATCGCGATCGACGCGCTGGCGGCGGACGTGATGCGCGAGACGATTGTGGCACACGACATTCCCGCGCCGTCGCTCGAGAAGCTGGCGGCGGTCTTCGCGGACGATCCGACGCGCCGCCCGATCAGCGATTCGTTCGAGGCCGAGCGATTGATGTTCATGGACATCTCCCAGCGCACGCACGACAAGTCCGGGCGGTTCATCCCGTCCGCGGCGGGCGGGCTGACGGGCACGGGCGGGCCGACGGGCTCCTCGCCTCCGATCGCCAACGTGGTGGCGATCGCCATGCCGTCAAGGGCGCAGACCGAGGAACTGGCCGAGCGCGTGTATTCGCGCTTCAAGGAAGTCGGCGAGTTGCCGCGGAAGGAAAGGCGCGGCGACGCGGACGACTACATCGGAATCGAAGTCCCGAAGCGGTACATCCTGCTCCAGCTGATGATCCCCGCGATCGGCAAGGCGATCAGCGCCCGCGATCAATGGGCGCAGCAGCAGCACGCGACGCGGATCATGATCGCGCTGGAGCGGTACCGGGCGGCCAAGGGCGAGTATCCCGAGAAGCTCGATCAGCTCGTGCCGGCGTTCATCGAGAGCACGCCGACCGATCCATACTCGGATTCGGGCTTCGTCTACAAGCCCGGCCAGGACCGCAAGGCGCGGGCGTCGTACACGCTGTATTCCGTCGGCGACGACAACGAGGACAATGGCGGCAAGCGCGCGATGTCGGAGTTTGACGCGCTCCGCACGGACGGCAAGGGCGCGGACCTGGTGTTTGTGCCGAAGAAGTAGCCCGACGGCAATCGGCAATCGGCAATCGGCAGTCGGCATTCGGCATTCGGCAATCGGGAATACAGGTGCGTTTGGCGACGTGAATGGCGCATGAAAAACCCGCCCTGGGAGGCGGGTTGAGCGGATCAAACAAGTTCGATTCGAGCGTCGATCACACGGTTTCAACGACCATCGCGACCGCGTTTCCGCCGCCGAGGCACAGCGCCGCCACGCCGCGCTTGCCGCCGGTGCGATGGAGCTGGTGGATGAGGGTGGTGAGCACGCGGGCGCCGGACGCGCCGATGGGGTGTCCCAGCGCGACGCCGCCGCCGCAGATGTTGAGCTTGGACTCGGGGACGTTGAGCGCCTTGATGTTGCAGAGGACCTGGGCCGCGAAGGCCTCGTTGATCTCGAAGAGGTCGATGTCGTTGACGCCGAGCTTGGCCTTGGCGAGCGCGCCCTTGATGCCATCGATGGGCGCCGCGAAGATGTCCTTGGGCGCGATGCCCGAGGTGTGATAGCTCACGATCCTGGCGATGGGCTTGATGCCGAGCGATTCGGCCTTGGCGAGGCTGGCGACGACGACGCCCGCGCCGCCGTCGGAGATCTGCGAGGCATTGGCCGCGGTGACCGTGCCGTCGGGTGTGAACGCGGGGCGGAGCTTGGCGACGCCCTCGATCGTGGTGTCGGCGCGGATGCCCTCGTCATGGGCGACCCCGGGGCTCTTCTTGTCGAGGCACTGCTCGCCGGTGAGCGCGACGATCTCGTTCTTGAAGTGTCCGGCCTTGGTCGCCTCGGCGGCGCGCTGGTGGCTCTGCACCGCGAAGCGATCCTGGTCGGCGCGGCTGATCTCGAACTTCTTGGCGATGTGATCGGCGGAGTTGCCCATGGCGCACGCCTCGAAGGCGCAGGTCAGGCCGTCGTGGGCCATGTGGTCGACCAGCGTGCCGTTGCCATACTTCACGCCCTCGCGCACCTTGGCGAAGTGCGGGGCGGCGGTCATGTTCTCAAAGCCGCCCGCCAGCACGAGGCTGTTGTCGCCGGCCTTGATGGACTGGGCGGCGAGCATGACGGCCTGGAGCCCCGAGCCGCAGACTTTGTTGATGGTGACGGCGGAGATCGTGTCGGGCAGACCGGCCTTGAGGGCGGCCTGGCGGGCCGGGTTCTGGCCCAGCGAGGCCTGGAGCACGCAGCCCATGATGACCTCGTCGATCTGCCCGCCGAGCTTGTCGAAGCCGCCGATCGAATCGACCGCGGCCTTGAGGGCGTAGGCGCCGAGCACGGGCGAGGGAACCTTCGACAACCCGCCGAAGAACTTGCCGATCGGGGTGCGCTTGGCGGCGAGGATCACGGGCTGGGCGGTCATGGGCAACTCCTGCGAAAGGCCGATCGGCCGGTGGAAAAACGAGAAAAACCGCGACGTGCGTGGGCACGCCTGGCGACGGAATGAGATGCTAGGGGAGCGGGCGGGCGGCGGTGGGTGGACCGACAAGGCCGCGGGGAAACGAAGGGTTGTTTTGGAAGGGGCACGCGATGTACGGACTCTTCTGGGAACTCAGCCAGCAGCGGCGGATATGGGAAGCGGAGATGGCCGCGGGCGACGCCAAGGCGGACGCGAGGTACGCGAATTCGCGCGCGATCGAGCTCGAGCGCGCGGTCGAAACGCTCGTGATGATCAACATGGCCATGGCGAAGCTGCTCCACGAGCGGGGCGTGTTCAGCGAGCAGGAACTCGAGACCAAGGTGCGCGAGATCGATCTTTCCGACGGCAAGCTGGATGGAAAAGTGAGGCTTGATCCCAAGCCCTGCCCGCAGTGCAAGCGGATCGTGGCCGCGCGGCGAGCGCGGTGCCTGTATTGCGGCGCCTCGATGTACGACGCTCGGCCGTGAGTCACGCCGGAACCCGCGGAGTGACGTTCGCGCGTGCCATGTGAAGGCCATGTGAAGATGGGGAACGCGCCGGACGCAATCCCACCTGCGTCCACACGTTCCCACGTCCGATGTCTGATCTTCACAGGTCTGCGTCCCGGGTACGTCGCGCGTACGGGAGGGGATGTGACCCCGAGATTTCCACAAGACCCGCGTAATTCTGTGCTGTTCCGACGACGACGCCCGATGGAACTTCTGCTATGCTTGCGGGTACTAACCTTGTGGTGGTCGAGCGCCGAGTCGAGCGCCGTCCGCCCGAAAAGGGGAACTTCCGATGTGTGCGCTCCGTTCCGCGTCGCGTCTGGCTCCGCTCGCCGTTTCGCTCGTGGTCGCGTCGCTGGCCGGCGCCGCGCTGGCCGGCCCGGACGGGTGGAGCAATCGAGGGCGGGGAAACTCGTGGAACTCGCGGTGTGATGATCGCGGCTGGGGCCGGAGTTCGGGGCACTGGGGCTCGTCGCGTTACGACGGTCGCTCGTCGGTGTCGGTCTCGGTGGGCTTCGGCTGGGACAACGGCTATGCGCGGATTTCGACGTACAACCGGGGCTGGGATCGCTGCGATCCGCCCCGGCCGCGCTATGTGCCGTGCCCGCCGGTCTATTGCCCCCCGGCGCGCCCGGTCGTGTATTGCCCGCCGCCGGTGGTGATCGCGCCGTGCCCGCCGCCGGTGTACTGCCCGCCGCCCGTGGTCGTGTCGCGCCCCGTGGTGTACGAGACTCCGGTCGTGGTGGAGCGCCCCGTATATGTGGAACGCCCGGTGTATGACGAGCGCCCGATCGTTGTCGAGCGTCCCGTGGTCGTCGAGCGCCCCGTGGTGTATCAGTCGACGACGGTCGTGACGCAGCCGGTGGTTGTCGAATCGCCGGTGTACCGCGTCAATCCGCTGGCGATCGACCCGCAGACCGCGACGCTCTATTGGTCCATGGGCGACGCGACCAAGGCGATCACGGGCCTGCGTGCGTACATCACCGATCACCCGACCGACGCCGTCGCCAAGCGCCTCATGGGCCTGATCGCGATCGATCAAGGCCAGGTCGAGTCGGGCACGGGCTGGGTGTATGACGCGTACGCGACCGATCCGACGCTCGCCTCCAAGCCCTTCGACGCCAATGGCGCGGGCATCACGATCGATCAGATGAAGCGTCTGCAGCGGGCGACGCTGGATGAGGCGGCCCGGACGGGCTCGCCGCGGGCGTGGCTGAGCACGATCGTGCTGCTGCAATCCGAGGGCAAGAACGACGTGGCCAAGTCGACCATGACCAAGGCGACCGAGGCTGGGCTCCAGACGACGATCACCGAGCCCCTGCGGGTCGCGATGGGCGGCTGAGCTTTCTGAAAACCCGATGATTCCACTACGCCGCTCGAAAGGGCGGCGTTTTCTTTGGCGCAAAGCGGGGCCTTGGCGCGGCGGACGCACCCGCGTTTGGACGCCCGCCCTCTCGCGGCTTACGCTTGCGCTCTTCCAAGGAAACACCGATGCCCGAGAAAATGCACGTCGTTCTTCCCGCCGACACCAACCAGGCGCTGGGTCTGGCGCGGTTCGCCATCGAGTTCATGTCCGACGACCGAGAGACGATGGGCAGGCCCGACGCCGCGGTGCTCGAGCGGGCCAACCTCTTCCACACCGACGCGGTGATCTGCGGCCTGTCCGCGATCGCGCTCAACACCAACGCCCCGACGCTGCTGCGCCGCGAGGCGGCCCAGTACGCCACGCCCATCGCGGGCTCCGGGAGCTTCGCGGGCGTGCCCTGGGCCAAGGGGTGCGTGCGCACGGGCGTTCCGGTCTTTGCGTCGACGCAAGACGTCGCGGTGGAGAAGGCGATCGTGGCGAACTGTGCCGCGGTGCGCGAGTGGGACTCCAACGGCACGAATTTCGGTTATTCCGAAGAGCGCCCGCACCATCGCGCCGGCGAGTTCGGGCACAACGACTTCTACTCCGTCCCCGTCGCGGCGGCCCAGATGCGCGGCAAGGGGGGCGAGTTCGCGCTCCGCGGCATGATCCTGCTCGATGAAATCCGCGGGCGGCTGGCCGAGGTCTTCAGCCTCAAGACCTACAAGATCGATCACGTGGTTCACGGCGCGATCGCGTCGGCCGCCACGTTCGGCGCGATGATGGGCGCGACCGCTGAGCAGATCGAGTCGGCGATCGGCATGGTGGTCGCGCACTCCATCCCGTTCCGCGCGATCCGCGCCGGCAAGCAACTCTCGGACAGCAAGGGCGCGTCGGCGGCGATCTCGACCGAAGCGGCGATCCTCGCGGTGAAGCGATCGATGGCGGGGTTCCTCGGGCCGCGGGATATCTTCCGCAATCCCGAGGCGATCTTCCGCATCTTCGAGGGCCCGGGCCAGATGTTCCAGAAGGTGGGAGCGACGAGCGCCAACACGCAGAAGAAGGACGCATCTCCCTTCGACCTGGTGCTGTCGCGGGCGGGATCGGACTTCACGGTGATGGGCATGCACTTCAAGCTCGGGCTCTACGAGCACCAATCGGCCGGCGCGCTGCAGGGTCTCATCAACCTCATCGGGCGTGCCCCGTCGATCCTCGACGATCAATCGGGCGATTGCATCAAGTCGATGGTGGTGCGGGCCTATGAGCCGGCGTTCGGCATCATCGGCGACCCGGCCAAGCGCGATCCCAAGACGCGTCAGTCCGCGGACCACTCGATGCTGTACCTCGTGTGCACGATGCTGCGCAAGGCGCTCGAGCTCCGGGCCGCGAAGAAGTCGGCGAAGCTCGGCTGGAAGGACCTGATGCTTACGCCGCACGACTTCGACAAGCGAGCGATCCACGACGACCTGACGCGTTCGCTCATGTCGAAGATGACGTTTGAATGGGGCGGCGAGGAGTACGACGCCAACTATCCCGAGGGCATCCCGACTTCGATGGTGATCACCGACGACGAGGGCGCCGTGCATGACAGCGGGCTGGTCATGTACCCGGGCGGGCACGCGCGCAACGCGATGGGCCCTGACAAGGTCGATCTCAAGGACATCCTGTCGCACAAGTTCCAGACGCTGGGCAAGCTCGCGGCCGACGATCCCAAGCCCATCATCAAGCAGATCAGCGGCCTCGAGAAGAAGTCCGCCAAGGACGTGGCGAAGCTCTACGACTTTGCGATCAGGCCGGTCGCGTTCCAGGAGTAGGGAAGCGAAGTGGCGAAGTGGATGTCTATTCACTTGACCTGATCGTGTCCACGCATTGACAGATTCGCCTGTCTCGCTGTCTCGCTGTCTCGCTGTCTCGCTGTCTCGCTGTCTCGCTGTCTCGCGGTCTCGCGGTCTCGCCGACTCGCTGTCCCGTAATCAGTGCCATTCCGCACTGCTACACCGTGCCCTCGCCAAACAACTCGGTCACCGCCGGCTCGCCGCGGAACGGCACGCCGACGTGCTCGCACCCGCCCTTGGTGAGGGCTCGCCCGCGCCGCGTGCGAGCCAGGAACCCGATCTGCAGCAGGTACGGCTCGACCACGTCCTCGATCGTGCCGGCGTCTTCGTTCATCGTCGCCGCCACGGTTTCCAGCCCCACCGGCCCGCCGCGATACGTCGTGCCGATCGTCTTGAGGTACGAGCGATCGAGCTCATCCAGGCCCAGCGCGTCAACGCCCTCGAGCTTCAGCGCGCTGTCCACCACCCGCGCGCTCACATGCCCTTCGGCCTTCACCTGCGCAAAGTCGCGCACGCGGCGCAGGAGCCTATTGGCGATCCGCGGCGTGCCCCGCGAGCGATCCGCGATCGAGCGCAGCGCCTCCGGCTCCACGTCCGCGAGGCCCAGCAGGTCCGAACTGCGCCGAAGGATCGTGAGAAGCTCCGCGACGCCGTAGTAACGCAGGTGATGGGCGATGCCGAACCGCGAGCGGAGCGGCGACGAGAGCAGCCCCGCGCGGGTGGTCGCGCCGATGAGCGTGAAGGGCTTGCAGCGGATCTGAACGGTGCGGGCCGACAGGCCGCTGTCCACCGTCACGTCGATGCGATAGTCCTCCATCGCGGGATAGACGAACTCTTCGACCGCGATGGGCAGGCGGTGAATCTCGTCGATGAAGAGCACGTCGCGGGCCTGCAGGCGCGTGAGGGCGGCGACCAGATCGGTGCCCTTGGACAGCGCGGGCCCGGAGGTCATGACGAGCTGCGAGCCCATCTCCTTCGCGATGACGTGCGCCAGCGTGGTTTTTCCCAGGCCCGGCGGCCCGTGGAGCAGAACATGCTCCATGGGCTCGTTCCGCGCCTTGCTGGCGCGGATGGCGATGACGAGCTTTTCGATGAGATCGCGCTGCCCGACGTATTCGTCGATGTTCGTGGGGCGCAGAGCCCAATTGGCCTGCTCCTCCTCGGGCACGCGCGTGGTGGGAGAAATGAGGCGGTCCGTCGCCATGGCCGGAGTCTAGCGGGAGAACGCCGCGGCGCGAAGAGAGGAATCGTGAAAGTGCCCGCCCACGCCTAATCCAGCGGGAGATTCTTGTCGCGCCACAGCCTCACCAGCGCCTTGGGGTCAATCGGCTCCCAGATGCTCCCGTCGGACAACTCGGTTCGGATGAGATCGCCCTGGTCGTTGAAGAGCGACACCATCGGCCTGCGGTCTTCCGACAGCCGCGTCGTCAGCTTCCACAGCCCAGGACGATCGACCGGCTGCTCCAGCAGTTCGCGCCGGAGCTGCACCTTTCCCGCCTCGCTCTGGTAGACGTAGAACCCGAACTCCGTCGGCACCTTCGAGCGGATAAGAACCTGCGGCAGCAGCATCGACTCGAAGCGAGAGAGGTAGCCGTCGCCGCTCACCTGTGTCTTCACCGATTCGTCCGGCTGGCCCGTTACCTCGGTGACGACGCTGATGATGTTCCCCTCGCGCGCCCCTTTCTCGGTTGAGATCCCCACCGTGTCCTTCTTTCCGGCCTCGCGGATCGCCTGGCGGATCACCCACGCCTCCATCGAGCGATCCGGGCGGATGAAAAACGTGCCGCTTACGTCCACGACCTGCGGCCCGTTCACATAGCGGGCGTCGGTGCGGAGCAGGTCTCCCTCTTCTTTTTCCGCAGCCGTGAACTCCCTAGCCGGGCGAGACGGGTCGAGCTCGCCGCGTTTCCCAAACCATGTCGTGATGCGCCGGTACGCGACCTCGGCCTCGTCCATGCGGGCGCCGCCCACCGCCGGGCGATACAGACGCTCGAAGCGCCCGTTGCGCTGCTTCATAATGTCGCGCACCGACTCGTCGGTCAGAGCGCCGAAGACGGTCTTCCCCGCCGCCACCGCCGCCGCTCGGGCCGCCACCTGCCGCTCCGCGTCCTCGAACTTCGCGGTGCGGACGACGATCTGGTAGATCGATCCCGCGGCCTGGTACTGGTCCGCGGTCGTGATCAGCTCGAAGTTCACGAATCGATCCGGCGCGATCTTTACCAGCGTGTACCCGCGGATCGTGTCCGTGGCGTCCTTGCTGCGCGGCAGACTGACGATGAACTGCTCGCCCAGGAGATCGGGGCGGTCCGAATCGAGCACAAGCTTGTCGCTGCGCGAGAGGACCTTGCCAAGCGTCCTGATTTCCTGCGTGTCCTTGTCGACCTGCCCGACGCGCTCCAGCAGCTTGGCGATCAGTTCGTCGCACGCCGTCGTAACCGTGAGGTCGGGGTTGCTGGTGCGGGGCGAGGTCACGTTGATCTGCCACGATTCATCTTCGGCGACCACCAGCAATTTGGCCTCTTTGCCCGCCGTGTCCTGGATCACCCGCGATCCCACCGGGGTCATGAACTTCAGCCCCACAGATTCCAGAACCTGGGGCTCATCCGAAAGCTCAACCGCTCCGGCCTGAGAGCCTCCAGATTTGGCGGGCTTGGACGCCGGCCGCTCGCCCGGACGCGTCGCCGGTTGCCCCCCCGTCTTCGGCCCGGTGGCGGGCTCGGGCGGCTTGGAAATTCGGGGCTTGTCTGGAGTCGGCTGTTCTTGCGCGAGCACCACGGAAGCGGACGCGAGGGTCAGGCAAAGCGCAAGAGCCGCGGGGAATCGAGCGTTCGTCATGGCAATGGTCCAAGTCGGAGCAGACACCCAATCGGGGGAGGTGAGCGGCGGGGAGAGTCTGGACAGAGTTATATCGGCGCGGCGGGGGTCGGAGGGTTGGATCGATCGAAGACCCAGAAGGTTCGGCTTCACACCAATTTGACATGACGAGGGTCGTGGGTACTCTTACGGGCTCTGATCGTGCCGGGTGGGCACGAGCGTTTGTTGATCCACGTCGGCGGCGTCCTCGTCTCGCCCGCGGTAGGGGAGAGACGGCGGAGATGCCGTCGCGGTGGATCGCGGCGTTTGTGCAGGTGTCGGCGGCGTTCGCCGATGCCACGGGCTTGGGCGATTGGAACTCCGAGAAGGCGGTCAGTCAATGACGGGCGGCAAGATTCGAATTCGGATGGAGGCCTACGACCACCTGGCGCTCGACGCGTCGGCCAAGGAAATCGTGGACCACGCCAAGCGCACCAACGCCAAAGTCGCGGGTCCGATCCCGCTCCCCACGCGCGTCGAGCGGTACACGGTGCTCCGTTCGCCGTTCATCGATAAGAAGAGCCGCGAGCAGTTCGAGATCCGCACCCACACGCGGATCATCGACATCATCGAGCCCAACGCGCGCACCGTTGAAGCGCTCAATCGACTCGTGGTCCCCGCCGGTGTGTTCGTCAAGATCAAGGCATGAAATCGACGCGGGTCGGTCCACTGGGCCGGCCCGCGTGTGTTTGAGGTGAGGCATGGGTTTCTCGTTGCTCGGAAAGAAAGTCGGCATGACGCGTGTCTTCAAGGGCAGCGTCAGCGTGCCCGTGACCGTGATCCAGGTCGGCCCCTGCGTCGTCACGCAGATCAAGACCCCGGACAAGGACGGCTACGCCGCCGTGCAGATCGGTTTCGAGGACATCAAGGCTCGCAACTCGACGATGCCGCTGATCGGCCACGATTTCAAGGCCGGCACCGATCCCAAGCGGACCCACCGCGAGTTCCGCGTCAAGGCCGAGGATCTGTCCAGCTACACCCTGGGCCAGACCCTCACGGTCGACCAGCTCAAGGACCAGTTGTACGTCGACGTCATCGGGACCAGCAAGGGCAAGGGGTTCGCGGGCGTCATGAAACGCTGGCACTTCAAGGGCATGTTCGCCTCGCACGGCACGGAGCGTAAGCACCGCTCGCCTGGCTCGATCGGCGGCCTCTGCTCGAACCGCGGCTTCGGCGGCGGACTTGCGAAGGGCAAAAAGATGGCCGGGCACATGGGTGACGATCGCGTCACCGCCCGCAGCCTCGACGTCGTCAGTGTCGATGCGGCCCAGGGGCTGCTCTTGGTCAAGGGTCCGATCCCCGGCGCGAACCGCTCGACGGTCGAGATTCGCCCCGCGATTCGCCTCTACCGTTCCAAGGCCAAGAAAGTGGCGGCCAAGGCCGGCTGACCGAGCCGAATGGGTTTGAGATGGCAATAATGCCGACCCCGCGTTGGGGATCGGTTGATGGAATGAAGTTCGTCGGCCTGGCGCGAAAGCGGGCCTGACCGACGAGCCCGGAAGGTCCGAGCGGCCCTGCGACAGGGGCTAGGAAACCGTCGGGCAGAAACAAACGGTGCGGTCGATGGCCAAACACCATCGCCGCAAGGACAGCCGAGTCGAATCCGTGTCCCCCGATGTGTGAGTGGGGTGGCCGGAGGAGGCGAGGTCTTTCAAGTGCCCGGATTCGTCCGGGCGTGAAGGCGGCCCGGCAACGGGCCCAGGCGTCGGACGAGGTAAGACAGATGGATGTCCCCGTCTACAACATGCAGGGCCAACAGGTTGGCTCGATGAAGATCGACGAGCAGTCGCTGGGCGGCGCCGTCAACCCCGCTCTGATCAAACAGGCTTACGTGATGTATCACGCGAACCTGCGACAGGGCTCTTCCAAGACCAAGAATCGCCACGAGGTCGAGGGCGCGACCCGGAAGATCTACAAGCAGAAGGGCACCGGCAACGCTCGTCACGGCGACCGCAAGGTCAACCTGATGAAGGGCGGCGGGCACGGGCACTCGAAGAAGCGCACGCGTGAGGACTTCCGCCTCACCATGCCCAAGAAAATGCGCCGCAAGGCCAACCGCAACGCCTTCCTCGCCAAGCTGGTCGACAACGAGGTCCGCGTGATCGATAAGATCGAGTTCGCGGCCCCCAAGACCAAGGATTTCCAGGCGTTTCTCGGCGCTGTCAAGGTCGACAACACCGCGCTGATCGCGGTGACCGCCGCCGACGCGGGCGAGAACACCCGTGCATCGGCCCGCAACCTCGAGAGCATCTCGACCTGCCGCGCCGATCAGCTCAACGCCTTCGACCTGCTGAACCATCGCTACCTCGTGATCGCCAAGGGCGATCTTGAGGCGTGGCTCAAGGGTCCGTCATCTCAGACGGGCAAAGAAGCCAAGATCAACCCTCTGGGCCGCAAGGCTGAGGAGGCCAAGTAATGGAAGCCATCTACGTCATCAAGAAGCCGCTGATCTCCGAGAAGGCGACGTTCGGCATGAATGAAGAGAAGCGGTACAGCTTCCTCGTCGACCGCACGGCCAGCAAGGACGACATCAAGGCCGCCGTCGAGCAGCTCTACAAGGTGCGGGTCGTTGGCGTGAACACCCAGGTCCGCAAGGGCAAGCAGCGTCGCCTGAAGTACGGCTTGGTGGTTGAGCCGACCACCAAGAAGGCCGTCGTTCGTCTGCACCCCGAGGATCAGATCGAGTTGTTCTGAGTCGTGAGTGATTGACGGGAGCTCTCTCCCGAAGGATTCGAGGCCAGCCATGCCGATTCGCACATACAAGAAGACCAGCGCCGGACGCCGATTCGCGTCGGTGAACATGCACGCGGAGGTGACCAAGAAGTCCCCCGAGCACGCGCTCATGGTCCCCAAGCCCAAGAAGGGCGGGCGCAACCACTCCGGCAAGATCACGTCGCGCGGTCGCGGCGGCGGCGTCAAGCAGATGTACCGCCTCGTCGACTTCAAGCGTCGCAACCTCAACAACGTCGAGGGCAAGGTCGTCGGCATCGAGTACGACCCCAACCGCTCGGCGCACATCGCGCTGATTCAGTATCCCAACGGCGAGAAGCGGTACATCCCGTCGCCGGGCGGCTTGGTGGTGGGCCAAACCATCACCACCTTTGACGAGACCGCGGGCGAGCCGACGATCGGCAACAACATGCAGCTCCGCTTCATCCCGACCGGCCTCGATGTGCACTGCGTCGAGCTGATCCCGGGGCGCGGCGCACAGATGTGCCGCTCCGCGGGCAACTATGCCAAACTGACCAACAAGGAAGGCGACTATGCGACCCTGAC
Source organism: Phycisphaerales bacterium (assembly GCA_020853815.1). Lineage (GTDB taxonomy): Bacteria > Planctomycetota > Phycisphaerae > Phycisphaerales > UBA1924 > JABWBC01. The sequence continues at coordinate 19,859 of JADYYE010000102.1, forward strand.
GCTCCCGTCGGGCGAAGTGCGTCGCGTTCCGATCCAGTGCCGCGCCACGATCGGGCAGGTCGGCAACCCCGACCATCGCCTGCGCCGCCTGGGCAAGGCCGGCCTGACGCGCCTCAAGGGGCGTCGTCCGATCACCCGCGGCGTGGCCAAGAGCCACCATGCCCACCCGCTGGGCGGCGGTTCGGGTCGTTCAAAGGGCAACCGTCCTCCCTGCGGCCCGACGGGCGTTCTGGCCAAGGGCGGCACGACGAGGAATCGCAAGAAGCACTCGAGCAAGCTCATCATCCGCCGCCGCGCCAACAAGCGGTACGGCGTGTTGAAGTAGAAGGCACGAGGCATTAGGCACTTGGCACGACGGAAGGCAGAAGTCGGAAGGCAGACGAACGGCGGAGTGACGAAGGCCGCCGAGTGAGGATGGAACGATGGGTCGCAGCCTGAAGAAGGGTCCGTATGTCGATGAGAGGCTCTACCGCAAGGTGGAGGAGATGAACCAGACTCGCCGGCGTGAGCCGCTGAAGACCTGGGCTCGTCGTTGCACGATCGTTCCCGAGTTCGTCGGGCACACCTTCAAGGTGCATAACGGCAAGCAGTTCAACGACGTGTTCGTGACCGAGGACATGGTGGGGCACAAACTGGGCGAGTTCAGCCACACCCGGACCTTCCGTGGGCACACGAACAAGAAGGAAGGCATCGAGGCGGGCGCCACCGCGGCCCCGGCCAAGGGCTGATGCCGGCTCTATGTGAGAATCACGGGCGCCGGTTGGCCCGATGAGTGAAGCGTGAATCGAGTTTGGGTGCAGACGTGTTCGCAGGTGTGTTCGCCGACATGTCCGCAGATTGGGGAATAGGCCGTGAGACTTCAAGCTGAGAAACTCAAGGCGCTGGCGACCAAGGCGGGGATCTCCCGCGAGCAGCTGGCGCAGGCCGTGGAGCGTCCGGGATTGGCCGGCGAGCGTGCGTTGCGCGCGGTCGACAACTGGCTTGCGGGTCGGCATCTGCCGGTGTGCAAGGCGTCGGACATCGCGCGTTTAGCCTCGGCGGTGGGGGCGTCCGTGAAGGACATCTCCCGCTTCGAGAGCAAGGTGCGTTACCACCGCGGGAGCCCGCGCAAGGCGCGTCTGATCGCGGACCTGGTGCGTGGCAAGTCGGTGGATCAGGCGCTCAACTTGCTGACGTTCAGCCCGAAGCGTGCCGCGGACAATGTCCGCAAGGCGTTGGCGGCCGCGATCGCGGACGCCGAGCAGTTTGAGGCGGACGTCACCAAGCTGGTGGTGTCGCTCTCGATGGTCGACGAGGGCCCGACGATGAAGCGTTTCCAGCCCAAGGACCGCGGTCGGGCCCACCCGATCATGAAGCGTTCGAGCCATATCACGATCGGTGTCGAGGAGCGTTCGGCCGGTCGCAAGAGGGGGAGCCGCTAATGGGACAGAAGACCCAGCCCTTTGGATTCCGCCTGGGAATCACCGAAGCCCACCGCAGCCGCTGGTATGCCCCCAAGGCGCTGTACGGCGAGCTGTTGGTTGAAGACGAGAAGATCCGTCGCTACCTGGACAAGCGTCTGAACCGCAAGCCGCCGTCGGCCGCTGTCTCGGACATCCACATCGAGCGCACGCGTGAAGAGCTGAAGGTCGTGATCAAGACGGCGCGTCCGGGCCTGGTGATCGGGCCCAAGGGCGCCGAGGTCGATCGCATGACCGAAGAGCTCCAGTACATGACGGGTCGCAAGGTCGCGATCTCGATCATCGAAGTGAAGAACCCCGATCTTGATCCGCAGCTGGCCGCCGAGGCCGTCGCGGAACAGCTCGTGAAGCGAGTGGCGTTCCGCCGCGCCGCGAAGATGCGTGCCGAGGCGATCATGGCCGCGGGCGCCCTGGGCGTGAAGGTGACGATGTCGGGGCGTCTGGGCGGCGCTGAGATGAGCCGTCGCTTGGACATCAAGTTCGGATCGCTCCCGCTCTCGACGCTGCAGGCGCGGATCGAGTACGGCTTTGCCGAGGCTCGCACGACCTACGGGGTGATCGGGATCAAGGTGTGGATCTACAAGGGCATGTACACGACCGAGCGGACGGAGGAAGAGTCGAACGCGGCCGGTGGTCGCGCCCGCGCCCGCGGCCGGAAGTGATCGTGGAGTTTGGCAGGAACTGTGTTCAGGTTCGTTCGATTGGATGGACCTGTTTTCCCGGAGTTGACCGATGGCGTTGATGCCCAAACGAGTGAAGTACCGCAAGGAGATGCGGCGCGTCCGCGATCGCAAGGCGACCAAGGGCAACTACGTCGCGTACGGCGACTACGGCCTGCAGGCCCTCGAGGGCACCTGGCTGAAGGGCACGGTGATCGAGGCCGGTCGTATCGCGGCCCAGCACTTCCTCAAGCGCGAAGGCAAGCTCATCATCCGCGTCTTCCCCGACAAGCCCATCTCCAAGAAGCCCCTGGAAACCCGAATGGGCACGGGCAAGGCGGATGTGGACTACTGGGCGGCGCGCGTGAAGCCCGGCACGATGCTTTTCGAGATCGCCGGCGTGCCCGAGGCGGTCGCCAAGGCCGCGTTCGTCCGCGTCGCGATGAAGATGCCGGTGCGTTGCCGGATGGTCGGTCGACGCGTGGCGGTGTAAGGAAGAGTTCGATCGTGCCCCGGGTTCCGGGCGCGTGATTCTGTACGAGTCAGCGAAGGTGAGTTCTATGAACGGCAAAGAAGTTCGAGCGCTGCAGGACGAGGAGATCAAGATCGAGCTGGCGCGCCTCCGCGCCAAGGTCTATGAGCTCCGCTCCGAGACAGTGACCGAGAAGATCAAGGACACGTCCCAGTTCGGGAAGCTCAAGAAGGACATCGCCCGTCTCTTGACGGAGCGTCGTTCGCGGAGCCTGGCCTCGGCCAAGAAGTAATCGGGACTGGACCAATGGACCTGGGTTCGGGGCGGATGAACACCCCGACATGCAAGGTGGAACACGATGGCGAAGGCGACGACCAGCACGAGCAAGACCCCGGCCGCAAAGGCGCCGGCGAGCACGACCGCGAAGGCCGACAAGGCCACCAAGGTCGGCGTCGTCGAGA
>JADYYE010000103.1 GCA_020853815.1 Phycisphaerales bacterium
GCCACCCGGACCCAGAACGCCCTCTGGACCGCGATGCAGTCGGTCCTCGATCAGGTCACACCCTCCGACGCCGCCAACTGCTTCAGGCACTGCGGATACTCGCTACGTCAGGAGTGAGAACGCTCTAAACGGCGGAAATGATCTCGCGGCTGCAAGGAAAAGCGTTCTTATTGCACCCCACGGATCGATTTCGGTGGAAGCGCGGCAAGATCAGGTTGAATCACCTGTTGCGCGTTGTTGGTGGCTCGCCTGCCGCCGGTGGTTACACCCCATGGGTGCGGATCGGCCTCGGTCGCAAAGATACCCCGATCGTCGGCCGTGTCGTTCGGAACCCAACGGCTCAAACCCTCGGGCGCTCCGCGTCCTGGAGCGTCAATCCAGCGCGCTGCGCGACCCGCACAACCTCCACGCGGTCGTGAAGCCCCAGCTTGTGCCGGATCGCGGTGCAGTGCGATTCGATGGTCTTCTCGGCCCGGAATAGCGCGTGCGCCGCCTCACGCACGCTCAGCCCCGCTCCGACCAACGCCATCACCCGCAACTCCTGCGGCGACAAGCAATCCAGCGGCCCAAGACGCACTACCGATGTCTCGATCAGCTCAACCGCCTCGGGAGGAAACAGCGACCGCAAGTCTCCCGCCAGGTAGCGGGAAAGCGCGAACACGAGCGTCGGTCCCACCCGGTCCGGCCTCATCTCCACCCGCCGGAACCACGTCGTAAGCTGCCGCCCGTTCCACAGCGTGCGCACCAAGACCGGCCGGCCGCCCTCCTGGACCCGCCGGAAAACCTCCAGTCGCTGCTCCATCATAACCGGTGGGAAGAACTCCCCGAGGCTTCGCCCGACCATTTCCGAGGCGCGGGCGTCCTCGCCCGCGATGTGACGAGCGCTCTGATCGTTCATGTACAGAATCTTGCCGCGCGGCGAGACCAGCCCCGCGCCGCACAGCGGCTCGCTCGTGATCATCTCAAAGAACGCGAGCGCTACGCCCGGCAGCTGCCGGTGCAACTCCTCCGCGCTCGCCGTCGGAGTGATGCAAGACTGCGCGCTCAGTGTGGAAACCGCCGAGGCCGCCAGGGATCGAGAGGTGCGTTCAGCCACTGTCGCTATACTACGGACAGTTTCTGAATATTCAATACTAATTCGTGCAGCTTTGGGGCAAACCCCTACTCTGGTCAAGGTAGTCCGAATCGCACCACGCGCCGGCCCGGGCGGCGAACGCCCGCCAGCATCCACGATCCACTCCGGTCTTCGTGGCCGAATGAACCCCGGGCGCCGCGTGCGGCGGAGGTTACACCCGTCTCCGATCCGCGTCCGCCAGCGTCAGCCCCGCCTGGTGCGCCAGCGTCGCCATCTCCACCCGATCATTGATCTTCAGCTTGCGGTGGATCGACACGCAGTGCGATTCCACCGTCTTCTCCGCGCGGTGCAAGGCCTTGGCCGTCTCGCGCACGCTCAGCCCCGCGCCGATCAGCGCCATCACCCGCAGCTCCTGGGCCGTCAGGCAATCGAGCCGCCCCAAGCGAACCACACCCGACTCCAGCCGATCCACCTCCGGCCCGTGCGGCACGGTCCGCGCGTCGCCCCCCACATGATGCACCAGCATCAGAAACGCCCCGCGCCCCGTCGCGCCGGGGAGCTCCGTCAGGTACGAGAAGTTGATGAAGAGCTGCGACCCCAGCCACAGTTTTCGACGGCTCACCGCGCGGTGATTCGCGCGAACCCGCGCCATCGCCTCTTCACTCTCCCGCGCGCACTCACTCGGGAAACACTCCGCCATCGTGCGCCCCACCAGGTCCGCCGCCCGCGCCTCCGCCCCCACGAACAGGCGGGCGCACTGGTCGTTCATGTACTCGATCCGCCCCGCGTCGCTCAGCACCGCCACGCCCACGAACGGGTCCGCCGCCGTCGCCTCGAACACCGCCCGCGCTGCGTCCGGCAGCTGCCGCTGCAATTCCGTCGCGACCGTCGTCGGCGTGAGCGAGGCCGGGCCGCTCGCCGGCGTCGTGCTCGCGGCGTCGTGGTTCGGAATTCGGGTGTTCATGGGTTGTTCTCGTGTCAAGGTTGGTCGTGGGTAGTGCCTGGCTCAATTTACATAAACATCGGTCATCCTGCGCTCGCGGGCGCGAAGAAATCCGCCTTATTACCGGACAACGCAATTCGAGAAACAATATTGCAGGGACGACTCGTTCTTCAATAACAACCGGGGTTCCCCTTGGATCGGACAAAAAACATCGCCCGCTTGTCCGTTCCAACATCCGTTCGTTCGAGGGATTTCCCCAGCGCCGCCCACGCTCAGGCCCACGGTCACGCCCGCGCCGAAGCGCGCGACAGCCGCAGCAGCGAGTCGTGAAACGCCCGCGCCGCCGGCGACAGGTCGCGGTCGCGCCGACGCACGATCGCCATCTGCCTCGAAAGCCCGGAGTCCCGGCACGTCAGCCCTTCTTCCATACCAAGCGCAAAGCGGCTCACAAAGCCGACACCAATCCCGGCTCTGACCATCTGCTTGATCGATTCGATGGAACGAAGTTCCATCACGATGTTGACGCTCGCGCCCGCGTCCGCCGCCGCCCGGTCGATCACATCCCGCACCGCCGACCCCGCCTCGAACGCCACCACGTCCGCGCCCGCCAGCTCTCCCCAGCGAAAAGCCCGCTTCCCCGCCAGCGCGTGCTTGGGCGGCACGATCAAGCGCAACTGGTCCGCGACCAGGGGCGTGCGCAGCAATTCATCCGCGCCCGCCAGCGTGATCGGCAGCGTCACGATCCCGAGGTCAAGCTCCCCCGACAGCACCGCCGCCGCCACCGCCGATGACCCCGCCTCGCGGATGAAGAACCGCAGCCCCGCGTGCTTCTTGCGAATCTCCGACACCGCGGGCGGGAGGAGATACGTGATCGCCGTCGCGCCGCCACCGACTCGGATCGTCCCACGCTCCAAGCCCATCAGCTGGCGAACCGCCGCCATCGCCTGGTCGGCCCGGCGCACGGCGTCGTCGGCGTGGATCAGGAACAGCCGCCCCGCCTCGGTCAATTCCACGCCGCGCGGCGTGCGATGCAGCAACGCCGTCCCCACCTCGCGCTCCAGCTTCTTCACCATCGCGGACAGCGCCGGCTGCGTCACGCCCAGCGAGCGCGCCGCCCGAGTCATGTGCCCCTCGCCGGCGATGCACCGGAAATATCGCAGCGTCGTCAACTCCATGGCGACGCCATGCTAACCCAAGCCGCGCGAGTCCGCCGCCGCGCGGATTCCCGGAGTCCCGACCGTGGCCCAATCGGAACCACGGCGAGATCGAATCCCGCCCGTGATGGACCCCGATGGACCCCGATGGCCCGAGATGAAATGAACATGGCCCGCCTCACAAGGGCGGGCGTCGGCGACGCGATCGTTCCATTTGAGAGTTCGGCGTGCCGGGACGCAGCAGCGTCGCGCCCGAACTCAGGCGGCGTTCAAGGCTCGGCCACGCGCACCAGTGCGCGGCGCGTCTTCCGGGCGGATCACATGAAAGGTGCCACCGGTTCTCGGAATTGCAAGGAAAAGGATGGAGAAAAAGAAGCGTCCGAGATCGCCGAAATCTGCGGAGGTTTTAGCGGTTGTACTGGTTTTTCCGCGGATGCGGTGCATGTTGAAGGTGGCGGCACGGATTCTCCGGGCCGTGCGCTGGCCGTGCTCAGGCCGGCGTCCGGGGAGTTGGAACAACATGGCCGGTGTCGGGGTCTTGGAGCGGCCCGCGCCGGCGGTGATGCAGACGAGAGGGGTTCTCATGTCCCGAGTGAACGTGATGTTGGCGATGGCGGCCCTGACCGCGCTGGCCCCCGCCGCGCTGGCCGGAGGCATCAATCTGGGCGGAAGCCTCGGCGCCTCGGGGCAGGTCTCCGGCTCCGTGGGCGGCGCCGACATGACCGGATTCACCGTCGACGGCTTCAATACCCGCGGCGGAAGCGGCAATGGCAGCAGCATTCACTCCGACGATCCCGCCAGCTTCTCCCTTCCCATGTTCGGGAGCGACGGCTCCAAGGTCTACATCAACACCCTCGGCGCCAGCGCGACCGTCAAGCTCAATGAGGGCTTCAAGTCCATCGGCGAAAACCGCAACGGCCAGATCATCAACGGCTCGCGCGGCAACATCATGGTGTCCTGGGACGAACAGGTCCTCTCCAGCAAGAACGTCGTCACCGTCCTGTTCAAGACCAGCGACGGCCAGGACATCATGCCCTCCGGTGTCATGATCGGGAACGAGTCCTTTGATTTCTGGACCTGGAACGTCGGCGTCATCGATCCCATCAATTTCCAGACGCAGGACGGAAAGGTCGCCCTCTACGCCGCCACCGTTTCTCTCAGCCGCGATACCGGCGACAGTTTCTACTCGTCCAAGTCGATCCTCAACAAGAGCGTCTCGAGCCCATGGGGCGGCAAGGACGGCGGCGTGACCCAGATCGATGTCGGCCAAGGTGTCAATTACATCCGCCTCCGCTACGAGATCGAGCAAGTGCCGGGACCAGGCACGGGGGCGCTGCTGGGTCTGGGCGTGTTGGCGGCCGCTCGCCGCCGGCGCCGGTGAGTTTTCCCTGAGGCCCCCCGGGTTCCGGGGCCGGGGGCCAGATTTCCGCCCGCACCCGCCGCGGTATGCTTGTGGTGATGAACCACCCAGCGACCAACGCGGGATCAGAGCACGGTGATGGATCGCTCACGAAGCGGTCCGTCGCCGTTTTTGCCCTGGCCCTCGCCGCCTGCCTCAATCCCGCGCTCGCGCAGCCCGACCTCACCCTCGATCCATCCCAGGGCTGGATGGCGAGCGCGCCCGACGAGGCCCGCCCCGCCGACGGCCGGCTCATGGACCGCTGCCGCGCCCTACTCGCCGAGGGCAACGCCAAGGAGGCCCGCTCCCTCCTCTCCGACTGGCTCGACGAGAACGAGTTCTCCACCAGCCCGTTCCTGGCCGAGGCCTACCTGCTCCGCGCCGACGCACGCGTCGCGACCAACAGCGAGTGGTGGGCGCTCTACGACTATGAGGCCGTCATCAAGCAGTTCCCAGGCTCGGTCGAGTTCCCCAAGGCCGTCGAACGCGAATTCGAGATCGGCAAGCGCTACCTCACCGGCCTGAAGACGAAGATATTCTGGATGCGCCTCGAGGACGCGACGAGCCTCGGCGCGGAGTTGCTCGTGCGCGTGCAGGAGCGATTGCCCGGCAGCCGCATCGCCGAAGAGGCGTGCCTCTTCCTGGCCGACCACTACTACCGCGTGCGCGATCTCACCCAGGCGTCGGAGATGTACGACATCTTCCTGCGCAACTTCCCCACCAGCGAGCACCGCCAGCGCGCCATGCAGCGCCGCGTCTACGCCAGCATCGGCCAGTTCAAGGGGCCCAGCTACGACTCCTCCGGCCTGGTCGAGGCCCGCTCGCTCATCAAGAACTTCGCCGACCAGTACCCCGCCGAGGCCGAGCGTGCCGGCATGAGCGACGCCCTCTCCGCCCGACTCGACGAGTCCATCGCCTCGCAGAAGCTCGAAAAGGCCCGCTGGTACTTCAAGCAGGGCGATGAAGTTTCGGCCCGCTTCACGCTCAACCGTCTCCGCCGCTCCCACCCGCGCACCGTCGCCGCCAGCATCGCCTACGACCTCGTGCTCGAACGCGGCTGGGTGAAGGAAAAGGAAGCATCGCCCGCCATCCCGACCGACGTCCCCAAGACCGACACGTCCGCTCCAGCGCCAGGCGCTGAGGTGCCAAAGGACGACGCGAAGGCCGAGCCCAAGGCTGCAACCGTGCCCGAAACCAAGCCCGAGCCCGCCGCGGACGCCAAGAAGGAAGGTGACCAGTGAGCCCTCGCCCCCTCGCCACCTCCGCCGCGTCCTCGACTACTCGCCGCGCGGGCACCGCGATCGGCGTCGCGCTCACCGTCACCCCCATCGTCCTGCTCGCGTGCCTCCCGGCCTGCAGCACCGATCCCACCAAGGGCTATTCCTTCAACTCGACCTTCGACGAGTCGATCCGCACCGTCGCGGTCCCCGTCTTCAACAACAGCACCTTCGAGGCCGGGCTCGATGCCCAACTGACCGAGGCGATCATCAAGGAAATTCAACGCACCACCAAGTGGACGGTGGTCTCGACCGGCACCGCCGACGCCACCCTCTCGGGCACGCTCACCAGCGCCGACCTCGGCACGCTCAGCCGCGCCCCCTTCACCGGCCTGACGCAGGAGCAGATCGTCACCCTCCGCATCGACTTTGAGTTCAAGGACAACCGCTCGGGGCAGGTCATCTCCGCCCGACGCAACTTCGCGGCCTCCGAAACCTTCATCCCCGCGAACGGCGTGGGCGAGCGCCTCGGCGTGGGCCAGCAAAACGCCGTCCAGACCCTTGCCCGCGACATCGTCCACGAGCTGCGCACCGGCTGGTGACGGGTGGCCCGCCTCTCCGAGGCGGGCATCCTGACCATCGTGCGGCGTCTGCTCCATCGATCGCGCGTTGACCCCAACCCGAACCCGGCGCGATCGGTCGGTTTCCGCACCCCGCCTACCCTATTTCGAGCGTCCGGGAACCCGCGGGTGCATCCGCGGGCACCAAAGACCGAAGAGTGTACGAAGGGTGTCCACGTTCTTGACAAAGACCGGACAGACGTGTGCGAACGCAGGCGCTCCGCCGCATCGTGTTCGCACGGTTCCCGTTCGACTTGTTCCCGCGCGGGACGCCCGACCCCAGTCTCGAACCCACGGGTGGTGTGTTGATGAGCAGTGACGGGCCCTCCCGCAACAACAATCCGCAGAAGACCCCGCCTGGCAAGCCCGGCCCCGAGGGCGAGCGTCGCGGCATGCCACCCAGCCGCGGACTCTTCGGCATCGCCACCTTCATCATCATCGCCCTCGTCCTGATGATGCTCATCAACTCCGGCGGGCGCGGCGACACCATCACCCTCGCCGACTTCGAGACCCTCGTCAAAAACCGCGAGATCGTCCCCGGAACCGTCGAGGTCCGCGACGACGCCGTCATCGCCCGCAAGCGCCTCGACGGCCCGCAGCCCGGCGAGCGCCTCGTCATGATCCCTCTCAACGCCGCCTCCAGCAAAACCGTCGTCGATCGCGTCTACGAAGTCACCCACGGCGACGTCAAGAGCCGCAGCTCATCCCCCTGGATGCTCCTCCTCCTGGTCTTCGGCCCGTTCCTCCTCATCATCGCGCTGTGGATGATCATCTCGCGGGGCCTGCGCGGCGCGGGCGGCGGTGGGGGAGTGCTCGGCAACTTCGGCAAGTCGCGCCACCGCACCCTCACCAAGGAAATGACCGGCGTCACCTTCGCCGACGTCGCGGGCGTCGAGGAAGCCAAGGAAGAAGTCACCGAGATCATCGAGTTCCTCAAGAACCCCAAGAAGTTCACCAAGCTCGGCGGGCGCATCCCGCGCGGCGTGCTCCTGGTCGGCGAGCCCGGCTGCGGCAAGACCCTCCTGGCCAAGGCCATCGCCGGCGAGGCCGACGTCCCCTTCTTCTCGATTTCCGGCTCGGACTTCGTGGAGATGTTCGTCGGCGTCGGCGCCTCGCGCGTCCGCGACCTCTTCAAGCAGGCCAAGGACTCCGCCCCCTGCATCATCTTCCTCGACGAGATCGACGCCGTCGGACGCCGTCGCGGCGGCGGCTTCACCAGC
>JADYYE010000276.1 GCA_020853815.1 Phycisphaerales bacterium
AAACATGCTCTCCCTCGTGGCCCCCGGAAAGGTTACCCTTTTCTTCGTCGTGATGATGGGAATCCAGGCCCTCGTCGGGATCGTGGCGCAGCCCTTCATCATGGGAATCTGCGGATCGGGCAAGACGGAATATGAAGGCCGCGTGGGCATGATGTTCGGCAATTTTCTCAAGCGCGCCTGCACCATCGCGTGGTGCGTCACGGCCATTGCGGGGGTGGCCTGGTACATGAACAATGGCACAGCGTTGAAAGATATCGATGCGGACAAACTCTATGGCAATTTGGCTCAGGCTTTTCTGCCCGAACTGTTGCCGGGTGCGCTGGGGCTTTTCGTAGCCGCCATGCTCGCGGGGGTCATGAGCTCCTGCGACGCTGATATGCTTTCGAGTGCGGCACTTTTCACGCAGAACATTTACCGCCCCCTCATTCCGGAGCGCGAAGATGCCCACTATCTCCTGGTAGGCCGCATCACCAGTGTAATCGTGGTGATTGGCGGCATACTCTTTGCCTTCTGGGTGCCCAACGTCATCAAAGCCCTGGAAATATGGTTCATGATCGCACCCATGATGGGCATAGCCTTCTGGATCGGCCTCGTCTGGCGTCCCTTCACTGCGATGGGAGCGTGGGCAAGTACATTGACCGGCTTCGCCGTCTGGCGGCTTACCACGCTTCCGGGGGTAGTCGCCTGGATCGGTACCCTGCCCCAGGCCGAGGCCTGGCGTCTAGTCTGGGTTGAGAATGGCACGGCAGGGATCTATCTACCCTGGCAAATCCTGGCCTATATGTCCGCCGCAACGGTTGCAGGCTTTATCGCCAGCGCCGTATCCGCACCGGTAGCCGCCGAGCGCCTGGACCGATTCTACCGTCTAATTCGGACGCCCGTACAGCCCGGTGAAAAAATAATCGCGGCGTGCGTAGTCCCCGTGGAATCCGAAGGCGGCGAGCGGGCCGTATTTTATCGCGGCTACGGCTTCGACCTCCCCATGCTAAGCCGGGAATCGGTGGTGGGTTTCATCGTGGGCTGGGCCTGTGTCGGCGTCATGATTTTTGGCTTCT
>JADYYE010000104.1 GCA_020853815.1 Phycisphaerales bacterium
AACCGCCGCGTCGGCACCCGCTACGACAAACTGGCCACCAGCTTCCTCGCCTTCGTCAACCTCGCCATCATCCGCCGATACCTCCGTATCCTCGCTCCGGACGATCCGTCAAACAGAACCTAGCCGTCTTTACGGGTCCGCGCAGGATCATCCGCCTTGAGGTGTAGGACTGTATTTCCCCTGCGTCAGAGTGCCCCGAGGAGCATTCAAATGAATCGAGATCGCGCGCATCGTGCGGTGCGTTCACTTCTGCCGGTTGGGCTCGCGTACCTGTTGGTGATCCTCCGCGGGCCGGTTCGGCCGCGGCGCACCGGCTGACGGTTCCCGAATCCGTCGTCGAGACACGGTCTCCCCGATGGCGGCGCTTGCTCGGTCTGCCGCTGGCAGTGTCGGCGGGCATGTACGAAAGTGCTCGCGAGTGATTCTCGATGCAAACCGAGGCCACGGGCTGCAGTGCGAAGCGATCGAGATCAAGATTGCTGAAACAGATGGGATGGTACACAACCGTGAGCGATGCTGGGAGAATTCAACCCGACACTCGCGAACTCCTTCGGGAACTCGAAGCACTCATGCCCGCGCACCGTCGCGTCAACGAAATCGTGGCCGCGCTTGCGAGGACAATTTTCAGGAGCGACCACTCGTGTACGGCGTGCCCCGAACCACAATGGGATCGCGGTGATGAAATCCGCCGCCACAACCTAGAAGTCTTCACACGGTATCGGCGTCACGAGCACCATTTTGCCGACAGGGAACTGCAGTGGGTCGCGGTTTGCCTTCGGTATCGAGATGGATTGAGTCTACAGGACGTGGCAGACCGAATGGGCATAGCGAAGTCCTCCACCAGCGAACTTCTCTCCCGGGCCAAGAGAACACTCGAAGAGGCCCGGACGAAGGATCGGCGGGACTGGCTCGTTTTTCAGAAAGGTGTTTCGAACGAACCCGAATAGGCGCGAACTTGGCAGGTAGTACGGAGGCGGTGCTCGGCCCGATGAATGCCGCGGGCGCGCCGCAGCGCCGGTCGTACGCCGCCCGAATGTCAGCAGAGCGCCATTGTCTCAGTTTGTCATGTCCCACTCACTCTTGGAGAACCATAATGCAGAAGCGAATCGCCGTCATCACGAACGACAATGTCCCCCACGACGCCGTGGTGCTGCCCGGCACGACGCCCACCGACCTGCGTCGCTCGCTCGGCCTCGGCGACGACTTTCTGCTGTCGAAGCGCGACGGATTGCCGTTCGGGGACGCGGAAGATGTCTATGGCCTCGTTCGCGAGGGCGAGAAGGTCTACGCCACTCCCCCGGCCGTCGTCGGTATCCACTGATCCACCACATCGGAGAGCTTATGTCCCTGCTGCAAGACTTCTTTGATTTCTTGGTTGAACCGAGCCTACCGCGGTTTGCCGGAACCCGCGTGACAGCGCCGGTACTTGGCCGGGTCGTGGCCCGCAACACGCAGCCGTTCTGGCAGGAGCGGGGATGGGTGCTCCGCGGAGAGAACTTGAGCGGCTTCTACCGGACCCGGTTCGGCGCGTTCCGTGGCGTTGTGCTCCGGGCCATGTCGGCGCAGCGCGAGTACCGCATCTTTGACCCCCCGCGCGCGCTCCTCGGTGGCGACCACGGAAGCTGCTTCATGGCGCGCGGTCCCCGCGAGTTCTTCGTTCACTGGACGCTCCAACCCGAATCGCTCGACCACGGCATCCGCACGATCGAGCAGTACATTCTGGAGGCTCTCTCATGAATCCGCCGCCGGTCGTTTGGAACTGGCTCAGGCACTCTTCCCCCAACGAGAAGCTTCATCGGGCACTTCGCCGTCTCGAAGCCCGGCTGCGGCGGTCCAGACGCAACAGGGCTCGCTCGCGCCGGAAGCTGCTCGGCGTCGGGCGGGACCACGTCGACGGGCATCGCGGCGACACTCAACAGCTCAAGGCGGACTCCCCGTCAATCTCGGTCCCGCGCGATGCGTCCCCTCGACTGACTTCCGAACCGACCCTGATCGTTCCTTCGCTGCTCCTCCGCGACTCGTTCCGCCTCGCGACGGAACGGCCGGAAGAGGGGATGCACTTCATGGCGAGCATCGAGATCGATGGCGTCAGTGTCGCCGTCAAGATCGTCGAGTTTCCGTACACGCGGCGCACTGTCGTAGGAGCGGCGGGAGATCATCGCGCCACCCACCGAGCGGTGATCGAGCTGCTGGAGCTTGGGCACCGTATCGGCGGGCTCTTTCACTCCCACCCGGGTGAAGGTGTCGCGGCGACACACCCGTCGAGGATCGATTTCCTGACGCACCGGCAATGGGAGATGGCGGCGCCGCTCGCTGGCGGGATTTTCAGCCGGGACGGGTTCGTTCGTTGGTACTGGGCCGATCGCCCGGTCCGGGTTCGGGTCATCGGCGATGGCGTGGAGGAGGTCGAGCCCAATGTTTGGCGACTGCTCACTCACTGATTGGTTCGCTCGCTTCCTCACGCGGTTCGAGCACGAGCCTACGTGGCGATGCCGGCACCTGCAGAGTCTCGCCTCGGTCTCCGACCGCCAAGAGCGGATCGCGGGCTGGGACCAGACCCGTATGCGCGCCGCCAGCGTGCTCTTTGTCGGGGCCGGGGGTCTCGGCTCGGAGGTCGTGGCGGGGGCGGTGCAGAAAGGACTCGGCACCGCCCTCGTCTGCGATCAAGATCTTGTCGAACCCACCAATCTCAACCGGTGCTACTTCTTCGCTCGCGACCTGTACCGCAACAAGGCCGAGTCCCTGTGTCGCAACCTGAGCCAGCGCGGGTTCCTCGGCACGACCCTCCACGCGTACCCGTGCCGATTCCAGGATCTCGACCACTCAAATCTGCAACCGGACTTGATCGTCTGTGGCGTCGACAATCAGTTCCCGGAGACCCGGCTCGCCATCGCCGGCTTTGCGCACGAGCGTGGTATTCCGGCCGTGCTGATGGGCGTCACCACCGATGCCGACGGCGGCTACGTCACGGTCCAGTCCCCGGGGTCCGCTTGCTGGGCGTGCGTGATGAGGCCCGACCTGCATTCCGATTCCCCACCTACGAGCATCCGCTGTCCGGGAACACCCGCCTCGATCGACATTCTCAAGGTCCTCGCGGGTGTCGCGCTCTATGCGATGGACTCGCTCATCATGCGCCGCCCGCGTGACTGGAATTACTGGAGCGTCTCGCTCGCCCGAGGAGGATTCGGCGGGTCAATGTCGGTCTCTCCGAGGTTCGAGTGCCCGCTGTGCGGACATGCGCACGGTCTACTGCCGGAGGACGCATGAACCCCTGGCAACGTGACTACCTCAGCGTGTGCCGGGGGATCCTGCGCTTTGCCCTATGGGTGTGTCTGACCGCCAACGGCCTCATGTTAGGGGCCTTTTCGATCATGTTCACATTCCGATTCCTCCGTCATCTGTGGTCGTGGCTGAAGCGCGGCCTCTTCGGCACCGAGTGGTAGGCGAGGGTCTATGCGTCCCATACGAACCGAGCACAAGGCCGAGGTCATCCGCGACCCGTGGACCGGGCAGATCCTCAACCACGCCGAGACAGACACGATCCACGCTCTAGACGACAACGACACCCTCCGGTCGTTCAGCGTCATGTCCCGCGTGCCCAACAGCTGCGGGTGCATCGCGCCGCCGGGAGGTCTCTGCTCGGTCTGCTCGAGCCCGGTGTGCGCCGCGTGCTTCGCCGCCTCGCGCTGTGTCCTGTGTCGGCGACCGTCGTGCCCCGCGCATGCCGTGCATCAGATCGACGCGTCCGGTCGGACGTTCGCCCTGTGCGGTTCCTGCCATGGGGCCGTTCAACGCCGGCGGCGGCTGTACGCCTTGGCCCACGCGCTCCTCAGCCCCTTCGTGCAATGGGAGAGGTCCCATGGCACGCGATGAACTCCCGGAACTCGTCAGGCTCCAGATCTACGCCAACGAGCATCGCCTCTACGAACGCTCACCCGAAGGGCACGCGGTCGCGCGGATCCTGCGGGCGGGCATCGATGACGCCTATTCCGCGGAGTGGCTGCGCTCGCATGTCTTCAAGCACCGGATTGCCCAGGCGTTCGCTGGCCCGTTCGACCTCCCTCCACCCACCGGCGGCGACCTTGTCATGGGCGTGGACCTCAAAGGCGCGCCCGTACGCGCGCCGGTCCAGCACCTGAATGCCCATGGCTCCACCATCGGCGCCAGCGGGTCGGGGAAAACGAACAAGTGCTATTTCACCGCGATGGGTGTCGCGCCGCACGTGCAAGGTGTTTGGCTCATCGACCTTCGGAAGTCCGAGTTTGCCCGACTCCGCGGTCCGATGCGCCGGCTCGGCATCGAACTTCTCCGGCTTCCGGCCCGGGCCATGCGGTTCAACCCGCTCCAAGTGCCTCTGAACGTCGAACCTCCCGCTTGGGCGGCCGCCCTCGCGGACGCTCTCGTCCAAGTGTTGCGGCTGCAGCAGCGTTCATCCAAGCTCTTGCATTCGGCGATCCTGCGCCTGTACGAGCGATTGAGAATCGAGCACGCGCCGCGGCGCGTCGACCCTGGCATTCGGTACCCGACCCTGTTTGATCTCCGGGAGACGACGGCTGCCTGGAAGGACGCCCATCCCCAAGCCCGGTCGGCGATCACCGACGCGCTCGATCCGATCCTCCTCTCCCTCGGCTCCGATGTGCTGGGGTACGCCTTCGGGTGGACAACCCATGACCTGTCGCGTCTCCACATCATCTTTGAGCTCTCCGGGTCCACCAGGGCCGAGCAAGACCTGATTCTCAACTCGCTTCTGCTCGCGGAGTTCATGTCGCGCGTGGCGGGCGGCGTGTCGAATCCCGTCATGAATCTATTCATCGGCATCGATGAAGCGTCGCGTCTCTGCTCCGCTTCTGATCCCAGCGCCGTCATCTCCGACATGCTCGGCCTGGTCCGCGGCACCGGCATCGGGATCGATCTTTCCTTCCAGAGCTCGCACGACATCCATCCCTCCGTCTTCAGCAACACCTCCATGAAGCACATCGGGCGCGTCGGGTCCGCGACGGACCTCGACGCCTTCGGCTCGGCGATGGGTCTGTCTATGGAGCAACGACGCTGGGCGCTCCAGCACCTCCAACCCGGCACGTTCGTCACGCAGTTGGGTGAGGGTTCGTCCCGAGCGCCGTTCGTCCTGCGCGTGCCGCTGCTCCGATTGTCCGAACGGGCCGATCATGGCACTCCCGATCTGGATGCCCTTCGGGCTCTTCCATGCCGCTCGTCCGCCGGTGAAGGGAGCGCCTCGTCATGAGCGACTCTCGCTCAGGTTCAACGTGCCCAGATCCTCTCCGCAGGCTCCCCGTCGTCCGGGCCTCTGCGCCCTGCAGCGGTTCGCCGCGTGAAAGCGCTTCGTCGCCGAAGCACTCGCGTACGTCACCGCAAGAACATCCGCGGGATGGAGGGGAGCCGAGCGATCAACCAAGTGTGCTGACCCTGAACGAGGCCGACGTTCGGTTCCTCCGCGTCGTCGTCGCGAACCCCGGCGTTCCCTCAAGCATGCTTCCCAAGCTCGCCGAAGTGAGCCCACGGCGTGCGATCGCGCTGCGAAAGTCGCTGACCGACGCTGGCTTGCTGCGCTCCCACGCGGTGAGTCGGGCGGGCAAGGGGAGAGAGGCGATTGTCCTGGAGGTGACCCCGGAGGGGCACCGAGCGCTTCAACGCGCGGCGGACATCCCATGAGAGGCGGGTTCATCCACAACAAGATCCTGCTGGCGCCGATTCGGGCGGACTGCCGCGCGGCAAATATCCGGCTGCGTGAGGAAGTTCCTGCCGGACAAGGGCGCCGCGCCGGTCATGTGGATCTGGTGCTCGGCGATGGGCAATTCCAGATCGCCGTCGAGGCAGAGTGCTCCCCCAAGCGGGTCTCCCAAGATGTTCTTAAGGCGGGCGCGCTGGGCGTCGTCGAACTCTGGATCGTCGTGCCGACACCCGCGATCCGCCGTGGTGCCATCGCAGGCCTCGGATCTTGCTGCTGCTGCGTGCCGACCCTCTCGGTATTCGTTTTCTCGTTACTCCAGGCTCGGCAGCGACTTGCGGTTTGTTTGCCGTTGTTTTCCGTGGCGAAGGTACCCGGAAAACAAGTCGGGGAGGAAATCCAACCGGGTCCGCCCGTGTCGGCGGTAGATCCCCCGGGGTTATTCGTCCAGCAGCAAGGAGTGGGGCATGCGACCTGACGCTTTCCGAAAGGCCACCGTGGCGTTGATCGTGATCGGAGCGATGTATTTGCTGGCCCGCGCGGGGGGCTGGACGGGCCCACGCCGTTCGGTTGAGCTCGATACGAGCCTCCTCTACCCCGGCATCGCCCTGATCAGCCTGTGGGGGTTTACTCGCCTTGCGCGGAAGGGGGAGGACGCGTGAGGCTTACGCCGCTCGGCAAATTGGTGGTCGTCGCCATCGTCCTATTCGTCGCGTGGAAGCTCTTCGTGCATAGCGACTTCGCCAGGCAAACTCACAGATCGCTCGCTCGCGCCGAGATCACGCCCATCGACATCATGGTCTTCACGGCCCTGGGGTTCGTTTCGCTTCTCGTCGTGCTTGGTCGCTTCCAGCCCCCGAGCGCTTCGTCCTCCTAACGGTCGTGCCGCGGACGGCCCCAGGAGAGGTGTTCCGGGCATCTCTCCATCTACGGAAGAAAGCACCAGGAAGGCCGAGGTCGTCTCCTCGCTCGCCAGCAACGCTAGGAACATCGCCTGCTCACACGGCATGGCGATTCTCTGGTCCCCTTCAAGACATCCCAGCGCTCGCGTGCCGAGAACACCGGCACCCACTTACCTGGAACCGAGAGTTTGACGCCCTTCCCGTTCGTGCGTGAGTCCGACCACTTGCCAAAGGAACGCACATGTCCGATTCGCCCCCCACGATGAATCAGAAGGACACATCTCGCTCTCGCATCTTGCCATCGCACTTGCCGACTCTCCTGCGTGCTCGCGACGTCGCGGCGCTGCTCGCGATCTCGGTTCGGTGTGTGTGGCGGCTCGCGGCAAGCGGTGACTTGCCGAGACCCATCAGGCTCGGGGGATCGACCCGCTGGCGAGCTCATGAGCTCGAGGAGTTCATCGCCAGGGGTGCGGCGAATCGGGCGAAGAGGGACATTCCGCGCCGGTAGGGACCCAGCCCCGCGAACAACCCGCTCCGCCTGGAGCGCGGGAACTTCGCCGGTATCGCGGGGCGGGCCTTGCCTGGCGCGAGTGTCGGGGTCTACTGGAGCGTCACTTTGTGAAGGAGAACGACGAGTGGGTCGGGCGCGCCTGGGAACCCTGTACAAGAAGCAACCCGATGCTGCGCGGTGGACGGGCGCGTTCACCCATCCGCGCACGGGCAAGCGGATCATCCGGACCCTCTACGTCGACAAGCAGGCGTCCCGCAGCGCCCTTGACCGCATGATCAAGGAGGTCGAGCGCTGCGTCGAGGGGCTCATAGATCCGAATGCCCAGCTCCGCCGAGCGCCGATCGTCGAGCATGTGCGCGCGTACCTCGAGCAGTGTGCCCACGAGCGGCAAGCGCCGCGTCATCTCCAGGTGAAAGAACTTCATCTGAACCGCTTCATCGGCGGGTGCGAGGCGGCCTGTCTGGACGATCTCACGCTCGACGCCGCGTCCAAGGTTCTTCGGGCGCTTGCCGCCGAGGGCAAGTCGGCCCGAACCCACAACCACCATCGCGCGACGCTGGTGGCATTCATGAACTGGGCCCAGCGAACCGATCGCATCCCATCACATGCGCTGGTGCGTTTGCCGGTGCTCGACGAGAAGTGCGATCAACGAAGGCACCGAAGGGCCTTGACGGAGTCGGAGCTGGAGCGGCTTCTCTTGGTGGCTCGTCGCAGGCCGATTGCCGAGTACGGGAGGGAGGTCGTTCCGAGAGCCCCGAAGGAGCGGAAGGGGCGCGCCACCTGGACCCGGTCGCCGCTCTCGGTCGAGAGCCTGGAGTCGGCATACGCGAAGGGACGCAAGGCTCTCGCCAAGCACCCGGAGTTCCTTGCCCGGCTTGACCGCTTGGGCCGCGAACGCGAGTTGATCTACCGGACCTTGATTCTGACGGGCCTCCGCAAGGGCGAACTGGCCTCCCTCACCGTCGGGGCCCTTCGGCTCGACCACGTCCCGCCGTACGCGGTCCTGGCGGCCAAGGCCGACAAGGCCCGCGTCGGAGCCGAGATCCCCCTCCGCCCGGACCTGGCCGCGGAACTCCGGCGCTGGATCGAGGAGTCCCTCGCCGGCGAGCGCGCCGCGGCCCGCCGCGAGGGATCGCCAATCCCGGCAGGGCTTCCCCTGGGCCGCCCATTGCTCCGCGTCCGGGCCGATCTCATCCGGGTGCTCGAGCGCGACCTCCGCGCCGCCGGAATCCCCAAGCGCGACGATCGGGGATACACCGTGGACGTTCACGCGCTCCGCCACACCTTCGGATCCCACCTGAGCGCCCGGGGCGTCCTTCCCCGAACCGCGCAGGCAGCCATGCGCCATTCCACCATCGCGCTCACGATGAATCTCTACACCGACCCTCGGCTCCTGGATGTCGCTGCGGCGCTCGAGGCCCTGCCGCGCCTTCGGTCGAGGATCGCCAGCACCAAACGCGGGATCATGTGAGAGACGGAGTCCCGTCCGGTCGAAGGGGATGCGTCACGACCCATCGCAAACGCGGGAGGCGCCGCGCGCCCAACGCAAGCCTGGTCCGGCGCGGGTGATCCCAGTGTCTTGCAGGATCGACCGCACGCCGTAACCACGCGTCGCACGCGACGGTCTCGCCCCGCCGATGATCCAACTGCCCGGCATATTCGTTGACACGCGAGGGAGCGCTGGTGGGAGCGCTTTGTTTGCCTTTGGTGGCACATGGCGGCACCGCCGGACCCAAGCCCGTCAGCCGCGATTCTCGTTCATCCGAGGGGTGCCTGCCGTAACTCGCGAGTTGGTCGCGG
>JADYYE010000105.1 GCA_020853815.1 Phycisphaerales bacterium
CCGCGACCAACTCGCGAGTTACGGCAGGCACCCCTCGGATGAACGAGAATCGCGGCTGACGGGCTTGGGTCCGGCGGTGCCGCCATGTGCCACCAAAGGCAAACAAAGCGCTCCCACCAGCGCTCCCACTGCCCCTTCGTCTTTCTGAGCGGCTCGATCGGCGAACGCGGCGCGCTGTTGCCAGCGAGGACTGATCGGTGCGTCGACCACGTTCGAGTCAGACGCGAATAGGGCCTCGCGGGCGCTCCGACACCCGCACGCACAACGCCGCCAACGAGCTTCTGACCCGGGACACGGACAGCAACAGCAGCGTGAACTACACCCTGACGCACGACGCGGTGGGGAATTTGACCGACGACGGCAAAGACTACTCGTACGTCTCCGACGCCTTTGGTAGACTCAGGACGGTAAAGAACCGAGGGAACTCCGCCGTGGTCGCCACCTGTTCCAGGGTTGTTGCTGACTGCTCCCTCGTTTGCGCACGTTGACCCAATGCTCGTGTCGAGTCGGTGCAGAGTCGGGGGTCATCGCCTCGTCATGGTGAGTGCGATTGGTGGCAAGATCGACGCGAAGTTCTCGCGGCGCTCGCGGAAGCTCCGGCGTCCTTCGCGTTCGTCGCTCGATCGTGATACGCCGCACGACGTGTTCTCGTTCGATAATCTGGGGGAATGGACTACAAGGCGCACACGCTTGAAGGTCGAGAACGATCGGAGTGGGAGCCGCTCGAGGATCATCTTCTCGAAGTTGCCCGACGGATCGGCGACCATGACGGTGCGGGGGGCTTTGCCGCGGCATTCGACGCAGGCGGCATCGGTCGACTTGCCGGCTTGTGGCACGATCTCGGGAAATACAGCACGGCCTTCCAAACGATGCTCGATCGATCGCACGCGGGACAAGGGCGTGACAGGGTCGACCATTCGACGGCGGGCGCTCTCCATGCGCTTGAATCGCTCCGAACGAAGCAGGAGATGAAGGACGCGGCGCTCGCCCTAGCCTTTGTGATCGCGGGCCACCATGCGGGGCTGGCGGACCTGGGAACGAACAACAGCGTGGATGAATCAACCTTGTTACGACGACTGAAGTCGCCTCCCCCCGAGTGCAACAACGCTCGATCCCATGCGCCGGAGTGGCTCAAGACCGAGACGCTCCGCCGTGTTCCTCGCCAACTCGGCCACGACACCCAGGCGACCCCGATTCGTCGGTCGATGTTCATTCGCATGTTATTCTCCGCCCTGATCGACGCGGATCGGCTCGCGACCGAGCGGGCCGTCAACCCCCAAACGAGCAATCTAAGACCAACAGTTCATCCGCGCATTGCAGACTTGCGGGCTGCGCTGGACACGTACTTGGAATCGAGAGTCGATCGCACCCAACCACCTTCTTCGATCAACCGGATTCGAGCGGGGCTTCTCGCGGACTGCCGATCCGCGGCGGCGAAACCCCCCGGACTGTTCACGTTGACCGCACCCACCGGGAGCGGCAAGACCCTGAGCTCGATGGCGTTTGCACTCGCGCACGCCGAAAGGCACGGTCTGGAGCGGGTCATCTATGCGCTGCCCTTCACCAGCGTGACCGAGCAGAACGCGGGTGTCTTCCGCGACGCATTTGCATCGATCGGCCCCGACGTGGTGCTGGAGCACCACTCCGCGTACGACGCCGAGCGGGCGCAAGACCCCGCGAGCCGCGGCGCCCGCGCGCAGGACGAGACGATGTCGCCGGGCGAGCGTCGGCGTCAGCTTGCGGTCGAAAACTGGGACTCGCGCGTGGTCGTCACGACCAACGTACAATTATTGGAATCGCTCTTCGCGTCGGAGACCAAGCGGTGTCGCAAGCTCCACCGGATCGCACGCAGCGTGATCGTCCTGGACGAGGCCCAGTCGCTTCCCGTTGAACTCCTGCGCCCGACGCTGGCCGCCCTTGAGGAACTGGTGGCCATGTACGGCGTGACGGTGGTGCTGTGCAGCGCCACGATGCCCGCTGTGCTGCGGCGGCCCGAGTTTCCAATCGGGCTCGATCCCGCCGCGGTCACCGAGATTGTCCCTAATCGAGTTGAACTCGCGGCCACCATGCGACGCGTTCGCGTGCGCGTAACGGGATTGCTTTCGGATGAAGAAGTGGCCGCGCAAGTGACTGGCCACGAGCAGGCCTTGCTGGTGCTGAACACACGCCCCCACGCGGCACGGGTCTTCGGTCTGGTGAAGACTCGGGCGTCGGACGTGCTGCACCTGAGCGCCTCGATGTGCCCCGCGCACCGCGCCGACCGAGTCAAGGAGATCTGGCAGAGGTTGCACAACGGACTTCCGTGCCGCGTGGTGAGCACGCAGGTTGTCGAGGCGGGCATCGATATCGACTTTCCTCGTGTGTTTCGCGCGATGGCCGGGTTGGATTCCATCGTCCAGGCCGCGGGTCGATGCAATCGAGAGGGCAAGCTCCCCCGCGGCGAGGTTGTGGTGTTCGAGACCGACGAGCAGCCCCCCGGAGATATCGGCATCGCCGCCGCCAGCACCCGCGAGGTGCTCGGGCACGAACCGGGAGAGCCCGCCCCTGATCCTCTCGACCTGGCAACGATCGAGCATTACTTTCGACATCACTCCTGGTCCAAGGGCCCCCCCGAACCGGGGTGGGATGGAAGGGTCGGGCCGGACGGAAGGCGCTGCGGCATCACCCGAATGTTGGAAGAACTCAACTTTTCCTCCGCGAGCCGGAACTATCGGATCATCGAAGAGGGAACGATCGGAGTTGTCGTGCCGTATGGCACGGAAGGCGTGCGGATATGTGAAGAGGTCGCTCGCTCGCACTTACTGAGCGGCGCGGAACAACGTAACACGCGTCGTCGCGCGCAGCGGTATACTGTGGGTGTGCGTCCCTGGCAACTCACGACGCTTATGGAATCGGGCGTGTGCCATGAGACCGAATCGGGTGTGCTCGTGCTCGCCATCGAAGCCTACGACGAACATGTCGGCCTTCGCATCGACGCGCAGGCCGATCCAACGCGATCGATGGTGTGACAGACCGCGGGTGCCGTGAGAGGAGGCTGGAATGAGCTTTGGAGTCGCGCTCCGTGTCTGGGCCCCCATGGCGTGCTTCACCCGACCGGAAATGAAGGCCGAGCGAGTCTCGTACGACGCGATCACGCCGTCCGCGGCCCGCGGTGTTCTGGAAGCCGTCTACTGGAAGCCGCAGATTCGCTGGATCATCGACCGCATCCATGTCTTGCGGCCGATTCGATTCGCGTCGCTGCGACGGAACGAGGTCGGCAGCAAGATCCCCGCCGGGGTGGTCGAAGCCGCGATGAAATCCGGATCAGGAGCACTGGGCCTCCTCGTGGACGAAGATCGACAGCAACGTGCGGCGACGATCCTGCGCGACGTGGAGTATGTGATCGAAGCACACTTCGACGTGCTGGATGCATCGGACTCGGATGGGCGGAAGCTCGACAAGAACCAGGCCGCTGCCAAACACCTCGATCAGTTTAACCGGCGGGCCCGGGCCGGGCAGTGCTTCCAGCGTCCCTATCTGGGCTGCCGCGAGTTTGCCTGTGACTTTGAGCTTGCCGAAGATGGCCCGTGGCGTCCGCGCGAAACCACGGCGGGCGACGCGTTCTACGGGACCGACGCCGCGACGCGCGATCTGGGGTTCATGCTTCACGATATGGAGTTTGTCCCCGACCCCAAGGGAAACGTGATCGAGGGATCGAAGGGAGAGCGGGTCACGCCGACCGCGAAGTTCTTCCGCGCGGAGATGGTCCGGGGCGTGATCAAGGTGCCGCCACCCGACAGTGAGGAGCTGCGCCGATGATCATCCCCGCGTTGGTGAAGCTGTACGACGACCTGGCGGCGTCCGGCGGCGAGAATGTGGCGCCCAAGGGGTACAGCGAGCAGAAGATCGCCTTCGAGATCGTGCTGAACAAGAACGGCACGCTGCACGACATCCAGCCGGTGTCGATAACGGTGACGCGCGAGTTCACCAAGAAGATCAAGGGCGAGTCGGTGACGCAAACCAAGTCGGAGGAGAAGCCCAAGCCGGTGCTGGTGCCGGGCCAGAGCAAACCGTCGGGGAGTGGGATCAATCCGTGCTTTCTGTGGGATAACGCCGCGTACATGCTCGGATTCAAGCCGGACGACCCCAAGCCCGAGCGGACGCGCGAGACCTTCAAGGCGTTTCGGGACAAGCACACAGCGCTGCTGGCGGAGATCAGGGACCCGGGGTTTAAGGCGGTATGCGCGTTCTTGGACGAATGGAAGCCCGCGCACGCCAAGAGCTACAAGAACACCGCTGGCCAGAAGCTCGGTGACTTCGCCGCGGGGTTCGGCGTTTTTCGGTTGCGTGCGGACACCGAGTACATCCACCAGCGTTCGGCGGTCCGCGCGTGGTGGGAAGAAAACCTGGACCCCGAGGGTGAAGAAGGTGAACAGGAGTCCGGTGAGCGCGTCCCGTCGCTGGTTGACGGATCGATGCAGCCGATCGCTCGCCTGCACGAACCGAAAACCAAGGGGGTGATGGGAGCCCAGTCCTCCGGCGCCGCGATTGTCTCATTCAATCAGCTTTCATTCGAATCCTACGGCAAAGACCAGGGCTCGAATGCTCCCGTCGGCGTCGATGACGCGTTCAAATACTGCACCGCGCTCAACCGTCTGACCACCGACGACCGGCATCGCGCCCGGATCGCGGGCGATACCTATGTGTTCTGGTCGGAAGGCCGCCGATCGACGGTCGAGGACTTTTTCGCGGGGTTGTTCGACGATCGTTCTTCTGCCAAGGCAATGAGCCACGACGATCTTCGCGAGGTTCTTCGCCGCGCGAGGCAGGGGCTGCCCGTCAAGGAGTTCGGTGAGCCGTCCACCCCGTTCTATGTGCTCGGGCTGTCGCCCAACATGTCGCGGCTCAGCGTCCGAATGTGGCTGGTGTCGAGCGTCGGCGAGATCGCGTCTCGGTTGGCGGCTCACTGGAACGCCCTGGACATGGAGCCCCGCGACGAACGCGGCGATTCCATGCTGAGCGTGGCGCGAATCGTGGGCGAAACCGTGCCGCCGAAGGGCGGCTTCCCGGACAGCGGGCGCGTCAATCCGACACTGGCAGCGGAGGTGACGCGTGCGATCCTGCTGGGTTTGGCGTACCCCCGATCGCTCTTGGCCGGCGTGATCGACCGAGCCCGGATCGAGGGGCTCGCCGACTCCCAATCCCGCAACGACTATCGCGACGCGCAGCACCGACGTTGTGCCGTCATCCGCGCTTGCCTGACCCGCAACCATTCCATGGAGGTTCCCGTGGCTCTCGACCATGAACGCACCGACCCGCCGTATCTGCTTGGACGTTTGTTCGCCGTGCTGGAGCGGATCCAGGAGAACGCCCTGGGGCACATCAATCGAACGATCAAGGACTCCTACTACGGGAGCGGAAGTTCAACGCCGGCGGCGATCTTCCCCCGTCTCATCTCGCTCTCACGCCACCACCTCAACAAGATCGAGAGCCCCGGCCAGCGCACGCTGCGCGAGAAAGAACTCGGCGGCATCATGGACGGACTGTCGCGGTTCCCCGGCACGCTCGGCATGGAGGCCCAGGGCCTCTTCGCCATCGGGTACTACCACCAGCGTCAGTCGTATTTCAAGACCAAGCCCGAAACCGAACAGAACTGAATGGAGGAGTTTCCCATGCCAAAGACCGCCGCCCCCACCGCCATCGCCAACCGCTACGACATCGTGTATTTCTTCGACGTCGCCGACGGCAATCCCAACGGAGACCCCGACGCGGGGAACCTGCCGCGGATCGACCCCGAGACCCAGCACGGGCTGGTGACCGACGTCTGCCTGAAGCGCAAGATCCGCAACTACGTCGCGCTGAAGCACAAGGGCGCGCCGCCGCACGAGATCTATGTGCGCGAGAGAGCGGTCCTCAACGATCAGCACGAGAGGGCCTACACCGCCAAGAAGGTCAAGAAAGACGACAAGACGCTCGGCAAGGACCTGGCCAAGCAGCGAGAACTCACGCTCTGGATGTGCGAGAACTTCTTCGACATCCGCGCCTTCGGCGCCGTCATGACCACCGAGGTCAACTGCGGGCAGGTCCGCGGCCCGGTTCAGCTTGCCATCGCCCGCAGCGTCCACCCAATCTTTACCCAGGAGCACAGTGTAACCCGCTGCGCGGTCACCACCGAGCGCGAGTCCATCGCCCAGGACGGCGGCAACCGCACCATGGGGCGGAAGTTCTCGCTCCCCTACGCCCTCTACCGCACCAACATCTTCATCAACCCCATGCTCGCCGACCCGGAACGCAACGGCACGGGCTTCTCGGACGACGATCTGGCGCTCGTCAAGGAATCACTCCTCAACATGTTCGACCACGACCGCTCCGCCGCCCGCGGCACGATGTCGCCGGTGGCGATCTGCGCGTTCAAGCACGAAAACCCGATGGGCAACGCCCGCGCCGACCAGTTGTTCTCTCGCGTCACCTGCAAGGCAAAGGACGGCGTCGCGGCATCCCCGGCGGACGCCGCCGACGGCAAACGCCCGCCACGCAGCAAGGACGACTTCGTCATCGACTGCGGCGGCGACAAGGGTCTCCCCGCCGGCGTCACGCTGGAGCGATGGCTGTAGAAAAGCCCGGTCGGCACGCGTTTGAGTTGGGCAGCCCGCCGTCCGCTGGAGGCGCCGCGATGCTCTCTCCCATCCCCATCTCCGCGCTCCAACACTACATCTTCTGCCCGAGGCAGTGCGCCCTGATCCACATCGAGGGGCTTTGGGCCGAGAATCGCCTCACCGTCGAAGGACGCACGCTGCACCGCAAGGCCCACGCCGAAAAAGTCGGCCCGCGCGGCGGCGGGCGCGCCGAGTCGCGCCCCTCAAAGGCGGTTCCTCGTGACCGCCGTATTCGCACCGTTCGCGGCTTGCTCCTCTGCAGCGAGGTCCTCGGACTCGTGGGCCAGGCCGACGTTGTCGAGTTTCATGTTCCGTCAGACGGCGAACTCGCGCCCGACCAGCAAAGCACTCCCCCGCCTGCGAGGGCCGGGAGATCGTCTTCGCCGCCGTGTTCCGCGGTTCCCACCGTGCCGCTCCCGATCGAGTACAAACGCGGGAAGCCCAAACGTCACGACGCCGATCTCGTGCAACTGTGCGCCCAGGCGCTGTGCCTGGAGGACATGCTGCACCTCGCCGAGGGAAGCATCAAGGCCGGTGCGATCTACTACGGCGCGACCAAGCACCGGATGGACGTCGATCTCTCTCCCAACCTCCGCGCCCGCACGCGCGCGATCGTCGCAGCGTGTCGGGCGATGATGGAATCCGGCGTCACACCAAGAGCCAAGCGTGAGCGGAAGTGCTCCCGATGCTCGCTTCTTGATGTCTGCCTGCCCGACGCGACGGCGCCGAGCGTCTCGGCCTCCCACTACCTCAATCGTGCGATTGACTCCAGGTAAAGAAAACCCCGGACACCGGCCGCCCAACCATGCGTGAGTGCGCTTTCCCATGAAGCACCATCTCAACACCCTGTTTGTCTTCACGCAGGACTCCTACCTCTCCAAGGACGGGATGTCGGTCGCCGTCAAAGTGGAAGGCGAGGTCAAACTCCGCCTGCCGGTTCACAATCTGGGCGGCATCGTCTGCTTCGGTCGCGTCGGTGCAAGCCCCCGCCTGATGGCGATGTGCGCCGAGCACGCCGTCTCGGTGAGTTTCTGCACCGAGCACGGGCGTTTCCTGGCTCGTGTCGCCGGATTCACGCCGGGGAATGTCCTGCTGCGAAGAGAGCAGTACCGCTGGGCCGACTGCCCGTCCCGATCCGCCGAAGTAGTGCGCTCGATCCTTCTGGGGAAGGTCGCCAACAGCCGTGCCGTGCTGCTCCGGGGCGCTCGGGACACACCCAACCCCGAATCCGCTCAACGCCTCGCCGACGCCTCCAACCTTCTCGCCGGGTCGATCCAGTCCATTCGTTCGGCGGCAACCGTCGACCAGATGCGCGGCATGGAGGGCGACGCGGCGAATTCATACTTCGGCGTTTTCAATGACCTCCTGATCGACGCGGGAGACGAGTTCCGATTCGCGGGCCGCTCGCGACGCCCGCCGCTCGATCGCGTCAATGCCCTGCTCTCGTTCCTGTACGCCATGCTCGCCCACGACCTCCGGGCCGCCTGCGAAACGTGCGGGCTCGACTCCGCCGTCGGGTTCCTGCACGTCGACCGCTCCGGGCGGCCGGGCTTGGCCCTCGACCTCACCGAGGAGTTCCGCGCGTTCCTGCCAGACCGGGTCGCGATCTCGATGATCAACATGGGACAGGTCAAGGCCGATGGGTTTGTTGTCACCGAATCAGGAGCGGTTGAGATGACCGAGACCACGCGCCGAGACGTCGTGGCGGCCTACCAGCGCCGCAAACAAGAAACGATCACCCACCCATTCCTGGGGGAGAAAACGACCATCGGACTGCTCCCCTATCTCCAAGCCAGATTGCTCGCCCGATTCATCCGCGGCGATCTCGATGCCTATCCGCCGTTCTTGATCAAGTAGCCTCGCAAAGGAGCAACACGCATCGCCCATGCCGAAAGAAGAACCGCATGTACGTTCTTGTGACCTACGACGTGGCGACCTCGGACGCGCCGGGACGAAAACGCCTCCGGGCGGTCGCGCGAGCCTGCCAGGACTTCGGTCAGCGCGTCCAGAACTCCGTGTTCGAGTGCAAGGTCGACCCCGCCGAATTCGCCGAACTCAAAGCGCGCCTGCTAGACCTGCACGATCCCAAGTCGGATAGCGTTCGCTTCTACCTGCTCGGCGACAACTGGCAGCGCCGCGTCGAGCACCACGGCGCCAAGCCCGCGTTTGACATCGACGGCCCGCTGATCGCGTAGGTTCTGTGGGAGGGTACCATCTTGATTCTCCCGGAGTTTGAGGGCTTTCAGAGGACTTCCGGGGACTTCAGGACGAAGGCCTGACCATTCGCAAGCGAAGCCTGGAGCGAGGAGTCTTCGACAAGCGACACACCCGACAGGCCAGCCCAAGCGCCTTGCAGCCCGCAGCCTGCTCTAGGGCCCCCAAGAGACGCCGGGCACGGGTGTCCCGCGAATGTCGGATGAATGCCTATCTTGGAGGTCCCGGCGCGGAGGCGCGAAACCGCCGTGGATTGGAAGCTGCTCCGATCATGGCCGCCTCCTCACGAGTCCGGGGGCGGAGTGTTTCCGCGAACATGAAGCGATCGGCAAAGCCACGGGAGGTTCGCGGGATGCGTAAGTGCTTCTTTGACAAGTGAATACACGAAAACACGCGAGCCAGGGGCGGCGTCACTACGGACTGAGGGCCAGGATCGCGGAACGCGGCTCGCAAACGACGGCAAGTGCTAGACTTGGAATGCAAACGGTCGCCCCTCACGCAGGGGCGCGGATTGAAACATAGGAGAAACGCATGGTTCGGATCAATCTCGGGTCGCCCCTCACGCAGGGGCGCGGATTGAAACCTCGCAACGAAGAGCTGCTGGGCGGTGGGGCCGCGTCGCCCCTCACGCAGGGGCGCGGATTGAAACTCGTCGATGAACTCGTCGTAGATCGGGAGCTCGGGTCGCCCCTCACGCAGGGGCGCGGATTGAAACCCG
>JADYYE010000277.1 GCA_020853815.1 Phycisphaerales bacterium
ACCGATGTCGGCGCAGATCGTCGACTCGATCGTGGGACGCATGATCCCCTTGGCCGCCTCGAAGCCCTGCGGCAGGTCGATCGTGTAGCTCTCGGCGCGGAAGCCGCTCAGGAACTCGTCGGTGTACGGCGTCAGATTCTTCAGATCCCATCGCCCCAGCGAATCCACACGCTCGCGCTCCAGCGACGTGCTCGCCGCCACCAGCACATCGTCGAACGCGTTCCGCACCACCCCCGACGCCGCGCTCCACCTCGTCCGCCGCTCCTGGACCATCCGCACCTGCGGCTTGCCGTTCACCATCACCGTCGTCGGCACCGTCACCCAGTAATCGTCCCCGCTCTGGCCCGTGTACGCCGTCGTCGCGCGGCAGTCGTACGTCCAGTACGGCATGTACACGCCGCCCAGCTTCCCCTCGATCGCCGCGAACCGCTTGAGCTTCGTCGGCGCAAACCACAGACCCTTCAGCCACGCGCGGAATTTCTCGCGCGCCGCGCCCTCCGGCACCGCGAACGGAAGCAGCGCGTGCGGCTTGATCTGCCTCTGCGACACCGCCTGCGCCACGATCGGCGTCGAACAGAACGGGCACGATTGGCTTGTGACATTGGGCGCCATCTCGACCGTGGCGCCGCACGAATCACAGTGCACCGTCAGCCGCTCGACCGCATCTCGCGACTCGCTCAACTCGCGCAACGCCGCCGAGTAATCCAACTCCTCGACCTTCGCCTCGGCGACCTCCGGGATCTCGTTCTCCGTACCGCAGTACTGGCATTTCAGGTGCCGCGTCCCCGGCGCGAACACCAGCTTGGCCCCGCACTTGCCGCACGGGAACTCGCGGTCCTTGCCGCCGACCGACGGCGCGATTGTCGTAGTCACCTCAGGCTCGGGCACGGCGTGTCCTTACGAAGGCAGCGGCGGCGGCACGCTCGCAAACAACCCGCTCAACTCCGCCTGCTCACCCGCGCTCGCCCACCCCGCCATCCCCTGCTTCCACACCAGCGTCGCCTTC
>JADYYE010000278.1 GCA_020853815.1 Phycisphaerales bacterium
CTCCATCACCTCGATGACTTCAAGCGCATTGCCCGCCGATGATCCGAGCGGCTGGTCCATATCGGTGATGAGTGCCGCCGTGCGACAGCCCGCGAGATTCGCGGTCGCGGTCAAGGAACGGGCCAGCGCGCGCGCGTCCACGATCGTCTTCATGAAGGCGCCAGAGCCCACCTTCACGTCGAGGATCAAGGCCTCGAGCCCCGCCGCGAGTTTCTTCGAGAGGATCGAGGCGGTGATGAGGTCGATCGATTCGACCGTTCCGGTGACATCGCGAATGGCATAGAGCCTGCGGTCCGCCGGCGCGATATCGGCCGTCGCCCCGATGATCGCGCAGCCGATCTCGGCGACCAGCCCGTTCAGATCCTCGATCGGCACCTCGGTCCGGTAGCCGGGTATCGACTCGAGCTTGTCGAGCGTGCCGCCGGTGTGGCCCAGCCCGCGTCCCGAGATCATCGGCACATAGGCACCGCAGGCGGCCAGCGCGGGGGCGAGCAGAAGCGAGGTGCTGTCGCCGATCCCCCCCGTCGAGTGCTTGTCCACGACCGGCCCCGGCATGTTCCAGCGCAGGACACGCCCGCTGTCGCGCATTGCAAGCGTCCAGCCGGCGCGCTCCTCGGCAGAAAGTCCGTTCAGCAGCACCGCCATCGCGAAGGCACCCGCCTGGGCATCGGTCACCTCGCCGCTGGCAAGCCCGTTCGCGAACCATGTCGCCGCGTCGCCGGGAAGCCCCCGCCGATCGCGCACCGCCGCGATGATGGTCCGCGCGTCCATCTCAGGCGCGCCCCATGTGGCTGGCCTCGAACCGGCCAGGAAGCAGTTCTCCCACCGAGGTTTGCAAGGTCGCGCCACCGACCGTCGCCAGCGTCACCGGAACATCGTGGCGGCCGAACTCTGCCAGCTTCTGCCGGCAGCCGCCGCAGGGCGGCACCGGCGCGGGGCTGTCGGCAATGACCGCGACCTCGATCAGCTCGGTTTCCCCCGCTGCAACCATGGCGGCGATGGCGCCCGCCTCGGCACAGGTGCCCTCGGGATAGGCGACGTTCTCGACATTGCATCCCTTGTAGATGCGGCCGGACCTGCCGCGCAGGGCGGCCCCGACCCTGAAATGCGAATAGGGCGCATAGGCGTTCTCGCGCACCTCGCGTGCGGCATCGATGAGCGACATGGCAATCTCCCTTCTGCCTGCGACACTCGCGCCCGGGCGCCGCCGATGCAAGCCTAACCGAGGGTCCGCGTGGCAAAAGTCCCGGGCAAGGTCACTTCGAGCACCTCAAGGTCGGTGCCCGGATCGGCCCAGCGCGTGGGCATCCCGGGCGGGATCACAAAGGCGTCACCCGCGACAAGCCGGCAGGGCTCGGTGCCCTCGCCTTCGAGGGTCATCCTGCCATCCATCACGAAACCGAACAGAATGTCGGCGTCATGCGTGGCCCAGAGCGGGTCTCCTTGCCCTTTGCGAACAACCTGCACCCCCGCAACACCTTTGGTATTGGCGTTGATCGTCGTGTCGCGGGCAATGTAGCCAGGCAGGCGGAACGGCTGCCACTCCGCCCCGGTCGCGACATTGTGGACAAAGCGCTGGCCCTGCCATTCGCGGTCGCGGCGCAGTTGCGGGGTGGGCAGCTTCATCTCGTGGTCGATCTCGGTTACATGCTCGGCCGGCACGCCGATCTCGATCACCTCGATTCCGTCCGACGCCTCAAGCACGCGGTGACGAATCTCGGGCGGCTGGATGAAGCAATCGCCCGCGGTCAGCCGGATCGGCGGCCCCTGATCCTCATAGACCACATCGACCCATCCCCGGTAGCAGAAGATCA
>JADYYE010000279.1 GCA_020853815.1 Phycisphaerales bacterium
CAGGGACTTGGGAACGTTTGCAGGCATGATCCCCCACCGGCGCGGCGTCGCGCAAGCGAACCCGTGCAGCACCGAGGCTCGTTCTGGAAAAGGCTCTCCCGTCGACGGACGCGGCGCGGGGCCGTTCACGCACTTGGCTGGTCCTGGCGGACAGGCAGGCGTGGGCGCCGCTTCGCGGCTTGCTCGACGAGCTGGGCGGTGGCGGGGGCTCCGGCGGCGCCAGCATCGGAGACGAGGTGGGGGAGGGATTCCGCCTCGTCACGACGGAGCGCGGACTCACGGCAGAGGCGCTCGACGCGACGGGCGTCGTGAGGTGGCGCCACCCGGTGGCGCTCACCACGAGCTGGGATCGGGACGGCGGCGCCGCGACGGCCGCTCTCGCTGCCGCCGGTCTCGGCGGCCTCCCGTGGATCGGAATCGCCACGCGGCGGCACGGACGGCACGTGCTCGACACGTTCGCCGGCACGCTCGGGCGGCCGCGCCTCGAGAGGGAAGCAGCGCGAGCGCTCCCCCCCGACACGCGCGTCCTGCTCCTCGCGGCCGACGACCGGCGCATTTACGCCGGCGTCCTCCCGCGCTCCGAGATCGAGATACCGTTGGATCCAGAGAGGGACGTCGAGCGGGACGTCGAGGACGCCGTCGGCGTCGCCGCCCAAGGTTCCTTGAGCCGCGCTGGCGCGAAGCTGGAGGAAGCCTGGGATTGGCTCGCGTGGCGCGGCGAGCCCGTTCCCACGGAGGGCCGTTGGCTCGAGCTCGGCGCCTTCCCTGGCGGCATGACCTCCGTGCTGACCCGCCGAGCCTCGCACGTCGTCGCCGTGGACCGCCGCGCAGCTCCCGATGCCTTCGCGCACGACCCGCGCGTGACGTGGCTCGCCGCGGACGTCGGCGAGCTCACGACGGAGGCGCTCGGTCCTCTGCCCTTCGACGGACTCGTCTCCGACGTCAACGGCCCGCCCCTCTATGCGGCGCGCGCGGCCGCCGGGCTGGCGCGCGCGGTCCTGCGCCCGGGCGGCCTCGTCCTCTTCACGGTCAAGCTGCCCCGCTGGCTCGACCACCCGAGCGTCACCCGGGCGGTATCGGCGACGTTCCGAGAGAACGGCGTCACGACGCTTGGTTACCGCCACTTCCCGGCCCATCGACAGGAGCTCGCGCTGGCGGGGCGCCGCGAGCCGTGAGCCCAGTGGACAAGGCCTGACCGCCCCCCTTACGCTGACCGCTCCATGTTCAACATGTTTACCTACGCGATCGGCGACGTGCAGGGGTGCTGGGCGACGCTCCAGGCGTTGCTCGCGACCGTCGCGTTCGACCGGACGAGGGACCGGCTGTGGCTCGTCGGCGATCTCGTGAACCGGGGCCCCGACTCGCTCGCCGTGCTGCGCTTCCTCCGAGAGCTCGGCGACCGCGCCACGGTC
>JADYYE010000280.1 GCA_020853815.1 Phycisphaerales bacterium
AAAATTCTATAGCAAGGGGAAGCCCTACGTAACCGAGGCCTATAATTCCTATGGTTGCATTTTTTGAATTTATTCTATTAAGCAAATCCATAAATCAGATTCCTTTCAATATACACATTGACCAGCTAGTATATAGACACGTTAGTTACGTTTCATATAATGCTAGTAATTATGGTATTATTACGCTATAAGATAATTATTATATGTTTCGTTATTAATGTGTTAGCGTACCGTCAATTTTTGCCTTTCTGACAGCATATTTAAACACCAACACACTCGTTGGCAACATGATGATTGAAAAAATTGTTAAAGCTACTATAGTTGACATCAACTCTCGCACTGAGTATTTGTAAATATTTCTAGTAGTAAATCTACAAACCATACATTTTTACATATTCAATTATAATAATATCCTTTTCCGATCTTTGCCCAATTAAGCACAGTACCAACAATATTAGCCTTCGATTCTTTTATTGTTCCGATGGCCTTGTTGATAAGGTCAATAGATGCATGGCCTGCTTTAACTACAAAAATTACATCATCCACTAACGAAAATAGCGTAGTTGCGCTGTTTCCACCATTCAATACCGGCGGGGCGTCCACGAGGACGACATCATAACGTTGTTTTAAGATTTCAAAATACTTCTCAATGACCTTAAAATATATCGGTCCATCAAGCCTTGGATGTCCCGTGCCGGCAGACAAAAGCGATAAATTCTGGTCATGAACAGGTTTTACATACGAGAGGATATCGTTTTCCAGCAATCTGCTTCCAGCCATACGGCTCAAACGATTGATGATAGGTGTATAATCTTCTCCAAAGTAGATCCTTTTGTCTTCATATGTCTCTACCCTGCCAGGTTCAAAGGCAAAGGTACCATGTTTCCAGCTAAAGAGTTTCTGGAGGTGCTCTTCCATCTGAAGCTTTAAAGGACCCTGTAATTGGGACTGATTAATATATCCGGCGTTAATCAGGATGTATCCCAGAGGCTGTCTTGTGCGCTGATTCCGTTCCAGGGCGTCTTTCAGCTGCCCTTCGGTTATAAAACTTCCGCGCAGGAGCACTGTTCCCAGACGGTTCTCAATGGGAAAATCTTTGCTCTGGATATGAAAGAGTCGTCCGTTGTCAAACACGGCGGTCATGGTCTGAAAATCGTTGGTGATGATCAGCTGCCCGCTTTGTTTTTTCAGAGAAATGAGGGAAAAGAGATCGCTTACGCTGCACGAGGTTAAACTCCCCTTCCTTATATCGTGCGAAATGGTCCTTGATATGGCATTCGTCAGCCCACGCTCTTTACCATTCTTCAGGCCAAACAGGTGGTGAAGAGAAGGCTGCTGTAAATCTGCGTCCACCATAACCACGCGGAGCCCCCCACTTGCCAGCCGTATTGCAAACCTTGCAAGGACTGTGGTCTTTCCCTCGCCGGCGGTTGCACTTTCTACCAAAAGGATTTGGCCGGACATGCCGGATTGCATTGT
>JADYYE010000106.1 GCA_020853815.1 Phycisphaerales bacterium
CACCAGGACAACGTCGACAAGGGCCACAACTCCTACGCCCACACGCCCCCCTTCGGCAAGCAGCGCGCCAAGTGGAGCAACTCCTTCAACGCCACCGAAACCTGCTTCGGCAACCGCGGCCCCATGTACAAGGGCGATGCTGAGCAGGGCTGGACCCTCCTCACAGGCTCCGGCGCCAGCGACGCGTGCGGCAAGAACTCCAATACCCTGCTGATCCACGGCGGACGCACCACCTGGGAAGGCAACGTCGGCTACAACGACAGCCACGTCAACTTCGAGGTCAAGCCCGATCCCGATGCGCTGACCTACAACTTCACCGGTCTCGCCATCGGCCAGCGCACCAAGCCCGACAACATCTTCGTCCCGGAGAAGGACGTCGACGGCAAGCCGGCGGTCGATCCCACCCCCGGCGCCAGCGGCAGCTTCTACACCGCCAAGTACACCAAGGATGCGTTCAACCTGAGCGGCACGGCCTTCCTCCGCCCCTACGCGACCGTCACCGGTACCGACTCCGCCCAAGCCTCGATCGACTCTTGGGTTGACTAAACCCAAGTCCAGCGAGCATCCCGAAGTGATCGCGCAAGGCCCGCCGCAAGGCGGGTCTTTTTCTTTGGTTGTCCCAAACCAATCTGGACCAGGATTCTCGCCGCGTCCGCGCGATGCCACCCGCCACTTCGGTGTCTTGCAGGCCCCCGCGGCCGCACGCCTGTTCCGCTTCCTCCACGCGCCCGCGAGGTCGGCTTCAATCCAACCGGCGCATCCTCCCATCGCCCATTCCCCATTGTCCATTGCGGGGAGCGATTCGCATGACGCTCGGCTCCAGGCGAATCCGCACTCGTGGCGCACGCCGCTCGTCTCTCGCTCTCGCGGCCACACACCCTCAATCCTTCGCTTGGCTGCGTCGCCACCGGGCTGCTCGCCCACTTCTTCTCTTCCGTCATCCCTCGAGCCGGTGCCTCGTGCTTCTTCCTCAGCACCCCGCCTCGAACTCGCCGGCGAACTGGTCGAAGTCATCGCCGTTCACGAATCCGTCGCCGTTGTAGTCGGCGTGCGTGTCGGCCACGTCGAACCACTCGGCGAACTGATCGAAGTCGTCGCCGTTGACAAACCCATCCTCGTTCACATCGGCCAGGCACGCGAAGTTGACGACGTAGTCGGTCCACGCGCCGAGCTGGGCCGCGATCGTGTCCGAGCCGCCGTACGACAGCCCCGCGTGTTGAAGGACCTCCTGCTCGCTGAAGGTGGCGAGGTCGGTGCGATAGCCAAGGTCCAGCGCCGTCATCATCACGTTGGCAAAGATGCCCTGCAGCGTCGTATGTGGGTGAACGCCGTCGTGGACGAACCCCGCCAGCGGGTTGGTGTGCCCGGTCGTGTCGTTCTCGAGCAGCTTGATGTTCACGCCGCCGATCGTGAGGATCGACTTGTGCTGCGTGTGCGAGCCGAACATCGCCCACGACAGCCCGTACAGGTCGACGTACGGCAGTCGCTTCGTGCGTGCCAGCGACTTGAGCCCGTCATTGACGCGCCGGATCGCGGTCGACACCCGCTCGCGCCGCGCCGGATCGTTGTAGATCCCGCTGTTCCACGTCACCGGCGCCACGCCGTAGTCCGGGAACCCGACCAGCACCACGTTGATGCCCGACGCGTCGACGGCATTGACCGCGGTCGTCACGTTGGCGATGCGACCGTTCACATAATTGGTGATCTGCGACGCGCTCCAGGTTCCGAAGTAGATGTTGATGTACGCGCTGCTCGCGGGGGAAAAATCGTTGGCGCCGATCGCGATCACCGCGTGGTCGATCTCCGCCGCCATCGACGCCAGCCCCGTGTGTTGCCCGTCGGAAAGCAACGACGCCGACGTTGCGCCCGAACGCGCCCAGTCATTCTTGAAGAACTTGCGCCGTGGCTCGCCCCATGTCCCGCCCGACTGCCCGGCCTCCGCCGCCGTCGGCCCAACATCCACGCCGCGATGCTGCTCCAACTGCTGGAGCCAGTTCGTCGCGTAGTTGTACGTTTCCTCGGCGTACTCGTCGGTGAGGCTGTCGCCCGCCGCCCCCAGCGAAACCTGCGCGCCCGCCCGAAGCACAAGCATGGACGCCAGCGACGCGACCAACACACCACCCGTGATCTTGTTCATTTCGCTCTCCGTGTCGGCGCGGCAACGTCAACGTGCGCCGACATGGAGGCTACCAGAGATCAAGGGACAGGCAAGACGCTTCGGTGATGCGCCAAACGGAAACCCCGGAGTTCATCCAAACGCGTCCTTCACGGCCTTTTGCGTCGCGCGCAATCGTCGCCGGGGTTCGCCCCGCCGCCGTTTGAGCCGGTTACTCCCTGTCCAACTTGTCCGTCGGTTCCGTTGGCGCCGTTCGGTTGCCCCCCGGGTTTGCCGGTTCCGGGCTGCCCACCCGCGCCTTGCCCGCCCGACCCCGAAACGCCCGCCCCGCCCCCCGGTGTGCCGTTTCCGCCATTTCCCGCGGGTCCTCCGCTCCCGCCCGCGCCCGTTCCCCCGCTTCCCCCGTCGCCGCCCGCTCCCCCGATGTAGCCGGACCCAAAGCCGTTTCCACCCTTGCCACCGTCGCCGCCGCGGCCACCGGTCCCAACGCCGCCGTCGCCGCCGTCGCCACCATTGCCGCCGGGTCCGCTATGTTCGGGGGGCGAACAGCAATCTCCGCCCTTGCCGCCTCGTTTGCCATTGCTCCCGGTTCCACTCCCGCCCGTGCCGCCGCCTCCGCCCGTTCCGCCGAACCCGCCGGGCGAGGACGCGTTCCCCCCGTCACCACCTTTTCCCCCCGGACCGCCCGTGGCGGTTGATCCGGCCGAGCCATGTTCACCGTCCTGACACGCGTTGCCGTCGTCACCTCCGCCTCCGGTCTGCGAGCCCGTGACGCTCATTCCGTTGGAGCCGATGCTCCCGTTGTTCCCGTTCGCACGCGTGTCGTCCGAGGGCTCGGGGTACAGCGACGCCACGGCGCTGCCGCCATTCCCGCCATTGCCTCCGCCTCCGCCGTTGCCGGAAAGGCCCTCGGGGTCCGAGGCCCCGTCGCCGCCGAATCCGCCGTCTCCGCCGATCACCTCTGCGGGGTTCCCTTCCAAGTCCACGAAGAAGTCCGCCATGACCGTCGCGTTGCCGCCGCTCCCGCCGTTGCCACCGCCGGGATAGCCGGGAGCTCCATCGCCGCCCAACGCGCCGCCGATTCGACCCGAGGCGCAGACGATCCGCGGCGCGATCAACTCGAGCGACCCACCGTTGCCGCCATCGAGGCGAGTCGCCGTTCCCGCCATGCCGTGGCCCGCTCGCAATTCACCCAGGATCACGATTTGAGTATCGCACACGATCCGCCCGGACGCTCCGTGGCCGCCTGCTGATTCGCCCGGAATCGATACCCCGACAAGTGAACCATGAATCACGACGTCGCCGCTTGCGAACAACTCGAATCCGTCCGCAAATGTCAGTTGCTCCCCGGCTTCCACTACGAAAGACTCGGTTCGCAATACGCCCGAGAGGTCCGCGTTCTGGAGATGGGCTTTAGCCCTGTCATTGGGCCCGGGAGCTCCCGGCGCGAATGGCTGAGGCATCACGCACGATGTGAGTGTGAGAAGTAGACCGCCCGCGACACACGCCTTGACACCCCGTTCTGCCAACATGTGGACCTCCACTTCTGACCACAATCTATGTTTTTCGGACGGAGGCTGCAAGGTCATTCAAGGTTTTCCACATGATTCCAGACCGAGTTGTTGAAGCGATCGGACACAATGGACGCCCGAGACCCTGGCGGATGGCGGGGGGAACTGCGTTCCGAGCGTGCGGTTGCTGAGGAGACCAGATCGTGTCGCAATCGTGGTCTAAACAGAGGTTATTGCTTGACTTAGATCAATGTCCAGCCGGCAGGCCGCCCTTCCGCGGATCGCACGCCGCCTCGTAACCCTTGGTGTCTTTGGCGCGGCGGATCAGCTGCGCGTTTCCGACCGCCTTGCGTGTCGTCACCTCGTGACCGAGCTTCGCAAGCTCTTGCGCTGTTGCTCCGCCGCGCAGTGACGCCTCCATCTGCAACGTGTTGGGCGTCCACTGATGATGGAATCGCGGCATGAGCATCGCCTGCTCGGCCGGCAGATTCCATTGCAAAACATTCAACGCCACCTGTACCGTGCTCGTGATGATTCGCGGCCCGCCCGCCGCGCCCGCCACCAGCGCCACGCCCTTCTCGTCCACCGCGATGATGGGCGACATGCACGAGAGAGGCCGCTTCCCCGGCGACGGCATGTTCTTCTCGGATTCCACGAGCCCGAAGGCGTTGGCCGTCCCGCGCCGCGTGACAAAGTCGTCCATCTCGTTGTTCAGGATGAAGCCGAATGGCTCGGCGCACACCAGCGATCCGAAGATGAGATTGATCGTTTCGGTACACGCGACGGCGTTGCCCTTGGAATCGACCACGCAGAGGTGGCTGGTTCCGTGGTCCTCGGGGAGTTGATCGACCGGCTCCTGTCCGCCGTACTGGGACGCTTCAAGTGTTCGCGAGGGATCGATGCGAGAAGCCAGCGAGCGGATGTACCCGGGCGCGAGCAGCGAGTCGGTCGGCACGGGCACGAACGCGGGGTCCGCGACGTACCGGGCGCGATCGGCGAAGGCGTGCTTGAGCGCCTCTGTCACCGCGTGGATGTACGGCGTGCTGTTCAAGCCGCTCCGCGTTAGCTCCGGGCGAAGTTCGAGCATCTCGAAGACCTGCGCTACCGCGATCCCGCCCGACGAGGGCGGCGGCATCATCATGAGCCGGCGTCCCATGAACTCGGCCCGCAGCGGCTCGGCCTCAGCCACCTTGAAATTCTCGAGGTCCGCGAGCGTCATCTCGCCGCCCGCAAGCCGCACCGCCTTGACGATCGATTCGGCGATCGGGCCCTTGTAGAACGCGTCCCTGCCGTCGCGGGCGATGAGGCGCAGCGCCTCGGCCTGTTCCGGCAGGCGGACGCGATCGCCGACCTTGATCTCGCCTCGGCTGAGGAAGCGATTCCAGATGAATGAGAACTGCGCTTGGCGATCGGGTCGGTCCTTCAGGAAGCCCATCACCTCGGGCTCGCGGATGCTGGTCGCGTAGTGCTCGTCGACGAGGAAGCCTTCTTCGGCGGCGCGGATCGCCGGTGCGAAAACCTGAGCGCGCGTCATCGTGCCGTAGCGCTCGAGGGCGTGGAGCAGGCCGGCGACGGTGCCGGGGATGGCGACGGCCCGCCCGCCGTGGGTGCTGGTGTGCTCGCCCAGCCCGGCGAGGTCGCACTTCTCGTAGTAGTCAGACATATACGCGCCCGGGCACTGCTCGCGGTAGTTGATGGCGATGTCGATGGGCGGGTGGGTTGGGTGATCGACGAGATGGACGATCATGAATCCGCCCCCGCCGATGCCGCAGGAGTAGGGGCGGACGACCGAGAGCGCGAGTGAGGTGGCGACGGCGGCGTCGACGGCGTTGCCGCCGGCGCGGAGGATTTCGGCGCCGGCCTGGCTGGCGATGGAGTGATCCGCGGCGACGGCACCGTTCTCGAACACTTGGGCAAACCCCTTCTGGAACTCGAAGCCCTTGACCTGCGCGTGCGTTCGCGCGGGCAGCAGGATAGTGATGGCCGCCAGCACGCAGGCGAGCACGCCGACCTGCACTGGCGGGCGGCCTGTCGGGCGTGGATGAACCGGGTTTGTTCGGTGGATGGTCATTGGTCTGGGTCGATTCTGATCGAGCGGCGGGGTGGCCGCAAGTCCCGGGGCGCGAATTTGGGCTATCACCGCGAGATTGCGCACAAACGCGGTGATCCGGGGGTTGCAAGACACCCGGTTTGGAGGACAATGGCCGAAAGGGAGTCGCGGCCAACGCCTCTACCGGAGAAGGTGGGCAACTGGAAGGGTCCGCGGCACGAATGGGTGGCTGGTCGTTTGGGTGCGTAGCCGTCACGGAGATCGGACGCACCGATCAATGAGCAGGCTTTGGAGTTGACCATGAAGAATCGCGCTTCCGCGTTGGCGATGCTGATCGCCGGGTTTCTTGTCACGTCGACGGGCTCGGTGGCGAG
Organism: Phycisphaerales bacterium; assembly: GCA_020853815.1. Taxonomy (GTDB): domain Bacteria; phylum Planctomycetota; class Phycisphaerae; order Phycisphaerales; family UBA1924; genus JABWBC01. The sequence continues at coordinate 6,052 of JADYYE010000106.1, forward strand.
CGGGCAGATCGAGCCCGGCGCGACGGAGCCGGTGGTCCGATACGACGGGCACAAGGTGTACCGCGTGACGGTGAAGGACCAGCGCGAGTATCTGGCGGTGACGAGCCTGGCGGACGACGTGTGGACGCACAGCCCGGGCCTGGGCGGCCTGGATGTGCAGGTGTCGCCCGCCAAGCAGGCGGCGCTCGAGGGGCTCGGCCTTCCGACGCGCGTGCTGATCGCGGACGTGCAGGGGCTGCTCGACGCGGAGCGCGCGGAGATTCTGCGCCGGCGTCAGCAGCGCGACCTGGCGTGGTTCCAGAACTACAAGACGCTGGCGGAGATCAACACGCAGCTGAGCGCGTGGTCGACGGCGTACCCGGCGATGGCGAGCACGTTCGTGGTGGGAAACTCGCTCGAGAACCGGCAGATCAGGGGCGTGAAGATCACGGGCCCGGAGTCGGCGGAGTATCCCAAGGCGAGCCGCCCGCAGATTCTCTTCAACGGGTGCCAGCACGCGCGGGAGTGGATCAGCCCGATGGTGAACATGTACCTGGGCGATCAATTCCTGATCCAGTACGCGTCGGGCGGGACGGTGAAGGACCTTCTGGATCGGGTGGAGATCGTGATTGTTCCGGTGGTGAACCCGGACGGGTACGAATACACATGGACGACGAACCGCCTGTGGCGGAAGAATCGTCGCAACAACGGCGGGTCGTTCGGCGTCGATCTCAACCGCAACTGGGGCTACCAGTGGGGCGGCGAGGGCGCGAGCACGAGCCCGAGCGACGAGACGTACCGCGGCGCTTCGGCGTTCAGCGAGCCCGAGACGCAGGCGATGCGCGACATGGTTCTGGCGAACACGCGTCTGCGGGCGGCGATCGACTTCCACAGCTATTCGCAGCTGATACTTTCGCCGTGGAGCTATACGAGCACGCTCCCGCCCGATTCGTCGATCTTCAACCAGCTCAACGCCTCGATGCAGAGCGCGATCCAGGGTGTGCATGGGCAGTTCTATGACGCGGGCCCGACCTACACGACGATCTATCCGGCGTCGGGCGCGAGCGGCGATTGGTATTACGGCGCTGGGAGCACGCCGCGGAAGATCCTGGCGTGGGGCTTCGAGCTTCGCGACACGGGGACGTACGGCTTTGTGCTTCCCGCTGACCAGATCATCCCCAACGGCGAAGAGATCATGGCGGGGATGATCGATCTGGCGAGCGCGATCGCGTTCCCGGCGAAGATCTCGCTGCCCGACGGCGTGCCGAGCTTTGTCGAGGCGAACGCGACGAGCACGGTTCGCGTGAACGTGAGCGCGTCTCCGGGCGAGACGCTGAACGCGTCGTCGCTCAAGTCGTATGCACGGGTGGGCTCGGGCTCGTTTGCGCCGACGGCGCTGGCGTCGCTGGGTGGGTCGCTCTACAGCGCGACATTGCCGGCGGCGGGGTGCGGCGCTCAGGTGCAGTTCTACATCGAGGCGATGACAACCAGCGGCAAGACGGTCCGCTTGCCCGCCGACGCGCCGGCGGCGTTCTACTCGACGCCCGCGGCCGAGCTGACGCTGACCCTGGATGACCCGTGCGAAGTCAACAACGGCTGGTCGCTCACGACCGCCGGCGATAACGCGACGACGGGGCGCTGGGAGTTGGCCGACCCGATCGCGACGGCGGCCCAGCCCGGCGATGACCACAGCGCCTCGGGAACCAAGTGCTTCGTCACCGACGGGCGCGGCGGCGCGGTCGGCGACTACGACATCGACGGCGGAAAGACGACGCTGACCTCGCCGGCGTTCAACGGCCTCGGGTCCTCGGGCTCGGTTTCCTACGGCACGATCGTCAGCTACTGGCGCTGGTATTCCAACAACCAGGGGAGCAACCCCGGCACCGACAACATGCCGGTCGAGATTTCGAACGACAACGGCGCGACGTGGCACACGCTGGAGACCGTGACGGAGAACGCTGGCGCGTGGGTCTCCAAGAGCTTCGTGGTTGATTCGATCGTCGCGCCGAGCGCGGCGATGAAGATCAGATTTGTCGCGCAGGACCTGGGCGGCGGATCGATTGTTGAGGCCGCGGTGGACGACGTGCGCGTGACGGTGGCGTCGTGCCCGCTCGACCCGGCGGACGTGAACGGCGACGGCTTCGTGAACGGCGACGACTACGACCTTTTCGCGGAGTGGTTCGACACCGCGGACCTGCGGGCCGATTTCAATCACGACGGCTTTGTGAACGGCGACGACTACGACGCGTTCGCGGAGGAGTTTGAGAACTAGGAAGTCACGGAGTCACGGAGTCACGGAAGGAGACGCTCTCCGTGACGGTCGAGCTACTGATCGAGTGACGAATTGGCGGTGTGGCGAAATGCTGGAGTGGCGGAGTGTTCACTATTCGCTTGACGTGATCAAGCCCGTGCGGCGTTGATCTGACTGTCTCGCTTTTCAATGTGCGATGCGAGACTGTGCCCTGTGGGCCTGTATCGATTGTCCATTGCTTGCGATTCGAGATCGTGAACGCCTCGCTGTCTCGCTACTTCTTCCGCTTCTTGAAGCGGTCCTTGATCGATGAGGAGTGCGACGAGCCCTTGAGTCGCAGTTGTGACATGTCAGGTGCGGCGCCGCCCGAGGCCATGGCCTTCATGCGCCCGCTGGCGGAGAGGGCCGCCATCTGCTTGGTCATTTTGCTCGCGGTCTCGAACTGCTTGACGAGCTGGCCGACGGCGGCCTGTTCGGTGCCCGAGCCCGACGCGATGCGACGCCGGCGCGGGTGGTCGATTACGCTCGGCTTCTTGCGCTCTTTCACCGTCATGGAGTGGATCATCGCCTCGACGCGGTCGAGCTGTCCCTCATCGATGTTGATGTCTTTGAGGGCCGAGCCCACGCCCGGGAGCAGGCCCAGTAGTTGTTTCATTGGTCCCATGCGTCGGAGCGTCTTCATCTGCTTGAGGAAGTCGTCGAGGGTGAGCTCGCCCTTCTCGAGTTTGGCCTGCATTTCCAGGGCGTCGCGCTCGCTGACTTCGGTCTGAGCCTTTTCGACCAGGCTCAGCACGTCGCCCATGCCGAGGATTCGGCTCGCGAAGCGGTCGGCGTGGAACTCTTCGATGGCGTCGAGCTTCTCGCCCACGCCCACGAAGCGGATCGACGCGCCGGAGACGTGCTTGACCGACAGCGCCGCGCCGCCGCGGGTCTCGCTGTCGAACTTAGTCATGATGACGCCGTCGAACTCGAGTTTTTCGTGGAAGGCCTTGGCGGAGTTGACGGCGTCCTGCCCGGTCATGGAGTCGACGACGAAGAAAATCTGGTGGGGGTTGAGGAGCTTGCGCACCGCCTGCAGCTCGTTCATCAGGTCGTCGTTGACGTGCAGACGCCCGGCGGTATCGAGGATCAGCGTGTCCACGCCCGCCTTGATCGCGGCGGAGAGCGCCCGCTGGCAGACGCCGACCGCGACGCCGACGGCCTTGCCGTATTCCGCGACCTTCTCGGGCTCGGCGTAGCAGTGAACCATCGCGCTCCCGGGCATTTCGTCCTGCACTTGGCGGGCGACGGTCTGGAGCTGCTCGACGGCGGCGGGGCGCTGGAGGTCGGCGGCGGCGAGCATGACGGAACGCCCGCGCTTCTTGAGATAGGCGGCGAGCTTGCCGCAGGTCGTGGTTTTTCCGGAGCCTTGCAGGCCGCACATCATGACGATGGTGGGGGGCGGAGCGACCTTGGGGATCGTGCCGTCGGGCGTGAGGCCGAGCGAGGGCTCGGCGCTGGCATCGCCGCCGAGCACTTCGACGAGGCGATTGTAGACGATGCCGATCATCTCCTGCCCGGGGCGCAGGGACTTGGTGACGTCCTGTCCCACGGCGTCCGCCATCACCGACGAGCAGAACTGCTCGACGACGTCGCGATGCACGTCGGCGTCGAGGAGCGCGGTGCGAACGTCCTGCATGGCGTCGCGGACGTTGTCCTCGGTGATGGTGGCCTGCCCGGAGAGGCGGCGGAGGGCGTTGGAGAATCCTTCGGAGAGGCGTTCAAACATGCGGGGACTTTACGCCCGGTGCGGACGCGAGGGAGGCGTCTTGGCGGGCTCGCGCCCGCTTCTCTTCTCTCGGAGGAACGCGTGCAGGCGGTCGGCGGCCCACGTGTTGATGCACCGATCGGTCGGCAGCCAGCCGCGCCGACCCGTCAGGATTCCATATCGCAGGTTGTCGAAGTCCTCGCGCTCGTGAACGTCGCAATCGATCGAAAGCAGGCAGCCGGCATCCACCGCGGCCTTCACGTGCGTGTCGCGAAGGTCAAGCCGCATCCAGTGGGCGTTGATCTCCAGCACGACGCGGTGCTCGCGGGCGGCGGCCGTGATCTCGCCCATGTCGGGCGACAGCCCCGGGCGGCGATTGACCAGCCGCCCCGTCGGGTGCCCGATGATGTGAACGAGTGGGTGCTGGATCACGCGGAGCAAACGCTTCGTCGCGGTCGCGCCGTCCTGCGAGAGCCCGGCGTGGATGCTCGCGACAACGATGTCGAGCTTGGCCAGGAGTTCATCGTCGTAATCAAGCTCGCCGTCCGCGAGGATGTCGACCTCCGAGCCCGCGAGGATCGTGATGCCGTCGATCTCGTTCCGCGCCGCGTGGACGGCCTTGATGTGCTCGCGCAGTCGCTCGGGCGACAGCCCGCCGGCGACGGCGGAGGACTTGGAGTGATCGGTGACGGCGATGGTGTGGAAGCCGCGACGCTTGGCCTCGGCGGCAAGTTCAAGGATCGAGAGTCGCCCGTCGGAGGCGGTGGTGTGGGCGTGCAGTTCGGCGCGGATCTCGTCGATCGAGATGAGCGAGGGGACTTCGGCAAGGTCCATCTCGCCTCGATTCTCGCGTATTTCCGGCGGGAATTCGGGGAGTGCGAGCGCGCCGTAGATCTGGCGCTCGGTCTTGGCGGCGACGGGCTTCACGCCGCGTGCTTGCGGCGGGGTCGGCCCGTCATCGTTGGGGAACAGGCCGTATTCGTTGAGCGTCAGGCCGCGTGAGAGCGCCCGCTGGCGCATCGCGACGTTGTGGTCCTTCGAGCCCGTGAAGTACATGAGGGCGGCGCCGAAGCAGGAATCGTCGACGACGCGCAGGTCGGCCTGGATTTCGCGGGCGGGCGGGCCGGCCTGGTCTTCGCCCCAGCGCGAGGAGTTTGATTCGAGGCGCAGGCGCACGGAGCACTTGGTCTCGCCGTGGACGAGCACGCCGGAGACCAGCGGCATTTCCGCGAAGGCCCTGAGGATACTGGGCGCGTGCGCGTCGTCGCTTCCGACGAGAAAGTCAAGATCGCCCACGGTGTCGCGCCCGCGCCGCAGCGAGCCGGCGTAGGAAACGTGCTCGGCGCCGGGCAGGCCTCGGAGATGCTCCACGATCGCCTCGGCGAGCGGCATCGCCATGCCGAGCGGCAGGCGCGAGTTCGATGGCGACGAGGCGAACGCGAGCGAGTCCTTCAGCTTCCTGACGCTCTTCTCGCCCATGCGCGGCAGGGAGAGGATCGAGCCGTCCGCGATGATGCGATCGAGTGAAGCGCGATCCGTTACGCCGCCCTGGGTCCAGAGCGTGCGCAACGTCTTGGGCCCCAGGCCCGGCACCTCCAGGAGCGGAAAGAGACCGGGCGGGACTTTGGTCACCAGTTCGTCGTGCTCTTCGATGCGCCCGGTGCGATGAAACTCGCCGATCTTCTCGGCGATCTTCGGGCCGATCCCCTGGATCGCGCGGAGCTTGGCCTGGTCGTCGGCGATCGGAGCAAGGTCGGTCGCGAGGTCGGCGATGGCGCGAGCGGCGCGGGCGTTGGCGGCCGAGCGGAACGAGTCCTCGCCCAGGAGGTCGAGCATCACCGCGATGCGCTCAAGGCGCAGCGCGACCTCGGAGTTGAATGACATGTCGGGATCGTATGGCGGAATCGACGCGGCGCTCGGCGATGTCGGCGGGCCGCTCGATCAGTGATCGTGCTTGTGCGGACGGGCGGGCAGGTCGCCCTCGCCGAAGAGTCGGAACTCCTTGCGGCGGAGAATCTGCCCGGCGAGGGTTGGATCGTCCACGGCGAGCGCGATGGTCGGCGTGCCGTTGGGGCGGAGCATCAGCGGATATGCAAACTGGATCGAAAGCTCCGCACCAAGCAGGCACAGGCAAAGGCTCGAGAGCGTGTGGCCCGCGGAGAGCTCGACGACGAGCAGGTCCTTCTCGGCGAAGGGCATGTTGTCGGCCTTGAGCTTCGCCCGGGCCTGGGCGGCGTTGTTGGAGATGATGCGGACGACGGCGTGGTCGCTGGCCTCGTGGACCGCCAGCGCGCAGATCTGGCACGCCGCATCGTCGAAAGAATGCACAAGGTCGAAGAGGCGGCCCACCTTGTTGGGAAGGAAGACACTGAACTGCGTCACGACCGGTGGCGCATAGCCAAGACCAGTGTCGAGAGGCATGGCGGAATGGCTCATGAGTCCTTCCCGAGCCGCGGCTCTCCGAATCGCGATCGCCGCCGCGATCGGGCCATGCCGCGCTGGCGGGCTTCGTGCCCGCGCTGTGGCGCCTCATGCGCACCGATTCACCCGCGACCATCGCACCGGCACGCCCGAACGTCCCCACGAACGGATGCACCGTGAACTGGAGCGATCCCCACGATCGCTCCCATGCCCCAGATTATCGCCCTTTGCGAAACTCCGCAAGTCCAATATCCATCGGGAGTTTCGCCGGTTTCAGGTGCGATTGCCGGTCCGTGCTTGCCCGGGCCAACAAAAAACCACCCATTCGGGTGGTTTCGGATTTCGTGGAGTTGGCCGGACTGTTCAGACGGAGAAGCTCGAACCGCACCCGCAGGACGACGTGGCGTTGGGATTGTGGAACACGAACCCGCGGCCCATGATTTCGTCCTTGAAGTCGATGGTCACACCGCTCAGGTAGAGCATGCTCTTGGGATCACAGATGATCTTGATCCCGTGCTGCTCGAAGATCTCGTCGGAGTCCTTCTGCGATTCGGTGAGGTCGAGGAGATAGCTGAAGCCGGAGCAGCCTCCGCCCTTGACTCCCACACGGAGACGGACTTTCTCGGCATCCAGCTCCTGCTGCTGGATGATGTTTTTGATCTCACGGGCGGCGATCTCGGAAAGCACGATGCCGCTGTTCGACGTTTCGGGCTGGGGAACCGTGGTCGTACCGGCCATGAGATACCTCCTTGCGAGCGGAAATCCGTCGCGACCGCCGCCGACGCGGGCGGGGTTGGTTGAGGCAAGTATAGCTTGGGGCGTGAGTTTGGCGAGCGTGATTTGGAGGTGTGGGGATGTGGTTGGGGTTTTCAACCGGCACGAAGATTGGCGCAAAAATCGGTGATGGAAGCGTTGACTGTGGAGGTGTTTGTCGGTAACCTGCATTTCTCAGGGTGAGGGGAGGGTACCTCCAAGCCCACAAGTTTGCTGTCTCCTCGGTCGGCTGCGCATTTCCGGGCGCTGCCATCAAACCGAGTGTTTGTGGCTGTTGTTTTGAGATTGGGAGGGTTGATATGAAGATTCTCGCTGCTTTGGCGCTCGCCGCCATGGCCGGCACCGCGTCGGCCGCGGTGGTGTTCACCGAGTCGTTCGATTCGGGCACCGGCTCGTTCACCGTTCAGGACCTCGCGGGCACCGGCAAGGCGCTCTGGAAGTCCATGGGCGATTACGGCTACAGCAACTGGACCGGCGGTTCGGGCAATGCCGCGACCGCGAGCTCTGACTTCGCGTCGGGCGAGTTCGACACCCGCATGGTCTCCCCCGGCATCGCCATCGGCGCCGGCCCGGCCAGCGTGTCGTTCAACTACAACTATCAGAACTTCGCGTTGCTCGACGTCTTCGCCGTCGAGATTTCGACCGACGGCGGCGGCAGCTGGTCGACGCTCTGGAGCACCCAGGCCGACACGGGCGGCTTCCAGGCCCTCCCCGGCGCCAGCCAGACGATCGATATCTCGGCCTACGGCGGCAACACCGTCAACATCGGCTTCCACTACTACGACCCCAACACCGGCGACTGGGACTGGTACGTCCAGGTCGACGATGTGGTCGTTGATGCGGTTCCGGCCCCCGGCGCTGCGGCGCTGCTCGGCCTCGGCGGCCTCCTCGTGAGCCGTCGCCGCCGCTGATCGCGGTTGGTTGAGTTTGTGATCTCACTCGACGGGCGGGTCTTCGGACCCGCCCGTTTTTTTCGGTGGAGCGAGACAGCGAGACAGGGAAGGCAGCGAGACAGGGAAGGCAGCGAGACAGGGAAGGCAGCGAGACAGGGAAGGCAGCGAGACAGGGAAGGCAGCGAGACAGCGAGACAGCGAGACAGCGAGACAGCGAGACAGCGAGACAGCGAGACAGCGAGACAGCGAGACAGCGAGACAGGGAAGACAAGTCGTCACCGGCTGTCGGCCTGCGGCCAATACTAAAAAAGCCCACGCCGGATCGTGGGCTCTGCGAAGGTTGACAGGGCGGGGTGGCCAGGCGCGAGCCGTAGGGACGGTGGCGCGGGGCGAGCCGTTGCTTGCTTAGTGGCTTTGGGCGTGGTCGGCGTCGGCGGGCAGGCCGTTCTTGGCCTTGTAGTCGGCGATGGCGGCGCGGATGGCGTCCTCGGCCAGCACGGAGCAGTGGATTTTGACGGGCGGGAGGCTCAGCTCCTCGACGATCTGGGTGTTCTTGATCGCCAGGCCCTCGTCGAGGGTCTTGCCCTTGAGCCATTCGGTGGCGAGGGAGCTTGAGGCGATGGCCGAGCCGCAGCCGAAGCACTTGAACTTGGCGTCCTCGATCTTGCCTGTCGTCTGGTCGACCTTGATCTGGAGCTGCATGACGTCGCCGCACTCGGGCGCGCCGACGAGACCGACGCCGACGTCCTTGCGGGTCTTCACGTCGGCCTGGGTGCCGAAGTTTCCGACGTTGCGGGGGTTTTCGTAGTGGTCGATGATTTTGGGGCCGTATGACATGGGGTGCTCCTTCTGATCGAGGCACTAGGCACTTGGCACTAGGCACTCGGAAGAACTCAGATTGCAGTCTCGCTCGTCTCGCTTCGGCCCTAGTGCCCTATGCCTAGTGCCCAGTGCCTCTCCTCAGTGCCCTGACCACTCCACCTTCGACAGGTCGATCCCTTCCTTGTGCATGTCGTAGAGCGGCGAGAGCGAACGCAGCTTTCGGACCGCCGCCACGATCTTCTCGATCGCGTAGTCCACGTGTTCGTCCGTCGTCCAGCGGCCCAGCGACAGGCGGAGGGAGCTGTGGGCCAGTTCATCGCCGACGCCCAGGCCCTTGAGCACGTAGCTGGGTTCGAGGCTGGCGCTGGTGCAGGCCGAGCCGGACGAGCACGCGATTTCCTTGCACGCCATCATCAGGCTCTCGCCCTCGACAAAGCCGAAGGAGATGTTGGCGATGTGCGGCAGGCGTTTCTCGCGGTGCCCGTTGACTTGGGTCGAATCGAGCTGAGCCGTGATGGTCTCTTCGAGACGCTTGCGCATCTTGGCGAGACGGGCGGTGTCGCGGTCCATCTCGTGGAGTGCGATCTCGCACGCCTTGCCCAGCCCGACGATGCCGGTGACGTTGAGCGTGCCGGAGCGGAAGCCGCGTTCTTGGCCGCCGCCGTCGACGAGCGAGGTGAGGCGGACGCGCGGGCGGCGGCGCCGGACGTAGAGGGCGCCCACGCCCTTCGGGCCGTAGATCTTGTGCCCGGACATGCTGAGGAGATCGACGGCGTCTTTCTCGACGTTGGTGGGCATCTTGGCGGCCCACTGGGTGGCGTCGGTGTGGAAGATGATCTCGCGCCCGCTGGCCTTGAGCATCGCGCCGATTGCCGGGATGTCGTTGATGGTGCCGATCTCGTTGTTGGCCCACATGAGGGAGACGAGGATGGTGTCGTCGCGGAGGGCGGCCTTGACCATGTCGGCGGTGATGATGCCGTCGGCGGGCGGATCGAGGAACGTGACCTCGAAGCCCTCCTTCTGGAGCCGCTTGCAGGGATCGAGCACGGCCTTGTGCTCGATGGTGCTGGTGATGATGTGTCCGCGGCACTTGCCCGAGCCCGCGGGGTTCTTCTCGTACATCAAGGCCGCGCCGCGCAGCGCGAGGTTGTTCGATTCGGTCGCGCCGGAGGTGAAGATGATTTCCTTGTCGGTCGCGCCCAGGACGGCGGCGACCTGCTCACGGGCGGTGTCGACGGCGGCCTCGGCTTCCCAGCCGAAGCTGTGGTTGCGGCTGCCGGGATTGCCGAATTTCTCGGTGAAGTAGGGGAGCATCGCCTCGACGACGCGTGGATCGCACGGGGTGGTGGCGGCGTGGTCGAGATAGATCGGGAACTTCAGGGACATGGGGAGCTCCAACGTCGGTGTGGCGCGGGCCGTGCTCGATGTGCAATTCTATCGCAGTTGAGATTCAGTTTCAGCGGCGATCGGCAATTCGTTCGCAAGATATTCGGATCGGGAGGTCAGGTGCGGGCGGGGCCAGAAGGCACACGGCACATGAGCCCAAAGCACATCAACGAGCGGGCGGGATCGCCGTGCCCCAAGATCGCTCCGCTCGCGGCCAAGCGAGCGTGTGCTGATATGCCTTGTGCGCGGTGCTGATGAGGAAATGTGCGTTGTGTCAGGCTTTCGGCGCCGGCTTCTTGTAGGTCATTTCGATACGGTTGCCGGTGCCGCTGAAGGCGACGCTGGACATGTAGGCGCGGATGAGCATGATGCCTCGGCCGCTGGGCTGCTCGATGTTCTCGTCCATGGTCGGATCGGGAACGTCGGCGGGTACAAAGCCGGGGCCCTGGTCTTCGACCGCGACGCGGACTTCATCGGGGGCGAGGGAGTATTCGAGGCGGACGGGCACGCCGGGCGGGAGGTGCTTGTGCCCGTGGTTGAAGGCGTTGGCGACGGCCTCTTCGATGGAGAGCTTGACGGCGAAGCGGGAGGCCTTGGTGTAGGCGAATTGTTCGAGGCGGGCCATGATGTCCTGCTCGATCTGGTCGATCTGCGCGCGGTCGCCGGTGAGCATGACCGAAACGTCGTAGCGGGGGTGGTGGCTTTGGTGGCTCATCGTGGCCGGGACGCGTGCGTGCGGCGGGGCGAGCGGGCTCACTCGAAGCTCTTGAGAGCGTCGTCGGTGGTCTCGTGGATGCTGAACATCTTGTGCAGGCGGGTGATGACGAAGACCTCGTAGATCTGCGGATCGATGTTGGCCAGGCGCAGCTGCCCGCTGCGATCGCGGACCTTGTTCCGGATGGTGATGAGGGTGCCGAGGGCGGCGGATGAGAGGTGGTCGACGTTGGAGAAGCTGATGAGCAGCTTGGGTCCGCTCTCGGCCTCGATGAGCGCGGAGATCTCCTCGCCGATCGACTGGATGTTGGCCTCGTCGAGGATGTTGCGATCGATGAACTCGACGAGGGTGATGCTGTCCTGTCGGCGGACGCGAAGCCTGGAATCGGCCTGGGCCATCGTGCGGGCTCCTTGGGGCGTCGGGGGTGACGCCGGGGATGAGGATGATAGAGGCCCTGAACGCGGCGGCGGGGATTGCGGGGCGTGATGAGCGCGAAAAAAAGGCCGGGCAAAGGCCCGGCCTTGGTGGTGCGAATAGGTCGATCAGCCGCCGTAGGGGGCGCGGAGGGTGTCGAGGAGACCGGGGAAGTTTTTCTCTTCCTGCTCGTTCTGGATGAGGATGGTGGGCTTGAGGAGGATGAGGAGGGTGTGGTCGTCCTTGGCCTTAATGCGGTTGCTGAAGAGGCGGTTGACGATGGGGATTTTGGAAAGGACGGGGACGCCGGTCTCGACGTCAAACTCGTTGGTGACGCGCTGGCCGCCCATCATGATGGTGCCCTGGTCCGGGATGGTGACGGTGGAGGAGAGCTGGGTGACGGTGCTGGTGGGGAGCTGAAAGAAGGACTGGGTGTCGGCGGAGTTGACGAGTCGTCCACCGGCGACGGCGGTGACGGAGCTTTCCTTGAACCCGTCGAGCTTGGAGACGGAGACCTGCACGTTCATGGTGACGTAGCGTCGATCGGCGGAGACGGTGCCCTCGACGACGAGGAGGACGCCATCGAACGCGATGCCGATCCGCGGCTCGAAGGCGGCGGCGGAGTCGCTGACGACGGCGGTGAGGTTGGTGACGTAGGCGATCTGGGTGGTGACGCTGACGTTTGAGGTCTGCCCGTTGGTGAGGGTGAGTCGTGGGGCGTTGAGTCGAACGGAGCGGCGATCGGCCTGGGTCGCCTGGATGAGGAAGTCGACCTGGATGTCATCGAGGAACTGACCGGCGATGCCGAGGGCGGGCGCGCTGGA